>JAFSVI010000175.1 GCA_017445145.1 Bacteroidaceae bacterium | reverse complement strand
TCCTTCCCCGCGGTCCCTCCCTTCCCCGCGCACCCCTCCGTCCCCGCGCGCCCCTCCTTCCCCGCGGTCCCTCCCTTCCCCGCGCACCCCACCCTTCCCCGCGCACCCCTCCTTCCCCGCGCGCCCCTCCGTCCCCGCGCATCCCTCCCTCCCCGCGCATCCCTCCCTATGGGTGCGCCCCCCGTGGCGGCAGTGTCTTGTGCGATGCGTATTCGCATCGACCCCCATCCTCCTCCCAACCTTCGCTCACTAACCATCCCCCTTCCCCAAAAAGCAATGAAAAAGCTCTTCCTAACCCTCACCCTGGCGCTAACGGCCGCCCTCGGCCTCAGCGCTCAGGAGCAGTACAGCGGCACCGTCGTTGCCGACGAAGGCGCCTGGTGCTGGTTCGCCGACCCGCGGGCCCTCCACTACGAGAGCGCCTCCTCAACCATCAAGGCCACCTACATTGGCTACATCGACGTCCACGGCAACGTCAAGGCCACGCAGTACGACTGGCTCACCGGCCGCAAGACCGACGTGCTCATCCGCAGCTACTTTCAGCCAGACGACCACAACAACCCCACCTTCCTGGTGCTCCCCGATGAGCGCGTGATGATCTTCTACACCCGCCACACCGACGAGGCCAAGATATGGTACCGCATCTCCCGCCGCCCCGGCGACATCACTGACCTGGGCGACGAGAAGTACCTTGCCACGGCCAACAACACCACTTACCCCTCACCCTTCATCCTCAGCGACGACCCCAACCACATCTACCTCTGCTGGAGAGGCATCAACTGGCACCCCACCATTGCTCGCCTCACCATGCCCGATGCCAACGGCGACTGCGCCTTCGACTTCGGACCCAAGCAGATCGTGCAGAGCACCGGCGCCCGCCCATACGCCAAGTACCAGAGCAACGGCAAGGACAAGATATACCTCTCCTACACCACCGGCCACCCCGACAACGAGATGCCCGACTGGCTCTACTTCAACGTCATCGACATAAACCACGGCAACGGACCCATCCTGCGCGACATCAATGGCAACCAGCTCAGCGTCATCGCCAACGGCGTTCACAACGTCAACAAGCAGGACAGCTATGCCACCGCCCACCCCACGGCCGTGGTCGATAACTCCGCCAGCATACGCAACTGGGTGTGGCAAATCACCCTCGATGCCAACGAGAACCCCGTCATAGCCTATCCCCACATCGACGACGCCAAGACCACCCACGTATATTGGTATGCACGCTGGACAGGCACCGAGTGGCGCCGCACGTGGGTGCAATATGGCGGCCACGCCTTCCACCAGAACTGGAACAGCACCGAGCGCTGCTACAGCGGCGGCATGGCCATCGACCCCGACAACGTCAACGACCTATACCTGAGCATACCCACGCGCAACGGCGAGTACAACAAGGACGGCGTGTATGAGATATGGAAATACACCATCAACGACGCCGGGGAGGTGGCCGGCAAGGAGCAGGTCACCAAGAACTCTGCCAAGAACAACGTGCGACCATTCGTCATCCCCGGCTCCAAGAACTCGCCCATGCGCCTGGCGTGGATGAATGGCGACTACTACTACTGGATGGTGCAGAAGAACTACCCACTCGGCTACCCCACAGACATACGCTGCCACTACGAGTGGCACGAGGACCTCACACAAGGGCAGACAACGACGCCCGCACAGGCCAGCCTCGCCTCGGGGCAGACGCTCACCCTCTCCATCGCCATGAACGAGGGCGCATATAGCGGCAAGCTCTTCGCCATAGGCTCCGGCATGACCTACACCCTCGATGCCGACAACTACCCCGTCATCACCATCGGCTCCAAAAGCTACCGCAGCCAGAACCGACTGCTCACCTCCGATGCCTGGGCAACAGGCTCCACAGGCACCAGTGGCGACAACCACCCCACCAAGCTGCAGACGTGGGTGCTCACACTCACCTACGACGGACAACGCCTCATTGCCTACCGCAACGGCCTCGTCGATCAGGTCGTGGAGACCACGGACTTCGCCGGTGGCAACGTCACCACCGACGGCAGCAGCCACGCCATTCTTGCCGCATCCATGTTCAGCGCCGTGGCATCGCCCGTAACGGTGCAGAGCCTCGCCACGGAGGCGCTGACGCAGCTCGAGAGCGAGAAGGCGCAGAACGCCATCAACATGCTCTCGCTGCCCGAACAGACATACACCGACCTCGTGCTGCCCACCACGCGTCTCGGGCTGAACATCACATGGGCCTCCTCCAACCCCGACGTCATCACGGCCGCTGGCTGCGTGGCATTCCCCGCGACGGCCACCGACGTCACCCTCACAGCCACATGTGCCGACAAGACGCGGCAGTTCACCGTCAGCGTGCAGCCGCGCGACATCACCCACAACCTGCGCTACACGATGCCAGAATCCCTCGACCAGACGGCCAACACCGCCAGCGGCTTTGCCACCAATAAGTTCGGCACAGCACCCGAGGGGCTGCTCACCGCATTGCGCTCATACACCGTCATCGTCACTGCCAAACCCACAACGATGACCAAGCAGCCGCGCCTCTACGACTTCGGCTCCGCCTCCGGCAACAGCCTCTTCCTGCGCGCCGACGCCCTCTCGGCCGGCATCAAGTACAACGGCGGCACCACCACCATGGTCAACAGCTCCACCAAGCTCGTCGCCGGAACGGAGTACAAGCTCGCCGTGACCTTCGATGCGGCCACGAAGCTCACCACCATCTTTATCGACGGCAAGGAGAACGCCTCTGGCACCGCCAACCAGGTGGAACCCTACCAGCTCGCCGAGATTGCCGCCGACGCACGCAACTACATAGGCCGCACACAGTGGTGGGACGGCAGCTACGCCAACGACAACCAGGACTTCTGCGGCACCATCAGCGACCTGCGCCTCTACGACGTGGCACTCACGCAGAAGGAGATATGCGAGCTGCAGGGCATCCCTTTTGAGCAGGAGGAGCTGCCTACGGCGCTCCGCAACGGCGACTTCGAAGGCTCATACACCGTCCTCGGCGGCACGGGCGTCAGCAGCGACCGCGCCATCTACCTGCCCGAAGGGTGGAACATCGACCGCACCAACGGCGATGCCAACGACCTCACAGCCCTCAAGAGCGGCGACCTCTACTTCAGCAACTTCTTCGCCTCCTTGGCAAAGCCCGCCGCCAACGGCAACCAGACCTACTGGATCCGCCAGAACTGGGGTACACCAACGCTCACGCTGTGGCAGAAGGTGCTCCTGCCCGAAGGGAAATACACCCTCACCTGCAACCTATGGAAGAGCGGCCTCGGAGGCGATGCCATCGTGAACATCGTCACCGAGGGCGGTGCCACCGTCGCCTCGCCCACGCTCGAGAACAAGGAAGAGTGGCAGACGGTGACGCTCGACTTCGAGAGCAACGGCACGGCCGCCACCACCATCCAGCTCAAGGCCATACACACCTCGGCCGGCAGCGCCAAGATCATCGGTTGGGACAACGTTGTCATCACCAAGAAGGAAGGCACCGACCCTGAGCCACAGCCAGGAACAACGCAGACATTCACCTTCCGTCTGCGCAACAGCCTCGGCTTCGACCGCGCGCAGGAGACCGTGGTGGTCAGCGTGCCAGAGACGACGAACCCCGCCATCAGCATCCTCACCGACGAGGGCGGCAACGTCATCCCCTTTGAGGCCGTGGGCACATCGGCCATACGTTTCCAGGCTGCCGTGGCCGCCGGCACCACCAAGGGCTACACCCTCGCCGCCGGCACGCCCACAGCGCCCACCAAGGTCACCTATGCCGCCATCAAGTCGCCATCCTCGCGCGCCGACATAGCATGGGAGAACGACCTCTCGGCCTACCGCATGTACGCCGCCAAGCTCCTCGCCTCCGAACCCAACACCGCACAGGGCGTCGATGTGTGGTCCAAGAAGCTTGCCACACCCGTCATCGACGACATGTACACCCTGTCCAACTACCACAACGAGAGCCAGTATGGCGTGGATGCCTACAGCGTCAACGGCAAGCGCCTCGGATGCGGCGGCGTGGCAGTGGTCGAGAACGGACACCTCGTCATGCACGACCCATACAACGTGTGCGACATCACCGCCAGCGGCGCCCTCGCCTCCGCCTTCACCATTACATATAATAATGTGCAGGCCGGGGCTGCCACATACACCGAGACACTCAGCGTGGAGACACGGGCCGGCGCTATGCTCAACCGTGGCACAGTGCGCCTCGACGGCGCTCCCGCCACCCTGCGCCTTGCCGTGGCGCTCTACCAGCACACCGACATGAGCCACAATGCAGCGGGCGTGGCCTTCACCGGCGAGACAGGCCTCATCGGATGGGCCGACAACAAGAGCGAAGGCACCGTCAGCAGCGCCAACGCGCGCTTCTTCCAGGGAGCCTACGTCCCTGCCGAGGCCAACCCGCGCACCGAGGTCATCGACAACCACCTCTGCCTCACCTTCGACTATACCGTAGGCACGGAGCAGACCTTCTACTTCGGTGCCGGGTGGAACATCTTCCCCGCCGGACGCTATGCCACCGACGACGACTGGTTCTTTGCCCTTGAGCAGTTCCGCGACCGCGTGCAGTCGCCGCTCACCGCCACCAGCATGGAGACACTGCCCGACATGGCCTCTGTCATAGGCATCATCAACACCGTCAACCAGACGTGGCAGGAGAAGCACCCCACACATGGCGACTACTTCTGGAACCGTGCCGTGTATCACATCGGCAACATGGCCGCCTACGAGGCCACCGGCGACGGCGTATATCGCGACTACTCCACCGCATGGGCACAGCAGAACAACTGGTGGGGTGCCACAGGCACCAACAAGGCCAACTGGAAGTACAAGACCTACGGCGAGGGAGCCGACTACGTGCTCTTCGGCGACAACCAGGTGTGCTTCCAGGTATATGCCGACCTCTACGCCCTCGATGCCACACCCGATGCCACAAAGCTCGCACGCGCCCTCGAGGTCATGGACTACGAGATCTCGACCACTGCCACCGACTACCTTTGGTGGGTCGATGGGCTGTTCATGGTCATGCCCATCATGACCAAGCTCTACAACATCACCGGCAACCAGACGTACCTCGACAAGATGTACCAGTACTGGCAGTATGCCAACAGCATCATGTACGACAGCGCCACGGGCCTCTACTTCCGCGATGCCAAGTACGTCTATCCCGCACACACCACCAACAGCGGCAAGAAGGACTTCTGGGCGCGTGGCGACGGGTGGATCTTCGCCGCATTTGCCAAGGTGCTCAATGAGCTGCCCGCCACCGACAGCCACCGCGATGAGTACATCGCCTACTACCGCCGGCTTGCGGCCGCACTCAAGGACTGCCAGCAGAGCGAGGGCTACTGGACACGCTCGCTCCTCGACCCAGCACAGGCTCCCGGCTACGAGACCAGCGGCACAGCCCTCAACGCCTACGCCTACGCCTGGGGCATACGCAACGGCATCCTCGACGAGATGGCCTACGGCAAGACGCTGGAGAAGGCGTGGCACTATCTCACCACCGTGGCCCTGCAGGCCGACGGCACCGTGGGCTACATTCAGCCCATCGGCGAGAGCGCAAGCCCAAACACCACCGTCAATGCATCGAGCTACCACGACTTCGGCGTAGGTGCATACCTCCTCGCTGCCTCCGAGATGAGCCGCCTCGCCGTGGGCGAGGCCGTGAAGCCACACCTGCGTCTCTCCGAGGTCACGCTTGCCAGCGCCGCCACCGTCAACGTGCGCTTCAACCTCCAGCCCAATGCCGCCGACGCTGCCAACGTCGCCAACTATGCCATCGACGGCGTGGCCATCAGCGGCCAGGCAGTGGTGAACACCGACGGCACTGTGACCATAACCCTCGACCAGCCGCTCGACTACGGTCGCTACACCTTCTCCGCACAGGGCATACACAGTGCCGACGGAGGCGACATGCAGGCCGGACAGGAGCGCTTGGTCATCCTCACCGTGCCGCTCGACGAGCCGCAGACAGGCATCACCATCACCGCCGAAGGCTCGCAATCGGGCAACCCCTACTCCAATGTCAACGACGGCTCCCTCGCCACGCGCTGGAGCTACGAGGGCAAGAACAAGTGGATATGCTTCGACCTCAAGGAGGCCAAGCGCGTCTATGCCGTGGATGTGGCCTTCTACGATGGCAACAAGCGCACCTTCTACTTCAAGGTGCAGGTGTCCAACGACAAGAGCACATGGACAGATGTCACCGCCGACCTCTCCAGCAGCGGCATGACCAACGAGCTTGAGCGCTACAGCTTCGACCCCGTCGAGGCACGCTACGTGCGGCTGCTATGCTCCGGCAACTCCACCAACAACTGGAACAGCCCCACCGAGGTGCGCATACGCTTCCACCGTCCCGTGGGCATCATCGACATGGCCGCCACAGAGGCCGCCGACGCACCCTGCTACGACCTCGGCGGACGCCGTGTGGCAGCGTCGCTCGCCGAGCTCCGCCGCACGGGCCGGCGTGGCATATTCATCGTCGCCGGCCGCAAGGTCGTCGTCAAGTAAGTGGCACATGGCTAATGGTAAATGCCTACATGATATATCGTAAATGGTATAATGGACAGCGCCCTCTACCTCATACCCGTGGAACTCGGCGACACGCCGCATGAGCGCATATTGCCATCGGCGAACCACGACATCGTCTGCGCCATCAGGCATTTCATAGTCGAGGACGTGCGCTCCGCGCGGCGCTTCCTGCGCCGCGTGGACGCCGCCATCGACATCGATGCTCTCACCTTCCACCCCATGGGCAAGCACGCCGATGCCGCCGCCTTCGAGTCGTTTCTCAAACCGATAGAGAACGGCGAGAGCGTCGGCGTCATCTCCGAGGCCGGATGCCCTGCCGTGGCCGACCCGGGAGCCGATGTCGTGGCCATAGCCCAGCGCAAAGGCTTGCGCGTGGTGCCGCTGGTGGGACCGTCGTCGATGCTCCTCGCCGTCATGGCCTCCGGCCTCAACGGCCAGAGCTTCGCCTTCTTGGGTTATCTGCCCATCGACGGCGCCGAGCGCGCACGCCGCATCAAGCAGCTCGAGGCGCGAGCCTGGCAGGAGGGCCAGACGCAGCTCTGCATAGAGACCCCCTATCGCAACCGCAAGCTCTTCGATACCCTGTGCCAGACACTGCGTCCGCAGACCCGCTTGTGCGTGGCTGCCGGCATCACCACCACTGACGAGTGGATTACCACGCGCACCGTGGCCGCCTGGCGCCACGCCACGCTGCCTGACCTCTCCCATACACCCGCCATCTTCCTCTTCGGCAAGTAACTAACCAACCTATCACATATAAATACAAACACATTATGAAGAAATCATCACTCTTTGCCGCCGTCATGGCGGCGACCATCACCCTCTCGTCATGCGGACTGACAGGTGCATCATCGGGCACCACGTCGTCAACAGGCACCACCGCCACCGACGGCCTCATCGGCGCCGGGGTGAGCATCCTCAACGGTTTGCTCGGCAGCGTGCTCGCCAGCAACATCACCGAGCAGACATTCGTCGGCACATGGACATACCAGGCGCCCGAGTGCCGCTTCGAGAGCGAGTCGCTTCTGGCCCAGGCCGGCGGCGAGGTCATGGCCAACACCATCGAGAAGAAGCTCGACACCTACCTCAGCAAGATAGGCATCAAGAAGGGCGTCACCAGCTACACCTTCAACGAGGACAAGACCTTCAGCATCCAGACCTCGGGGCGCACCGTCTCCACCGGCACCTACACCTACGACAAGAGCACCAAGACCCTGAAGCTCAATGGCACGCTGGGCTTGATGAACCAGTCGTGTCTCGTCGGCATGGACGGCACCAACCTGTGCCTGCTCTACGATGCCGACAAGCTCCTCACCGGCATCAACGCCATAGGCTCGCTGCTCGGCAAGAGCAACGGCCTCATTGGCAGCGTAGGCAGCCTGCTCGGCAACAGCTACCAGGGCATGAAGCTCGGGTTCCAGATGAGCAAATAGCCAGGCGCCATCATAGCATACACTTCACCCCCCTGTCCGGCTCTTCATCGCGAGGGCTTGGACAGGGGGGTGAACTTGTTCGTTTTTTGGGGGAGGGTAGGGCGCTGCTGCGTCAGCCGCGCTCAATCCACGCCACGGCCTGACCCTTGACCACGTGCTGACCCTGATGGGCGCTAACATCCACAAGCGTGCCGCCCAGCGCGGCGGGCAGGGCTATAATCTGGCCCCATTGCGTCTGCAGGTAGCACACCGTCTCGCCAGCCTTGTACGTCGAGCCGATGGCGGGTTCCGTGCAGCGCGTCACGCCGGCGTCGCCGCTGACCTCGAACAGCAGCTGTCCGTTCTCGGGAGCCGTGATGGCGTCGGCTTTGGCGTGCTTGAAGGCCGACAGCTCCTCCAAGCTCATCTTGGGTCCGGCGCTGGCCTGCAGCTTGGCCATCTTGGCCTTGTCCAGGTCGGCCAGGAAGTTCTTCTTGGCCTGGCCGCTCTTGTAGTTGCGGTACTGCTCGGGGTGCATGGCAAGCTCGTAGAGCTCCTCGTCGTCCTGGCCGCGCTCCCAGCCGTTGTCCTCCATCTCCTTGATGAAGCCCGGCAGCGCGGGCTTGAGCAGCGTGTGCGGGTCGGCGTCGGTGAACTCGCGGCCTTGCTTCTTGGCCAGCTCCACCAGCTC
>JAFSVI010000002.1 GCA_017445145.1 Bacteroidaceae bacterium | reverse complement strand
TCGTGAAGTCGCTCGCCGCACCGCCGCTGGTGGTGTTCACCACCGCCTATTCGGAATACGCCGTGGAGGGATTCCGAGTCAACGCCGTCGATTACCTGCTCAAGCCCTTTGGCATGCAGGACTTCATGCGCGCCGCCACACGACTGCGCGACCGTCTGGCCGCCACCGGCGCCCCAGAGGCTGCCGCCGCCACGGCACCCGCCACGGCGCCGGCGGCCACGGATGCCGCCCCGGCAGCCACGATGCCGCAGGACGAGACGATGTTCCTCAAGAGCGACTCGCGCATCCTGAAGGTGAGCATCCCCGACATACGCTACGTCGAGGCCATGAGCGAATACGTGAAGGTGTGGGTCGATGGGCAGGTGAAGCCCATCATCACGCTGCTCTCGCTGAAGAAGATGGAAGAGCGCCTGCCCTCCTACTTCATGCGCATCCACCGCTCGTACATCGTCAACCTCAACAAGGTGGAGGAGGTGAACAAGAACCGCGTCATCATGGACGCCAGCACCTTCCTGCCCATAGGCGAGATGTACCGCGATGCCTTCCAGGCATTCCTCGACACCCACTTTGTGGGCAAGGGCAGCTGGATGAGCTGAGACGCGCGGCGGTGTCAGAGGCTCACGCTGTCGATGTGCAGGTGCATGACGCCCGCCGGCACGCGCACCTCCACGGTGTCGCCGGCCTTCTTGCCGAGCAGTGCCTGGCCGATGGGCGACTTGATGGAGATTTTGCCCTCGCGCAGGTTGGCCTCGTGGGGGCTGACGATGACGTATGTCATGGCGGCGTGGGTGTCGGTGTTGGTCATGGCCACATGGCTGAGCAGCCCCACGCTGTCGGCGTTGAGGCGCGAGGTGTCGATGACGCGCGCAAACTCCAGC
Organism: Bacteroidaceae bacterium; assembly: GCA_017445145.1. GTDB lineage: Bacteria > Bacteroidota > Bacteroidia > Bacteroidales > Bacteroidaceae > Physcousia. The sequence goes on along the minus strand of JAFSVI010000002.1, from coordinate 11,944 downwards.
ACGCGCTGCTTGAAGCGTATGCGCCCCAGCAGCCGCGCCTGCTCGCGCTTGGCGGCATGGTACTCGAAATTCTCGCTCAGGTCGCCCTTGTCGCGCGCCTCGGCGATGGCATCCTTCACGCGCGGCAGCTCCACGCGTTCGAGCTGGTGCAGCTCCTCCACGAGCCGGTCATAGCCCTCCTTTGACATGTATTCCATAAATAGCAGTGTTTCGATTTGCGGCGCAAAGGTACGACAAATCTGCGAAACACGCAGCCCGCGAGGCCAGGAATATGCCCGCACCACGCATTATCTTGACACAAAAAGCCACACACACGCTCATGAGACCCACACACATCGCCGCCATGGCGGCTCTGACCGCCGCGCTGACCACCATGATGGCGGCAGCAGGAGCCACGCCGGGCGCCGCCGTCCATGGCGCCGACACGGCAGCATGGGCGGATCGCGGCAGGCTGCGCGTGGTGGAGTGGAACGTGGAGAACCTGTTCGACACGCTCCACGATGCCGGCAAGCGCGACGAGGAGTTCCTGCCCACGGCGGCTCGGCGCTGGACGTCGGGCCGCTACTGGCGCAAGCTCACCGACATAGCGCGCGTCATCGCCACGCTGTGCGCCGACGGCCGCGGCATGGTGGACATGGTGGGGCTGTGTGAGGTGGAGAACGACAGCGTCATGCACACACTGACGCGCCGCAGCCCCCTGCGCGAGCTGGGCTACGAGTATGTCATGACCCGCAGCGACGACGAGCGCGGCATCGACGTGGCACTCATGTACAACCCATTCCGCTTCCGCCTCCTGAGCCACGAGAGCGTGCGCGTGGCCAGCCGCGACCACGGCCTGCGCCCCACGCGCGACCTGCTCTACGCCCGCGGGCTGGTGTTCACTCGAGCGGGGCTGGACACGCTCCACGTCATCGTGGCTCACCTGCCGAGCCGCGCCGGCGGCCCTGCGGGCGACCGCAACAGGCGGCTGGCAGCGGCGCGGCTGTGGGAGCTGGTCGATAGCATACAAGGGCGCCGTCCACGGGCCGACGCCGGACGTGGCGCCTCCATGGCTGCCGACATGTCGCGCCTCGCGGCGCCAAAGCGCATCATCGTCATGGGCGACTTCAACGCCGGGGCTGACGACGCGGTGTTCGCCGGCGCGCCCCTCCGGCTGACCGACGACGCCGGGGCGCGCGGCACATACTGCTACCGGGGCTTCTGGCAGTGGCTGGACCACGTGCTCGTGTCGGACGGCGTGGAGCCAAGCGGGGCGGCCATGGTGGTGCGCCTGCCCTGGCTGGTAGAGGAGAACAGGTCCTACGGCGGCGACATGCCGCGGCGCACCTTCCGCGGCCCCACGTACCACGGCGGCGTCAGCGACCACCTGCCACTGGCCATCGAGGTGTGGCTGAGATAGGGGTTGGCGGCACCCGTTGCCGAGGCGTAACGGCCTTTTCGCACGCCAAGCATGAAAAAAGAGAGCCAAAAGACGCAGCGATGCGGGATTTTTTTGTACATTTGCGCCGCAAAGGATGCCTTTATGCCGAAATACTCTATCATAATCCCCGTTTTCAACCGCCCCGACGAGGTGGACGAGCTGCTCACGAGCCTCGAGGCACAAGGCAGCAACGGCGCTGGCAAACGCGATGTGCCGGCGTTTGAGGTCATCGTCGTCGAGGACGGCTCCACGACGACGTGCGAGGCGGCATGCCGCCGCCATGCGGGGCTCGACATCACGTACCTCGTCAAGGCCAACGGCGGCCCGGGGCCGGCGCGCAACTACGGCGCCGCACGCGCCCGGGGCGAGTGGCTCATCGTACTTGACTCCGACGTCATCCTGCCGCCAGGCTACCTGCAAGCCATAGAGACGGAGCTGGCCACAGCGCCCGCCGACGCCTTTGGCGGCCCCGACCGCGCCCACCCGGCCTTCACCCCCACGCAGAAGGCCATCAACTACGCCATGACGTCGGCCTTCACCACCGGCGGCATACGTGGCGGCAGCAAGAAGGGGCTCGACCGCTTCTTCCCCCGCTCGTTCAACATGGGCGTTGCGGCCGACCTATGGCGCCGGCTGGGCGGCTTCCGCCCGATGCGCTTCGGCGAGGACATAGACTTCAGCTACCGCATCGTGGAGAGCGGCGCACGCTGCCGCCTCATGCCCGGGGCTTGGGTGTGGCACAAGCGGCGCACGAGCTTCCGGCAGTTCTTCCGCCAGGTGCGCAACTCCGGGGCTGCGCGCATCAACCTCGCGCTGCTCCATCCGGGCACCATGAAGCCCGTGCACACGCTGCCGGCGCTCTTCACCATCGGCTTGGCCACACTCGCGGCCATGGCACTCGCGGGAGTCATTCTGGCCGTTGTCGGCCTCGCCGGCAGCTGCCAGCCGGGATGCAACATGAGCCTCGTCCTGACCTACGCCGGCACGGCGCTCACGCTCTGTGCGCTGCTGCCGCCAGCGGCGCTCGCCCTGCTCTTTGCCACCGACGCCGCCATACGCAACCGCAGCCTGCGCGTGGGTCTGCTGGCCGCATACGCCTCGTTCATCCAACTCACGGGCTACGGCAGCGGCTTCATATCCGCATTCTGGCGGCGCATCATCCTGCGCCGCAAGGACGAGGGTTTCGACGACAACAAGAAACTGTATGCATGAATGAACATCAAGGAACTGCCCACCGACGACCGCCCGCGCGAGAAACTCGCTGCCAACGGGCCTGAAGCACTCACCGCCGCCGAACTGCTGGCCATACTCATCGGCTCGGGCAACACGGAGGAAACGGCTGTGGAACTCATGCAGCGCGTGCTCGCCGACTGCGGCAACAGCCTGCGGCAGCTGGGGCGCATGAGCATCGACGAACTCACAGCCACGCGCTACAAGGGCCTGGGACCCGCCAAGGCCATCACCATCATCGCCGCATGCGAGCTGGGCAAGCGGCGGGCCACAGAGGCCGCCATGGAGAAACGCTACGTGCACAGCGCGACAGACATCTTCAGGCTCATGCACCCCATCATGCAGGACCTGCCCCACGAGGAGAGCTACGCCATATACCTGCGCCCCGACAGCAGCGTCATCGGCAAGCCGTACCTCGTCAGCCGAGGCGGCATAGCGGAGACACTCGTCGATGTGCGCCTCACGCTGCGCGAAGCCATCATGCGGCGCGCCACAGCATTTGCCTTCACCCACAACCACCCCTCGGGCAACCTCAGACCCAGCCAGGCCGACGACCGCCTCACCGAGCGCCTCTCGCGCGCCGCCAAAGTCATGGAGCTGCAGATGCTGGACCACGTCATCGTCACCGACACCAACTACTACAGCTACCGCGAACAGGGCAAGCTCTGACACCACACTGCCCCACCCCAACATGCCCCACAGCGCAAACGGCACCCCAACCGCCGCACACCATACCACCAACCAACAGCGAACCCACAACGATATATGACCAAAAGAGAACTGGAAGAACTCATCGTCGAACGCCTAAAGACGGTGTTCGACCCCGAGATACCCGTCAACATCTACGACCTGGGCCTCATCTACCGCATAGAACTCAACGACGAACTCACACAGCTCGACGTCGATATGACCATGACGGCACCGTCATGCCCCATGGCAGACTTCATCGTGGAGGACGTGCGCCAGAAGCTGGAGAACATCGAAGGCCTCACGGCCGTCAACGTCAACCTCGTGTTTGAACCCGAATGGACACAGGACATGATGACCGAGGAGGCTAAGCTGGAGCTGGGAATGCTATAGTGCAGCCATTATTCGCTTCTCACCCCACACCCATCACTCCTCACCCATCACTTCCCACCCCTCACTTCTAACTCCTCACTTTACCCATGCGCCCGATATACTTCATCTCAGACGCCCACCTGGGCTGCACGGCAACAGCCCACAACCGCACCCGCGAGCGGCGGTTGGTGCGCTTCCTCGACAGCATACGCGACAAGGCGGGGGCCGTCTATATGCTCGGCGATATGTTTGACTTCTGGTACGAATACCGCGAGTGTGTGCCCAAGGGCTACACACGCTTCTTGGGCAAGGTGAGCGAGCTCACCGACGCCGGCGTGGAGATTCACTTCTTCGTGGGCAACCACGACGTGTGGTGTCGCGACTACCTCGAGCGGGAATGCGGCTGCACCGTGCACCAACGCCCCGCCACGGTGGAGCTGGGCGACAAGGTGTTCTTCCTGGCCCACGGCGACGGCCTCGGCGACGGCAACCGGCAGTTCAAGATGCTGCGCGCCGTGTTCCACAACCGCACATGCCAATGGCTATTCCGCTGGCTCCACCCCGACGTGGGCATACGCCTGGGCCTGGCCTGGGCCGCCAACAGCCGCCGCAAGCACCAGCGCCTCGGCATAGAGCCATACATGGGCGAAAACTTGGAGCCGCTCGTGGTCTTCGCCAAGGACTATGTGCGCTCACATCCGTCGGTCAACTACTTCGTGTTCGGCCATCGCCACATAGAGCTGGACCTCATGCTCTCGCGCACAACGCGGGTGCTCATCCTCGGCGACTGGCTCGAACAGTTCACCTTCGGCGTGTTCGATGGCGAGCAGTTCTGGATGGAGAACTACATCGAGGGCGACACGCAGCCATAGACCGCACACAGGCCACCGCGCCGCCACGAATCGCACCACACACGCAGCGCACGATAACGGCACGACGCAACGAATTACACGAATTGCACGAATTGCAGCGCAGGGTGAATGGCTGCATGGCGCAACGAATCAGACGAATTGCACGAATTGCGGCGCACTGGTGACAGACACCAACGACAAAGCAATTCGTGCAATTCGTCTATCAGGTTGAAGGACACACAATTCGTATGATCCGAATCATCCGTTGAGAGAAAGAGTAGGTCTAAACGAGGAAGACGTGCCTAACCCACGATGGCCAGCGTGTCCATGGCTATCATCAGCTCCTCGTCGGTGGGGATGACACACACCTTCACGCGCGAGGCGTCGGTGCTGATGACGGCCTCCGTGGCGCGGCAGGCGTGGTTCTTCTGCTCATCGACCTCCACGCCGAGGTACTCCAAGCCCTTGGTGGCACCCTCGCGCACCTCCCACTGGTTCTCGCCGGCGCCGGCGGTGAACAGGATCACATCCACGCCACCCATGGCGGCGGCGTAGGCGCCGATGTATTTCTTGATGCGGTAGGTGTACATCTCCTTGGCCAGACGGGCGTGGTCGTTGCCCTCGGCTATGCCGGCCAGGATGTCGCGGAAGTCGCTGCGGCCCTCGCTCACGCCGAGCAGACCGCTCTGCTTGTTGAGCAGGTTGCTGATGCCGTGGGTGTCGAGGCCGAGCTTGTCCATGAGGAAGGTGACGGCGCCGGCGTCGATGTCGCCCGAGCGGGTACCCATCATCAGGCCCTCGAGCGGGGTCAGGCCCATGGTGGTGTCGATGACGCGACCATCCTTCACGGCGGCCATGCTGGCGCCGCCGCCGATGTGGCAGGTGATGATCTTGGAACCCTCACGCGGCATGCCGAGGAACTCCAGCACACGCTGCGACACGTAGCGGTGGCTGGTGCCGTGGAAGCCGTAGCGACGGACGCCGTACTTCTCATACAGCTCATAGGGGAGAGCGTACATGTAGGCATAGTCGGGCATGGTCTGGTGGAAGGCGGTGTCGAACACGCCCACCTGCGGCAGCTCGGGCAGCAGGGCCTTGACGGCGTCAACGCCCTTGATGTTTGCAGGATTGTGGAGCGGCGCCAGGTCGTTGCAAGCGGCAAACTGCTCCATCACCTCGGGCGTGAGCAGCACGCTCTCGGAGAAACGCTCGCCGCCATGCACCATGCGGTGGCCCACGGCGTCGATTTCGTGCAAGTCACTGAGCACGGCAAGGTCGCCCTCGGTGAGAACCTTGAAGATGAGCTGCACGCCGGCGGTGTGCTCTGGCACAGGGGCATCGAACTGCACCTTCTGACCCTTGGCCTTGATCTTGATGAACGAATCGGGCAGACCAATCTTCTCGATGCCGCCACTGGTGATGACACTGTGGTCGTCCATGTCATACAGGGCGTACTTGATGGACGAGGAGCCACAGTTGAGAACAAGTATCTTCATTTATGTTGTTGAATAGAGTTTAGTTGGCATCCATGGCCTGGCAGGCGGTGATGGCAATGAGGTAATAGATGTCCTCGACGCTGCAACCACGGCTGAGGTCGTTGACGGGGCGGGCTATGCCCTGGAGGATGGGGCCTATGGCGATGGCGTCGCCCAAGCGCTGCACAAGCTTGTAGGCTATGTTGCCCACCTCGAGGTTCGGGGCGATGAGCACATTGGCCTGGCCGGCGATGGCGCTGCCAGGGGCTTTCTTCTTGCCCACGCCGGGCACGAGGGCGGCATCGGCCTGCAGCTCGCCATCAACCTTCAGCTCCGGCTGGCGCTCGCGCACCAGGCGTGTGGCCTCGATGACCTTATCCACCACCTCGTGCTTGGCAGACCCCTTCGTGGAGAAGCTCAACATGGCCACGCGCGGGTCGGCGAAGCCGGCAACGCTCTTGGCTGTCTGTGCCGTACACACGGCAATCTGTGCCAGCTGGTCGGCATCGGGCATGGGGGTGACGGCCACGTCGCCCATGACAAGGACGCCGTTCTCGCCATACTCGGGTTTCTGCGTGATGAGCAGCATGGCGCCGCTGACACAGCTGATGCCGGGCGCACACTTGATGATCTGCAACGCGGGGCGCAGCGTCTCGCCGGTGGTGGAGAGCGCACCGCTGATCTGGCCGTCGGCGCCATTGGTCTTGATGATCATGCAACCGAGGTACAAGGGGTTCCTGACGAGCTCGCGGGCCTGCTCGATGGTCATGCCCTTCTTCTTGCGAAGCTCATAGAGCTGCTGTGCCAGCTCCTCCGAGCGCTCATAGTTGTCGGGGTCGATGAGCGTGGCTTCGCCGATGTGTGTCAGGCCGTTCTTCTCGGCCAGGGCATGCACCTTGGCGGGGTTGCCGATGAGGATGATGTCGGCCAGCTTGTCGGCCAGCGCCCGGTCGGCGGCACACAGAGTGCGCTCCTCTTCTGCCTCGGGCAGCACGATGCGCTGCGGGTTGGCTTGCGCACGTGCAATGATGGATTCGATTAGTGTCACGATTGATATATATTTCGAATTGAGAAATCACGCGTCAACAGTTAAGTATGCGTGGCTATACGTTATCATCGAAATACCAACTCTGCCCCCATGGGGTCAGCAGGTAAAGAAGAAACAGCACACAAGGAATACCTACGATTCCATAAACCATTAATGCTCCCATATCATTTGTCTTTTTTAGAGTACTTGTTAACAAGAAGCAAGCCAACCACAAGCGTTACGACAGCTGCCAGCCCACCCAACCAATATATCGTCTCACGACTGCTTTCGTAGTCACTCATCAGAGAACTGATCAGAACACCAGTCAGGAGATACTTTGACACATCTATCAGGTATGTGCCGAGCTTCTCGAGCCAGACAGTGGACTTCCGGCCTTTTGCTGTAGCCTTTTGCTGCAAAGGTACACCATTATTCGTTCGCTTGTTGCTCATGCGCCTATCTTTTAGGTTTATTTAGCGTTTGGCGCGGCCTTGAGGCTGGCCATGACCACATAAGCGATGAGCACGACGTAGGCCACGAGCGAGCACACCTCCGATAGCGGGTTCTGGAGCCAAGCCTCGTCGATGGGGTTGAAGCCCACGAAGCGCAGCAGCGCCGAGACAACGCCCATGAGCGCCCCGCCTGCGATGAAACCCGAGGCCAGCAACGTGCCGCGCTCGCCGCGAGCCTTGTTGACGGCAGCGTCGGTGGAGCGCGACGTCACGTACCAGTTGACCAGACCACCGACGAGCAGCGGGGTGTTCAGCTCCAAGGGGATGAACATGCCCAGGGCAAAGGCCAGCGCCGGCACGCCCAGCCATGTGAGCACGAGAGCCAGCACGGCGCCGATGCCATAGAGCAGCCACGGGGCACCGATGCCGCTCATGAGGGGTTCGATGACGGCAGCCATGGCATTGGCCTGCGGGGCGGCAAGCTCGCCGGAGGCAAAGTCGTAGGTCTCGTTCAGGAGTATCATCACGCCGCCCACGGTGGCCGCCGAGACGAGCACTCCGAGGAACTTCCACGTCTCCTGCTTGGCGGGCGTGGTGCCGAGCCAGTAGCCAATCTTAAGGTCGGTGATGAATGAGCCGGCGACGCTGAGCGCCGTACACACCACACCGCCCATGATGAGAGCGGCCACCATGCCGCCCGTGCCTGTAAGCCCCACGGCAACCATGACGACCGAGGCCAGGATGAGCGTCATCAGCGTCATGCCGCTGACGGGGTTGCTGCCCACGATGGCGATGGCGTTGGCCGCCACGGTGGTGAACAGGAAGGCGATGCCGGCCACGAGCACTATGCCCACGGTGGCAAACAGAAGGTTGCCGTCCATAACACCCAGCCAGAAGAACAGGTAGGTGACGAGGATGGTGAGCGCAGCCCCCCACGCGATGAGCCTGAAGGGCAAGTCGCGAGCCGTGCGCAGCTCTTCCGTTACGCCGCCAGCCTCAGCATGACGGGTGTGGTCGGCGGTTACGCCGCCAGCCGCCGTGCCGCCGCCCATGCGACGCAAGGCCCCGATGATGATGTCGCGGCTTTTCCATATACCTATCAGACCCGCCATGGCTATGCCGCCAATGCCGATGCTCTTGGCATAGGCGCGAAAGATGGCCTCGGGCGACATGGCGCCCACGGCCTCGGTGATGGACGGGTCCCACTGGTTGAGGACGGTGCCGGGGAAGAGCAGTGCCATGCCCGGCACGAGGAGCCACCACACGAAGAACGACCCGCAGCAGATGATGAACGCATACTTCAGGCCCACGATGTAGCCCAGGCCCATCACCGCCGCGCCCGTGTTCACCTTGAACACCAGCTTCCAGCGCTCGGCCACGTCGGCACCGAAGGCCGTTACGCGGCTCGTGAAGTTCTCGTTCCACCAGCCGAAGGTGGCCACGACGAAGTCATACAAGCCGCCGATGAGGCCCGCGATGAGCAGCGGTCTGGCCTGCGAGCCACCCTGCTCGCCGGAGACGAGCACCTGCGTTGTGGCCGTAGCCTCGGGGAAGGGGTACTTGCCGTGCATGTCGCTGACGAAGTACTTGCGGAAGGGGATCATGAAGAGGATGCCCAGGATGCCGCCCAGCAGCGAGCTGAGGAAGATGCTCATGAAGGAGGCGCTCACCTCGGGGTACTTGGCCTGGAGGATGTAGAGCGCCGGCAAGGTGAAGATGGCTCCCGCCACGACGCTGCCCGAACAGGCCCCGATGCTCTGGATGATGACGTTCTCACCCAGCGCGCCGTGGCGCTTGGCCACGGTGGAGACGCCCACGGCGATGATGGCGATGGGTATGGCAGCCTCGAACACCTGGCCCACCTTCAGGCCCAGATAGGCAGCGGCAGCGCTGAAGAGCACCGCCATCACCACGCCCCACGCCACGCTCCAGGCGTTGACCTCGGGGTAGCTCCTGCGGCCGTCCATGAGGGGTTCGTAACTCTCGCCTTCACGCAGCTCGCGGAAGGCGCTCTCGGGCAGTTGCCTGTAATGTGTGTCTTGCATAACGATGTGTGTCTTAGTGTTGCTGATGAGTTATCGGCCAAGGAGGCGCCGTATGCCCCGCCGTATGCTGTCGAGGCCGAAGGCATCGGGGTCGATGTCGGCAGGGCGAAGCCAAAGAATCTCGGAAGCATCGTCGGCAGCACGTGCCGTGCGCGTGTCGGCCACGCGGCAACGGTAGAACATGTCTATGGTGTGTACGGTGAACCCTGAATAGACATACAGGTTGGGCATGGAGAAGAGGAACTCCACGTCCGCCACATCGAGGCCCGTCTCCTCCTTCACCTCGCGGCACACACCCTGCTCGCTGGTCTCGTACATGTCAGAGAAGCCGCCGGGCAGGTCGAGGGTGCCGCGGGCGGGGTCCTTGGCACGCCGCACGCAGAGCCACTCCGGGCCGTCGGTCCCTTGGCGCTCGATGAGTGCGACCGTGGCTGCCGAGGGGTTGAAGTAGTAGGTGAAGCCGCAGTCGTCACAGCGTTTTGACTTGCCGTTGTTCACGGCAAAGCGCGGCGAGCCGCACCGTGGGCAGTAGCGGAAGAGGGCGAGCGGGTGGCGCTCATAGTCTATGAAGGTGAACGCCTGTGCGTGGCGCTCGTCGGCCTCGTGGCGCTGCTCGTGGGCCACATGCCATTCGGCGTCGTCGATGGCGGGGAAGAAAGCGTCGGCATCAGTGGGCGTGTCGTGGACACGCGTGATGCAGAGCCTGTCGGCATGCGCCATGGCCTGGCCATAGATGCTGGCCCCACCGATGACGTAGGCATCGTCATCGCGGCAAGTCGCGAGCGCCTCGTCGAGCGATGCAAACACCTCCGCCCCCGCCGCCACGTAGTCGTTTTGGCGTGTGAGCACGATGTTGCGTCGGTTGGGCAGGGCGCCTTTGGGCAGCGACTCCCAGGTGTGGCGCCCCATGATGACGGTGTGGCCAGTCGTGAGCTGGCGGAAGCGCCGCATGTCATCGGGCAGCCAGTACAGGAGTTTGTTGTCGAGACCTATGGCGCCGTTCTCGGCTATGGCAGCAATGATGGTAATCACGTTGAATGGGGTTTGATGATACCGCCGCGCATGTGTGGCGGCTTATGGGATATGCCTACACTGAGACCTCGGCACGTATGTGGGGATGGGGGTCGTAGCCCTCGAGGGCGAAGTCCTCGTATCGGAAGGCGAAGAGGTCGTTGACGTCGGGGTTGAGGTGCATGGTGGGCAGTGGCCGCGGCTGGCGTGTGAGCTGCAGGCGTGCCTGCTCGATGTGGTTGAGATAGAGGTGTGTGTCGCCCGTGGTGTGGATGAACTCGCCGGGCTGCAGGCCCGTGACCTGCGCCATCATCAGCAGTAGCAGCGCGTAGCTGGCTATGTTGAAAGGCACTCCGAGGAAGGTGTCGGCCGAGCGTTGGTAGAGCTGCAGCGAGAGACGGCCTTCGGCCACGTAGAACTGGAAGAGGCAGTGGCATGGCGGCAGGGCCATGGCGCTGACCTCTGCCGGGTTCCAAGCCGTGACAATCATGCGCCTGGAGTCGGGGTGATGGCGTATGAGGTCCACGACCTGTGCTATCTGGTCTATGGTGCCGCCGTCGTAGTCGGGCCACGAGCGCCACTGGTGGCCATAGACGGGACCGAGGTCGCCGTTGCTGTCGGCCCACTCGTCCCAGATGGTGACGCCGTTGTCGTGGAGGTAGGCTATGTTGGTGTCGCCGCGCAGGAACCACAGCAGCTCGTGGATGATGCTTCGCAGGTGTAGCTTCTTGGTTGTGAGCAGCGGGAAGCCCTCGCTGAGGCGGAAGCGCATCTGGTGGCCGAAGATGCTTCGTGTGCCGGTGCCGGTGCGGTCGGTCTTGACCACGCCCTCGTCGAGGATGCGCTGCAGGAGGCTTAGATACTGTTGCATGAGTGGTGCGTGGGGGTTAAGGGTTGGTGATGATGCGCACAGCCTCCTGCACCACGGGGTCCTGCTCGTAGATGACCTGGAAGTACTCCGACATGTCCCAGAGGTCGCGCGCCACGAGGCCCTTGAGTATGAGGCTGAGGGTTGGTATGGTCTTGGCCAGCTCCTCATCGTCGCGCGGACGTATCTTGTCCTTGGCCTCGGCATCGGCAAGCATCTTGTCGATGACATCGCGCGGCACCTCGAAGCCACGCTCGAAGGCGGCAAAGTCGGGGTAGAGGCTATGCAGCTCGTCGCGGTGCTCGTCCATGTAGCGCAGGTTGGCGTTTATGATGTAGGAGCGGGCGTTGAGTTCGCGGTGTAGTCGTGTGAAGCGTGTGGTGTCGAGCGGCACAAAGCGGTCGGGCATGATGCCACCGCCGCCATAGACGGTGCGCTGTTGGCGCAGCGTGGTGTAGCGCAGCGAGTCGGGGAAGTGGATGCTGTCGGCCGAGGAGAGTTCGCCG
>JAFSVI010000023.1 GCA_017445145.1 Bacteroidaceae bacterium | reverse complement strand
CTCAGCAGGTCAGCGTCGGTGACGGGACCAACGTGTCCGCTCACTCCTGTGTTCGTTGTTTGTGTCCCGTCGAATGTTTCCTTCTCTCCGTTCTCATAGTTTATGGCCTGTAGCTCGGCTTTGCTGATGGTGTAGGTAGGCCCGGTAGGGTTGGAGAACCGTTTGTACTTCACCTCAGTGGTGGTGATCTCGATGACCTTGCTGAGAATGGTTGAGCCATCGCGCTTCACGATGACGTCTTGCGCCTGTGTGCTGGTTGCTGCCAACAGCAGCAGGAAAAACAGAATCTTCTTCATTTGCTCTTGTGTTTATAGGGTTAATACTGCCTCATGTCCGCGACGGGCAGCGCTAACCTTCGGGCAAAAGAAAAGCGCAGACCCCGTCATACGCTTCACAGGCCTGCGACAGCCTACAATCTACTATGCGGCAGTCCACGCTCTATGCGTGAACGCCAAATGCAGATTGTCATTGCCCTTAAAGCTTTCAGAGGTGGTAGTTCGTGAAGCGATTTGAGCAAATAAAAAGCCGTGTTCCCAGCGGAAACACGGCACAAAGATAGGTGTTTAGGTTGATGCGGCCAAGGAAAATGGTGAAAAAGTGGTGTGGCTTGGCGAAAAAGGCGGCTGTGTGGTGTCAGTACTCTATCAGTTCGAGTCCTTGGTTGCGGTAGAACCAGAAGCGTGTGTCACTGGAGAGCAGGGTGATATGCTCTGTGATGGCGTGAGAGATGATGATGTGGTCGCTGGGGTCGTTGTGCTTCTGTTCCTCATTCAGCTGAAGGCGGCTGTAGGTGTATCCGACGTGCCTGCGCAGAGGCAGGAACTCAATGTCCAGGTCATCTTCAACGGTTGCGATGAGGTCTTCGGCAGTTTGCCAATGGCGTGAGAAGATTTTCTTGTTGTTGAAGAGCACGATGAGTTCGCGCAGTGTCTCGAAACTGGCACACAGCGAATAGTCGGGGTCTTCGAGAATGGCTACCACACTTCGGTCGAGGCCGTCAAAGTCGAGTAGCATATCCACCACAGCACAGGTGTCAAGCATTAGTGGTTTCATTCAGCAGTCGGCGTTTGCTGTTCTTTCTTCTTGTTTCTGTAGTAGCAGAGCTGTGAGCGGAGCACGGGGTCTGTCACCTCGTAAATCATAAACTTGTGGGCCCTGGCCCATCTTGCTGTTTTGGAAATCCGCTTTTTGGGAGCGGGTGTTGTAGATGCATCCATTATTATATGTATTAGTGGTTTTGGTGTGCAAAGTTAGTTATTATGTTTGATGTGGCCAAGGAAATGGGCGGAAAAGTGGTGGGTGTGGGCCGAAAAAGGATTGTGGGTTGCCACCGTGCAGGTGCCGGCGCTGGCTGGCAGCATCGGCAATGCCTCGTGGTGTTAAACGCAACAAGCCCCGGCAAGTATCAACACTTGCCGGGGCTTGTATGATAACTTGCCGGGGCAAGTGTTGATACTTGCCGGGGCTTGTATGTTAACTTGCCGCGGGGTTTGTCATGCGGCTTGCGGGGCCTGTGGCGCCGCTGCGGGGGCGTGCGGCTCAGAGCTGGTACTCGAGCATGACGAAGCTGTAGGGCTGCAGGTCGAGTGAGAATCGCTTCTGCGGCTTGAGTTGCTCGCGCTGCGGTGCTATGGGCTGTGCGTCGTAGTTGTTCTCGGCATCGGGTGCTCCGGCGAGGGTGGTCTTTGTGGCCATCTTCTTGAGGGAGAATCGCGAGAGGTTGACGTCGGCGGTCTTGGTGTCGGCTGTGGCGTTGCAGAGCTTCACGTAGAGGCGTCGTGTCTTGACGTTGAGCACCACTGACTGCCCGTAGTGGACGTCGGGCTGTGGCTGCACGATGCCAGGTGCATCGCCGCGGAAGCTGACGCAGTCGCCGTAGAAGTACTGTCCGGCGCTCTGTCCGAAGAGTTGCTGGACGTAGTAGCTGCATGTGAGGTAGGGTCGCTCGTTGTCGAAGTATATGAGGTCGGGGTTCCAGTTGGTGGCCTCCTTGCGTGCGAAGAGGGGCGCGTAGCTTGTCATGGCGACGACGTCGCCGTTGCGCTCCACATGCAGGAGGTACAGACCCTCGGCCAGCGCGTCGATGAGCTTCTTGTCCTTGGCGGCATATTCGCCCAGATAGACCTTCGTCTTGCGGTCGCGGGGGTAGTTGTCGTACTGCCGTGAGCTGAGGAAGTATTCGTTCTTCTCATAGTAGTGCTCGTCGAGGATGGGTATGCCCAGCTCTTCGGCGAGGCGCCAGCCGTTGTCGTAGTCGGGGTTGCCCTTGTGTGAGCCGGGTCCGGCTGTGCCCACGATGACGATTTCGGGGTGTGCGGCCGTGATGCGCTCATACATATAGCGGAATCTCTCGCAGAACTCCGGCGAGATTTTTTCCTCGTTGCCTATGCCGAGGTACTTCAGTCCGAAGGGTGCCGGGTGTCCGGCGTCGGCTCGCATCTTTGCCCACTGGCTGGCGGCGGGGTCGCCGTTGGCCCATTCTATGAGGTCGAGTGCGTCCTGCACCCACACGTCCATGTCGTCCATGGGCCACGGGTCCTGTGCCTGGCCGCGCATGCTCCAGCCTCCGTTGGCTCCCTGGCATGATACTCCGCAAGGCAGTATGGGCACGGGAGCCATGCCCATGTCCTCGCAGAACTGGAAGTACTCGTAGTAGCCCAGTCCCATCGACTGGTGGTAGCCCCAGGTGTTCTTGAGCTGGCGGCGCTGGTGGCGCGGGCCTATGGTGTTTTTCCAGCGGTAGGTGTTCCAGAAACCGTCGCCGCCGCCGTGGACCACGCATCCTCCGGGGAATCGCATGAAGCGCGGGTGCAGTGCCTCGAGCGCCTCGGCCAGGTCTCGTCTGAGGCCGTGGCCCTTGTAGGTGTCCTGCGGCATGAGGGAGACGTCGTCGAGCAGCACGTCGCCGGGCGTGAGCACCAGCAGCTGCAGCGCGGCCTTGCGGCAGTCCTCAGCGGGCGTCAGCGTGGCCGTGTACTCGCGCCAGTCCTGCCGTCCGAAGCGGTTGCGTCCGCCTTGATTGCCCTGGTTGCTTTCGGCGCGCGGCGTGATGTCGAGAGTGGCGTCGCAGAGCAGCTTGGGGTCCTTGCCCCAGCCCTGTGGCTCCACGAGCGCCACACGCACCTGCTTGGCCTCGGTGTTCTGGTTGGCCAGGCGCATGGAGAAGTTGTAGCTGGCGCCTGCCTTGAGCGAGATGCCGTCGAAGCCGTCGTTCTGCAGGCCGTAGCCTTTCCAGCCCTTGTAGTCGTAGTACTCCTTGACGCGCTCCACGTGTAGGCGCATGTGTGTGTTGCTCTCGTAGAAGGTCCCCGGTCGGGCGCCGAAGGTGGTGGGCTGGATGTAGCCCAGTGAGTGGCCGGGTCGAATGACCTTCCATGCTGTTGCGGGTCCCCATCCGTCGCGCTCGTTGGCGTTGAATTCGAATGAGCCGTTTTGCAGCAGCTCGGCCCACAGGCCTCCGTCGGCGCTGCTGGAGATGTCCTCGAAGAAGATGCCAATGAGTTCGTCGCTGATGGCCTTGCCCCCTGCCGGGGCTTTGATGGGTTTCTGTGCGCTGAGGCCCAGCGCGGCTGCCGTTAGTGCGGCTGCGAGAGTCGTTAGTCGTTTCATGTTTTGGTGGAAAATGTTAGTTGTTACGGGTGAATCGCGGACAAAGATAGCTATTTCCGCCCTAATTTGCGCAATAATGTGCGAAGAATGATACATTTCGCGAATTTTTTGCAACCGCACGACAAAAAATGTGTATCTTTGCGCCATGCAGGGCGCCGCCAAAGCCCACTTGGCCCACAGGCAGCGCCGCGGGACCCGCCGCCCGTTACCTCAACATCCCGATGCCATGCCCGAACCACGTCTCTTGCGCACCGTTGCCGACCTGCTCATGCCGCGCACATGCCCCGGCTGCGGCGCTGTGCTTGCCTACGGCGAGCGCGACGTGTGCTGCCTCTGCCTGGCCGACCTGCCGCTGCTCACGCCGGGGCTGTGGGCCACCGACAGGCGTTGGGGCCTCTTTCGGGAGCTGCCCCACGTGAGGAGCATCGGTGCGCTGGTGCGCTACCACCCCGGCAACGTGGCCTCGCGCCTGGTCCACAGCCTGAAGTACCACGGCCGCTGGCAGGTGGGCGTGGTGATGGGTTGCCTGATGAGCCGCCTGCTCGGCGGCAAAGGCCTGTTGGAGGGTGCCGACGTGGTGCTGCCCGTGCCCATCACGTGGCGCCGTCGCTGGCAACGTGGCTTCAACCAGTCGGAGTTCATCGCACGTGGCTTGTGCCAGACGACGGGCATCGCCATGCGCACGGACCTGCTGCTGCGCACACGCCACACCGAGTCGCAGACACATTTCCCCTACGCCGAGCGCGCCGGGCGCGTGGAGGGGTCCTTCAGCCTGGCGCCCGGTGCCGCGCTCCAGCTGCGCGGGCGCACCGTGGTGGTGCTCGACGACGTGATGACCTCCGGCAGCACCATGCGTGCCGCCGCCATGGCCCTCGCCGCTGCCGAGTGTGCCGCCGTGAGGTGTGTGGCCTGGTCGTGGGCGGGGTGAGAGGGTCTTAAAAAAGCATAAAAAAGAGGGTTTTAAGGCCTCTGGGCGAAAAACTTTGCGCCCAACACTTCCCACTTTGCACTTTTCTGCGTACCTTTGCGCGGTTTTTTTGACCACAGATGTTTTTATCACCCCTTTTATCACCCTTTTTTTAGACGCAATCTTATTTTTTTCAAGACACCAAGATGAACGTAATCACCAAGACAGTCCAGCTTCCCGATGGCCGCGAAATCAGCATCGAGACTGGCAAGCTTGCCAAGCAAGCCGACGGAGCCGTCATGCTCCGCATGGGCAACACCATGCTCCTGGCCACCGTGTGCGCGGCCAAGGACGCTGTGCCCGGAACAGATTTCATGCCCCTTCAAGTAGAATATCGCGAGAAATATGCCGCCGCAGGCCGTTTCCCCGGTGGCTTCACGAAGCGCGAGGGCAAGGCCAACGACGACGAGATCCTCACCTGCCGCCTCGTGGATCGCGCCCTGCGCCCGCTCTTCCCCAGCAACTACCACGCTGAGGTGTATGTCAACGTCAACCTCTACTCGGCCGACGGGGTGGATATGCCCGACGCGCTGGCCGGCTTTGCCGCTTCGGCAGCCCTCTCGTGCTCGGACATACCCTTCGAGGGTCCCATCAGCGAGGTGCGCGTGGCGCGCATCAATGGCGAGTACGTCGTCGATCCCACCTTCGAGCAGATGAAGGAGGCCGACATGGACATCATGGTCGGCGCCACGGAGGAGAACATTATGATGGTCGAGGGCGAGATGAAGGAAGTGTCGGAGCAGGACCTGCTCCAGGCCCTGAAGGTCGCCCACGAGGCCATCAAGCCCATGTGCCGCCTGCAGAAGGAACTCTCGAAAGAGCTCGGCAAGGACGTCAAGCGCGAGTACTGCCACGAGGTCAACGACGAGGAGCTGCGCGAGCAGGTGCGCCAGGAGTGCTACCAGCCCGCCTACGACATCACGGGCCAGGCTCTGGAGAAACACGCCCGCGCCGAAGCCTTTGAGCAGGTTCGCGAGGCCTTCAAGGAGCGCTATGCCGCCGCCCACACCGACCTCACGGCCGACGAGCTGGAGGAGAAGAACACCCTCATCGACCGCTACTACCACGACGTGGAGCGCGACGCCATGCGCCGCTGCATCCTCGACGAGGGCAAGCGCCTCGACGGCCGCGGCACCACCGACATTCGCCCCATCTGGTGCGAGGTGAGCCCCCTGCCCGGCCCCCACGGCAGCTCCATCTTCACGCGCGGCGAGACACAGAGCCTCTCCACCGTCACCCTCGGCACGAAGCTCGACGAGAAGCTCGTCGACGACGTGCTCGACCGCTCGTACATGCGCTTCCTGCTCCACTACAACTTCCCGCCATTCTCCACCGGCGAGGCCAAGGCGCAGCGCGGCGTGGGACGCCGCGAGATAGGCCACGGCCACCTCGCCTGGCGCGCACTCAAGGGTCAGCTGCCCGACAACTACCCCTACACCGTGCGCGTGGTGAGCGACATCCTCGAGAGCAACGGCTCCAGCTCCATGGCCACCGTGTGTGCCGGGACGCTGGCCCTCATGGATGCCGGTGTGCCCATCAAGAAGCCCGTCAGCGGCATCGCCATGGGCCTCATCAAGAACCCCGGCGAGGAGAAGTACGCTGTGCTCTCTGACATCCTCGGCGACGAGGACCACCTGGGCGACATGGACTTCAAGACCACCGGCACCAAGGATGGCCTCACCGCCACGCAGATGGACATCAAGTGCGACGGCCTCAGCTACGACATCCTGGAGAAAGCCCTCATGCAGGCCAAGCAGGCCCGCGAGCACATCCTGGGCAAGATGCTCGAGTGCATGCCCGAGCCTCGCCCCGAACTCAAGCCCCATGTGCCTCGCATCGAGCAGATCATCATCCCCAAGGAGTTCATCGGAGCCGTCATTGGCCCCGGCGGAAAGATCATCCAGGGCATGCAGGAGGACACCGGCGCCACCATCACCATCGACGAAGAGGACGGCGTGGGCAAGGTGCAGGTCAGCGGCCCCAACAAGGAGAGCATCGACGCCGCACTGGCCAAAATACGCGCCATCGTGGCCATCCCCGAGGTGGGCGAGGTCTATGAGGGCACCGTGCGTTCAATCATGCCCTATGGCTGCTTCGTGGAGTTCATGCCGGGCAAGGATGGCCTGCTGCACATCTCCGAGATTGAGTGGCGCCGCCTCGAGACCGTGGAGGAAGCCGGCATCAAGGAGGGCGACAAGATGACCGTGAAGCTCCTCGAGATCGACCCCAAGACCGGCAAGTTCAAGCTCTCGCGCCGCGCACTCCTGCCCAAGCCCGAGGGCTATGTGGAGCGTCCGCCGCGCCAGCGTCGCGAGCGCCCCGAGCGTGGCGACCGCGGCGACCGTTTCGGCGACCGCTTTGAGCACCGCCCCCACCGCGAGGACTGATACCACCGCCACAACCATCGTACCGCGCAGGACTGTTCCTGCGCGGTATTTGCTCCCGGCCCCCGCTATCTAAGCGCCCGTAGGTCGAACCCACTATTGAAACGCCAAGACGCCAAGACGCGAAGCATTTGTACTCTGCGTCTTGGCGTCTTGGCGTTATGGATGGTGAGGTGGGTGTGTCCGCCAGCTTGTCATGCCAGCATGGTGGCACGCAAGATGATGTCGGTGGCACCGGCGTTGCCGGCGATGTAGGTGCGTGCTGCCTCGGCGGCGGCAGCGTAGGTGTGTGCGTCGCTCAGGAGGCGGTCTGCCGTGGCGCTGAACGTGGCGGCGTCGTGCACCTCGAAGGCTGCGCCGGCACGGATGAGATGTTGCGCCTCGCGGAAATTGCGGTTGTTGGGGCCTATGACCACGGGTATGCCATAGACGGCCGCCTCCGGCACGTTGTGGATGCCGGCGCCGAAGCCGCCGCCCACCATGGCCAGGCGTGCATAGCGGTAGATGCTCGAGAGGAGGCCGAAGCCGTCGATGATGAGCACGTCGGCATCGGCGACGTTGGCCTCTGTAGCGCGCGAATAGCGCACCACGCGGCACCCGCCGAGGGCTTGCTCTATGTCGCTAAGGTGGCTCTCGCTGATGACGTGGGGCGCGATGACGAGGCGCAGGGGGCGCGGCGCCGCAGCCTCTGTGTGGTGCGCGAGGAACCACGGTATGAACAGGGCCTCGTCGGGCGGCCACGAGCTGCCGGCCACGAACACGTCGGCCCCGGCGGCAAAGCGCTCCACCAGGGGCAGCGTCTTGGCGGCATCGCGGATGTCGAGCACGCGGTCGAAGCGCGTGTCGCCCACGACGCTGACGTTTGCCGTGTGGCCCAGCGTGGCCAGCAGCTGGCGGCTCTGCTCGTTCTGCACGAAGAAGTGGGTCACCTTGTCCAGCACGTGGGCGTAGCCGTGGCGGCCGTACCAGCGGAAGAATACCTGGTCAGGGCGGAAGATGCTCGACACGCTATACACGGGAATGCCCCGCCGGCGGCAACCCTTGAGGTAGTTTTGCCAGAACTCATACTTGATGAGGAACAGCGCCTCCGGCTTCACATAGTGGAAAAACAGGCGCACGTGCAGCGGGGTGTCCAAGGGCAGGTAGCAAATGACGTCGGCACCATCCCACGCCTTGCGGACCTCGTAGCCCGACGGCGAGAAGAAGGTGAGCAGGATCTTCAGCTCCGGACGCTGCCGGCGGAGGCGCTCCATGAGTGGGCGCCCCTGCTCGAACTCGCCCAGCGAGGCGGCGTGGAACCACACATAGCGCTCGTCGGCCTTCACCTGGCGGCGCAGCTGTAGGAAGGCTTTGCGGTGGCCCACGGCGAGCTGCCGGGCACGCTTGTTGAAGATGGCCGCTATGCCTATGGCCATCATGTAGAGGTATATGGCGAGGGTGTACACTGTCGGGATGGGGTGGGGGTGATGGTGTTGCGGACTTATCCCAGCTGTGCGATGGCAAAGTCCATGCGGCGCAGCGTCTCCTCCTGGCCGAGGAAGGCGGCGAGGGCATACATGTCGGGGCCTTGGCCCTCGCCGACGAGGCACACGCGCCAGGCGTTCCAGGGCTTGAGGCCCTGCTCGGCCACCCACGGGTCTATGGCGGCCTTTATGGCGTCGGACGTGAAGTCGGTGAGCGTGGCCAGCTTGTCGCGCAGGAGGCGCATCTCGGCTGCCGTGGCTTCGGTCCAGTTCTTGCGCACGAACTTGTCGTCGCGGTCGAACGTCGCCGGCGCCACGAAGAAGAAGCGGCACAGCGGCCACAGGTCGCTCACGAAGGAGATGTTGCGCTTGCGGGGGCCATCCTTGGTGTCGTAGGTGATGACCTTGTCGCGCATGAGGCCCACGACGGTGGCTGCGCGAGCCGCTGTCGTCTCGATGCCGGCGGCAGCCAGCACCTTCACGAAGTCGGGGGCCAGCGCCTCGTTGCTGCGGCGCATGAGGTACTCGCGGTTGAACCAGAAACCCTTCACGTAGTCGAAGCGAGCGCCGTTCTTCGAGCACTTCGTCAGGTCGAACTTTGCGATGAGGTCGGACATCGACAGCACCTCCTGGTCGTCGCCGGGGTTCCAGCCCAGCAGGGCCAGGAAGTTGACCACGGCCTCCGGCATGTAGCCGCGCTCACGGTAGCCGCTGCTCACCTCGCCGCTCGTGGGGTCGTGCCATTCCAGCGGGAACACCGGGAAGCCCAGGCGGTCGCCGTCGCGCTTGCTGAGCTTGCCCTTGCCGTCGGGCTTGAGCAGCAGCGGCAGGTGGGCAAACTGAGGCATGGTGTCGGCCCAGCCAAAGGCGCGGTACAGCAGCACGTGGAGCGGCGAACTGGGCAGCCACTCCTCGCCGCGGATGACGTGTGTCACCTCCATGAGGTGGTCATCGACGATGTTCGCCAGGTGGTAGGTGGGCAGGCCGTCGGCGCTCTTCCACAGCACCTTGTCGTCGAGCACCGAGCTGTTGATGCACACGTCGCCACGGATGAGGTCCGACACGTGGACGTCCTCGCCGGGCTCGATGAGGAAACGCACCACGTAGGGCGTGCCGTCGGCAATGAGCCGACGGGCCTCGTCCAGACCCAGCGTGAGCGAGTTGCGCATGGACATGCGCGTCGAGGCATCGTACTGGAAATTGGCTTCATGCTCGCGACGCGCCGCAAGCTCCTCGGGGGTGTCGAAGGCGTAGTAGGCGCGGCCGGCGTCGAGGAGCTGACCGACGTAGCGCACGTAGATGTCGCGCCGCTCGCTCTGGCGGTAGGGGCCGTGGGAGCCGCCGATGCCCACTCCCTCGTCGAAGGTGATGCCCAGCCAGCGGAACGACTCGATGATGTAGGCTTCGGCACCCGGCACGAAGCGCGTGCTGTCGGTGTCCTCGATGCGGAAGATGAACTCGCCGCCACGCTGGCGAGCGAAAAGATAGTTGTAGAGGGCGGTGCGCACGCCGCCGATGTGGAGGGGTCCGGTGGGCGAGGGGGCGAAGCGCACGCGGACTTTGCTGTTGTTTGACATGTGATGTGGGGAAATTTTTTGCAAAAATACAACAAAAAGTGCAGACATGACGCAGAATTGTCGTAAATTTGCGCCGAAAACCATTCATAATACCTAATTTAAGCTAATGAGCCGCAACAACACCCCTCATAATCTCACCTGGAAAGACTATCTCATACACTTCACCGTGCTCGCAGCGGTCACCACGCTGCTCGTATGGGCCATGCCCAGAGGCTCACGGACAACCATGAGCACCGACGTGGGCCGGCCTTGGCCCTACGGACTGCTCATAGCACCTTTCGACTTCCCCATCTTCAAAACCGACGCACAGCTGCAGCACGAGCGCGACAGCATACGCCTCACCTACGAGCCATACTTCGCCATCCACGACGAGGTCGAGGGGCAGCAGGTGGCGCGCTTCAAGGCCGACTTCCGCCAGCGACATGCCGCCACGTTGCCCATGGCATACCGCACATACGTCGAGCAGCGGCTGCGCGAGGTCTATGCGCGAGGCCTCGTGGCTACCGACGACTACGACCGCCTGCACGCCGACAGCACACGCGCCATACGCATCTTCGAGGGCACCGAGGTGCGGCAGTCGCGTGCCGTGGCAACGCTCTTCACGCAGAAAACGGCCTACGAGTACCTTCTCTCGGCCACAGCAGACTCCATTGGCATCAACCGACAGCCACTGCAGCGCATGGACTTGCAGCGCTTTCTGCGGCCCAATATAACCTACGACGAGGAGAAGAGCCAGGCACTGTGGGCGCAGCTCTCGGGTTCTCTCTCGCCAAGCTCGGGCATGGTGCTCGCCGGAGAGAAGATCATCG
Source organism: Bacteroidaceae bacterium (assembly GCA_017445145.1). GTDB lineage: Bacteria > Bacteroidota > Bacteroidia > Bacteroidales > Bacteroidaceae > Physcousia. The sequence goes on along the minus strand of JAFSVI010000023.1, from coordinate 6,841 downwards.
ACCGCGGCGACATCGTCGATGAACCCACATTCCAGAAGCTCGAGAGCTACGAACGCGCCACTGCCGCACGAGGCCAGACCGACCACAGCGAGCGCCTCACACTCATGGGGCAGGTGTTCTTCGTGGTCATCATCGTGGCGGCACTCGCCATCTACTTCCACCTCTTCCGCCAGGACTACATCGTGAGCCTTCGCTCCACGCTCCTGCTCATCATTCTCATCATGGCCTTCCCTGCCATGACCTCGTTCCTCGTCCGCCACACCCTGCTCTCTGTATATATCATTCCATACGCCATGCTGCCTGTCTTTGTGCGTGTGTTTATGGACTCGCGCACGGCATTCACCACCCACGTGGCCGTCGTCATGCTCTCTGCCGTGGCCCTCAAGTACCCCTTTGAGTTCATTGCCACTGAGCTTGTGGCGGGCATGGTGGCCATCTTCACGCTGCGCGAACTCTCCGAGCGCTCGCAGATCATACGCACTGCCATACTCGTCACTCTCGCAGCTTGGGCCGTGTTCTTCAGCATAGAACTCATGCACGGCAAGTTCCTCACCGGCGCCGACAGCGTGCGCGGCCTCGACTGGAGCATATACAAGCACATCGCTGCCAGCGGACTGCTGCTGCTCTTCGCCTACCCCCTCATGGCTGCCCTCGAGCGCCTCTTCGGCTTCACCAGCAACGTCACGCTCGTTGAGCTTTCCAACATCAACCGACCGCTGCTACACCGACTCTCTGAGGTGGCACCGGGAACATTCCAGCACTCCATGCAGGTGAGCAACCTCGCCGCAGAGGTGGCACGCAAGATTGGGGCCAAGAGCCAGCTCGTGAGAACGGGAGCCCTCTACCACGACATTGGCAAGATGTACAACCCGCCTTTTTTCACCGAGAACCAGGCCGGAGGCGTCAACCCACACGACTCTCTCGACCCGCGCGAGAGCGCACGCATCATCATACGCCATGTGGCCGAGGGCGAGGCGCTGGCCGACAAGTACCAGCTGCCCCACATCATACGCGAGTTTATAACCTCGCACCACGGCCATGGCCTCGTCAAGTACTTCTACATCACATACCGCAACCGATACCCCGACCGCGAGGTGGATGAGGCCGACTTCACATACCCCGGCCACAACCCGGCCACTACCGAGCAGGCTATACTCATGATGGCCGACGCCGTGGAGGCCAGCTCACGCTCGCTCAAGGAATACACCGAGCAGAGCATTGCCGAACTCGTGGACCGCATCATCGACGCGCAGGTGGCCGACGGCCTCTTCCGCGAGTGCCCCATCACCTTCCTTGACATACAAACGGCCAAGGAAGTGTTCAAGGAGAAACTGAAAACCATCTACCACACACGCATCAGCTACCCAAAGCTCAAGGGCTGACGTCAAAGGCGCTCAATCTCGTCGGGCGTCAGGCCCGTCACTTGTGAGATGAAGTCTGTGCTCGCACCGAGCGACTTCATCTTGCGGGCATGGTCAATATTGGTGGCTGTGCGGCCCTTGGCCTCGCCTTCCGCACGGCCCTTGGCTTCGCCTTCCGCACGGCCTTTGGCTTCGCCTTCCGCACGGCCTTTGGCCTCGCCTTCCGCTCGGCCCTTGGCCTCGCCTTCCGCACGGCCCTTGACCCAGCCAACTTCGTAGCCGTCGTCGTAGCCGTCGTCGCGTGCCGTTTCGTAGGCGTCCTTGGCAGCACGCACGCTCACCATGTACTCACGGTAGGCGCGGCGTTCCTCGTCGCTCATGCTCATGACGGCCAGCTTCCGGCGAGCCTCCTGCAGGCCCGGGTCGGTGGTGTTTTCCTTGATGCTGCCGTCCTTGAGGTATGCCATCCACTCCTCGATGGGTGTCTTGGCGACGTCGTTGAACTGGTTCACACGCAGTAGGAAATACTCAGGGAACACCTCTTCGGGAGCATAGACGCGACTGGCGTTTTTCCGCACGTACTCGCGTTCGTTATTGTTCTTGAAGCTCAGGACGGAACCCTCTTTCGTCATGCCGCGGAACTCCATGTAGCCGTGGTAGGCGTAGTCGTCGCCGTTGCCGAAGTCGAAGTAGAGCACGTTGATGGAATACACCTTCTTGATGACGCTGTAGTCCTGGCCGATGCTGATCTGGTCGTTGATGGCCGTGGTGGTGCCGAAGAGGATGCGATGGAAGAAGTCCTTCTCCTTCGTGAGCTGCACCTCCACGATGATGATCTCACCATTGCCTGTCTTGGCCTTCACGTCCACGCGGTTGTCCTTGTCGTCGCGCCGGTACTTGTTGTTCTCGCTCTCAAGGATCTCGGTGATGGTCACAGGTTCCTTGAGGAGCACGCTGATGAGTCCCTCGAGCACCTTCTTGTTGGCCTTGTCGCGGAGGATGCGCTTGATGGCCCAGTCAAAACGGATGTATTTGCTATTGTCTGTCATATCCTATGGCGATGATTGCGCCGCAAATTTACCAACTTCCGCCGATACGGCCAAGCGAAAGGCCAACTTTTTTTGCCGCGGCGCTGAAAGGTGCATACACGACAAACCCTTCCGCCCACAACCTTGCCTCATCAGCAGGGTTGCGCGCGAAAGGGTTTTAACGCGATGGTCAGCGCTGGGCCTTGGTCAGACGCTGGGCCACAGTGCCTGGGTCGCCTCTGTGGAGCAGCTCTGTGCCGCTGCGGGCTGATTCACAGCAGAGGATTTCATTAGTCCTCGAAGGAGCTGTCCTCCCAGATATCGCCCCAGTCATCGCCCTTGGCGTCGCCGGAGATGTCTTTCTGGGCATTGTTGTTGATTCCCAGGCTCGTGGCAATGAGCAGTTCTGTCACTGCGTAGTGGAGCTCCATGCATGGTGTGAAATACTTCTTTTTCATAGCTGTATGGTGTTTGAGATTTAGCGTTATTGCTCGTTCTTTATGCATTTGTGAGGTGTGAACGTTATGCTTTATGAATCACTATGGCGACGCATCACTTCACTAATACCTTCCTGCCGCCAACGATGTACAGGCCGCGGGTGGCCTTGTTCACGCGCTGGCCAGCCATGGTGTAGATGGCTTTGCTGCCATTGCCGGTCTCGCTGATGCCGTTGATACCAACGGCGCTGTCGCCGATGCCGAGCATCTTCACGCCGACGGTGCTGCCCGTGTAGTCTGGAACGTGGGTCATGTCGATGTACGCGCGGTTCGCACCAATGCTGCAGCCCGTGCCGCACTTCACCACCTGGCCGCCGGAGAGCAGGTACATGCCCTCGGTAACGTTGGTGCTGGTGAATGAGCCTGCGAGGCCATTGTTTTGCTCGGCGTCTGCCACCTCGCTGGTGCTCTCGCCGCTGTAGGCTGCAATGAGCTTCGTAGCGCCTTCGTTGGCCTGGAAGATGTAGGCCACGCCGGCCATCAGTTCATTAGCCTTCTCAAGGACAATCGCTACTGGCTTTTCCTGAGCATTCACAATCTTACCTCCAATCAAGTAGAACGTCACACCGCTGTAGTCGGCAGCTGCAATGGTGTGGTCAACGCAGAAGGTACCCCAGCCTCCGGCATTGACGTCGCGGACGTAGCCGTCGGCGAAGGTGTACTTGTGGGTGTAGTCGGAATAGCCGTTCCCGTTGGCATTGCTTAAGGCGTAGTTCTTGAATCCTGTGCCATCATTGTAAAGCATCGTCCTGACGGTGCCTGAGGTGTTGCCGTTCTGGTTCGTCCAAGTATCGTGTTCGGCATTAGCAGTCCATTTGTGATTGTCACCACTATTCGAGTCCGTAAAGTCCGTTCCAGATGATTTGTGGCAAAGATACTTGCCGCTCTTCTTATTCTTGAAGGATGTATAACTGACATACTCGTTGATTGTCCATGACAGCTCGTCGCTCTTGCCGTTGACGACCTTGCCATTGACTGCATCCACCACGGTGGCGCCCCATTTAGCGCCGCCTTCATTATTCATGGCATAGAACTTACCGTCATACTTAGCCACGAGAGCGTAGTAGGTGGGCTGGTTGTTCGGGTCGATGATATTGATGGTGTAGCTTACGCTGCCGGCCTTGAACTCGTCGTTGCCGGCGAAGGAGGCGGTGATGGTGACGTTGCCTGCGGTATTGCCGATAATGACTTCCCCCGTGTTCTCATCCACGGTGGCCAGCTCCTCGTTGTCGCTGCTGTAGGTCACGGTGAGCTGGTTGGGGTTGGTGAGCGTGGGAGCGGTGAAGGCTGCGCCGATGTTAGCCTCTACAGACGTGGTCTCGTATGCCAGGCTGTTCTCTGCCTTCTCGGGAGCCTTCACGGTGATGGTGTAGCTGGCGCTGCCGGCCTTGAAGTTCTCCGTAGCCTCAGAGCTGGCGGTGATGGTGGCTGTGCCTTCCTTCTCGCCAATCACCACCTCGCCGGTGCTCTCATCCACGAGGGCGATGTCCTCATCCGAGCTGCTATAGATCACGACGCCGTCGAAACCATCCGCAGTGGTGAGCGTGGGAGCCTCGAACTCGGCGTTGGGCTGAACGTTGAAGGCCGTTGTCTCGCCGAAGCTGAAGCCGGCGGAAGCCTTGCCGCTGGTTGCCCAGGTGAAGGTCACAGATGTGAGGTACATAGCGCCGCTGTCTGAACGAACGCCAACATATTCATAGTCGCCTTCAATCTCAAGAGATGTGGAGGTGCCACAAACAATTGTGCCAAGCAGTGTTCCCTGCTTCTCGCTGTCATAGAGGTCTGCTGCGCTCTCGTATGCGGTGTTGCTGCCATAGACATTCAGCGTGCGGCCAGCAGACGTGTTCTCATTCCATTCGACCTCAACGCTGAGGATGCTGCCGCCGGAGGTGGTGGAGACGATACCGGAATTATTGTTGTTGGAACGGAGCTGGATGGACTCGTTGCCACCGGCGCTGTTTCCTGCATAGACAGCATCGGAAGAGACGCATTTGCCAGACCATGCGGTATAGCTTGTTCCGGTCACCTCCGTGAGGTCACGATTGAGCACGTCAGCCACGGTACCCGCAGGAGTGGCTTTCTTCACGGTGAACTCGATGGTGGCCTCTGCGCCGTCGTAGGTGTTGCTGGCGGCCTGGGTGAGGGTGATGGTGGCAGTACCTGCGGCAACGGCTGTTACCGTGCCTTCCTCGTCAACGGTGAGCACGGCATTGTTGCTGCTCTCCCATGTCAGTTCGCCGTCGGCGCTGGTGGTGTAGGTGAGCTGTAGCTCGTCGCCCACAGTGAGCGTGGTGCTCTCGGGTGCGGTGATGGCGAGGTCGTTGTCCTGCAGTCCGCTCTCTACGGTCAGTGTGTAGCTGGCGCTGCCGGCCTTGTAGGTGTCATCACCACGGAAGGAGACGGTGATGGTGGCTTCGCCCACGCCGACAATCTCCACGACTCCGGTGCCGGGTTCCACGGAAGCGACCTCCGTATTATTGCTGATATAGACGATGTCCTCAAGTTGGTTGGGGTTGATGAGTGCGGGAGCGGTGAACTGGTCGCCGAGGGTTACAGTGAACTCCGTTGTCTCGCCGAAGGAGAGGCCTGCTTCCTGCTTCTCTACGCGGTTGAGGCTCACGATATAGTTGTTGGCAGCTACTTCAGCCTCATTTCGGTATGTGGTAAGACCGCCGAGGATAACCACTTCGTCGCCAATCTGCAGGTCATCATCGCTGCTGAAGGCTACCTCGTTCAAGCCCTTGCCTCTATAAACGAGAAGCTGACCCTCTGTGGTGCCATCATCGGAGATATAATAGCGATAGTTGTTTCCGTCAGCCGTGATGCTGGATGCGTAGAAGGCGGAGACGATGCCGCGGATATAGACGTTGTCAGATGTGCCACTTGCGGGAGTAGCCTCTATGGCCTCGGCCACGGTGTAGGGGTTGTTTGCAGAACCCGGTGCGTTGGGGTCGATGACGGTGAGGGTGTAGCTTGCACTGCCTGCATTGTATGTGTCAGTAGCTTCTGTGGAAGCCGTAATCGTTGTCTCTCCTGCGGCAATGATGGTCACAGCGCCTGTTGATGCGTTGACAATAGCCACGTCCTCATCGCTGCTGGAATAGGTGACTGTTAAGCCCTCAACACTGGCAGAAGCTGTGGGAGCTGTGAAAGTCTCGCCTATGTTGACTTCGTACTCTTTTGTCTCGTCGGTGAATGAGATTGTGACATCCGTCTTGGAGGCATTACCGGCATCGTAGGTCACTTCCACGGTTTGCAGACGCCAGTGACCAGAGCCAGAGGGGCGAGTGATACTTACTGATGTTGAGTTGCCTGCCCAATAGCAGTCGCTGTATGAAGCCGTAGAGCATTGCGTCTTGCCTTCTTGTGACCAAACTTTGTTTTGGTCGCCTGAAGCAGGTGCATTGCCTGAAGCGAAAACCAGCTTCACATAGGTGATGTTCTTGTAGTTTGCGGTGAAGGTTGCACTTCCGCCGCCGTAGATACGCATGCCCGTACCCGTGTTATAGTATGCAGTTGCCGTAGATCCACCGGTGAAAGATACCGTAACATCACCTTGTTCAGTTGAAGAGACTACTTGTGCATTTGAGTACCCTTTTTCTGAGAACTTGATAGTCTCTGTCTTCGTGTCTGCCCACGCTCCTGTGACAGCGGCCATTATCATGGCCATCATCATCCAGGCTCTGAGCCTTAGCGTTTTGTGTAGGATTTGTTTCATAATGCTTAGATTGTTAATGAAGTAGATTATGTATGTGCTAATAGTTCTTCGACATCTTGTTTTGCGAGCGCGGATACCTGTGTTGCAAGTTCAATGCGATAAGCTACTACGCTACATCTTCTGGGGCGATGGCTTGCATTATTTTCTTCTTTCGTGGTGCCATCGCCCTCGTTTCCTCGCCATAGGGCATGTCAAGGCCGCGTTTGGTCATGTCGCGCTGGCCTCGGCTGTCGTGTG
>JAFSVI010000174.1 GCA_017445145.1 Bacteroidaceae bacterium | reverse complement strand
GTTACCACAATACCGCGAAGTGGCATCCGGAATGGTAATCCCGTCCTTTGCCATGAAGGTTCAACCAGATGCTTTTGGTGGACTCAGCGAAGTCCCCCTCACGAAGGAGGCATTAAGCCAAGGCTTTAAGTTGTCACAATGCGACAGGCATATAGACTTTAACTCCCAGCGTTCAGCTGCGTTCAAAATAGATTTGGACAGGATTGGCGAGGATGAGTATCGCCCGGCGCAGTTTCAACTTAACGATCAGGAACGGATGATGATGAATGAGGCGCTCAGTGCGTATGGTAAAGAGTCGTTAGTGAGCCATCTGACGAAAGTGGTAGTGAACCGGTTGGATGAATTCAACAGTATCGGCGTCAGGGAACTGCGCGCGTATGTGAAAGGGACGCTCGAAGGCAGAGACATAGATGAACTGAGGCAGCTAGCCTCTCAGGATTACTCTACGGTGGAGGCTTTCAAGACTAAAATAAGGGAATTGGTGCTCGCGCATCGCCGCCGTCAATTCAAAGAATGGCTAATAACTGAGAAAACGTTTCTCTCAACAGCAAACGGCGTAGGATACCACTTCCCTAAATCCATCCCTGTAATAAAAGAGGCGGTTGGCGTAAAGAGGTCCCTGTATTTGTATGAACAGGCAGTGAATGGATTCGAGGATGAAGTGGTTCGTAAGATCATGGATGAGGACAATGTGTTCTTCTGGCATCGTAATGAACGGGACAGGGAATTTTGTATCAACGGTTTCATCCATCACTACCCCGACTTCATCATACGGCTCAGGTCTGGAAAGACGTTGCTCGTAGAGACGAAAGGGAAACAGTTCAAGGACACCAGTGAAGCAAAGGACAGAATAGAGTTAGGACGCAGTTGGGCAGAAAAAGCTGGTAGCGACTTCCGCTATTTCATGGTGTTCCAGCAGCAGCCCATGGAAGGCGGAATCAGCGTGGAACAACTACTTGGTTACATAAGGAGCCTATAAGCTATTGGTTTTGCGTGAGTATGAAGTTTTTCAGATGCTAAGGAACAAACGTTATTGCAATTTGGTAGCTGTTCACAAAAAAAATGACTTGAAGACGGGACTACATGCATAAATGCTCTTCTCGCCGTCATAGCCCCATCCAGTAGCGCCGCTCGTCGGCGCTCATCCTCTCGATGGCGTAGCGTAGGGTGGTGCGGTACATCTCATGGACGTGCCGCCGCAGGAAGTCGCGCAGAAGGTCCATGCTGACGTGCTTGCCCATCTCGCGCAGCATCCAGCCCACGGCCTTGTGCATCAGGTCGTGGGGATGGCGCAGGTGGCGCTCGGCCATGCGCAGGCACCACGACGGGTCGCCCGCCCGCGATGTGGTCCATGTACACACCATGCTGATGCGCTGAAGCCAGAGGTCGTGGCTGGCGGCGAGGTTGTCGAGAAGAGCTTCGCACCCGACGCCGCCTTCCATCACCAGCCAGCGTCCCAGAATCTTTGCCGCGGACATATCCACGAGGTCCCAGTTGTTGGCGCGATGAGCGTAGTGGAGGTACATGGCGAGTATGTCCTCTCGCTGTCGGCGTGCCTCAGGGTGATGGGCAAGGCGCTTTGTGCAGGTCCTCTCGAACTTCTCAACCAGGACGAGCAGGCCGCAGAGGCGCACTTCGTGCCAGGGTGAGACGAGCAGCTGGGGCACCTCGCTCAGCGGCAGCTCATTCCACACGTGTCTGACCACATCACGTGTCTGCGGCACCTTCAGCCCCAGGAACTCATCGCCTTCGCCGTATTCGCCCGGTCCGGTCCTGAAGAAGCGCATCATCGCCTGCCGCTGCTCCTCGTTGTACAGCGCTTCCATGTATTGTATGATATCTTCGGCCTTCATATTGAGTAGTGTGTGGTCGGGCAGCGGGCGGTTAATCAATCTGCTCTTGGGGAGAGCGGTACTCAGTAAAGAGTCAACCAGCAACTTACCCTTGAGGTGTGCATCCGTTTGCCTATCTTTTGCTCAATGGCTTGACAGAGGGCGGAGAGGTGTTATTGATTAATTTCCATGAATCTTCAAGCCAGGCAGAAGCCTTATTGACGTGGCAAAGGTAAGCATAAAATCTGAGAGAGCCATTCCTTTTGCCGGAATATTTCACGTGGGAAGGCTTTTCTCCGTTTTTGAGTGGCTGGTTGGGCCGGTTGTAGGCAAAGCACAAGCGCTTTGATGGTGCGTCATGCAGCCATCAAAGCGCGAGATTGTCGGGGGCGTTGCCACGTTTCTGATTCTGTGGTGGCGACAGGCCTGGCTCCCGAAGAGATAGGGCGACAGTAGAAACGCGACGCACCTGTAGCCTGCGTAGCGCTTTGCCCGATAATGCGTGAGTTACCTGATCACAAACTTCTTTCCACCGCGAATCACAATGCCCTTGCTACTGCTGTCAGCCTTGCGGCCATCCAGGGTGTAGTATGAATTGTCAGGTCTTACATCTTCACTTGGCAAATCGCAGATGCCCTTGACGCCCGTCGTCTCGTTGACGGTGCCGCTACCGTTGCTCACGCCAACGGTCAGCGCATAGCCGTTCTTGTTGATGATGCCGTTGTTCGTCAATGTGGATACATAACTGTTGCCCGTCAGGCTCCATACGGCGCCGCTCTCAACGACGATGGTGGCCGACTTGGCATTGTTGTCGGCATCCACGGCACCGTTCCAAACGACGTTCGCTCCTACGGTCACGGCCAGGTTGTTCACCTCGTCAGCATCCACGTCGCCAGTGTATGTCCAGCTGTCTTTGGTGGTATTGAGCACCAGCTGACCTGTAGCATTCTCGCCACGTTTGTAGTACTCCACCGTCATCAGCTTGTTGCTGGCCACGGAGAGCGTCGCGTCGGTCAGCGTCAGTGTGCCCGTGACGTTGGTCACGAAACAGAGCGGTGCGCTGCTGTTGGTGGTGGTCAGCGTGGAGTTGGTGACGTTGCACACGGGTTTTGTTCCTTCTGCATCGCCAGAGTTCGACTGGTGCAGCAGGATGCCACGGGCCTCTGCGTCCGACTGCATCGTGCTGTTTTCGATGATGACCGTGTTTGCACCTTCCACCGTTGCCATAGGCCCTTTCTCAGAGAGGCCCGTGATGCCGTCCACGGAGATGGTGCCGGTGGAGTAGAGCACCGACGACTTGCTGCCTTTGGCGGTTATCGTTCCGCCACGGACGGTCACCGTGCCGCCGCCGCGGTCTGTCGCCACCGTCGAGCTTGTCTCGCTCCGTGTGGTGATGTTCACGTTCGTGGCGTTGATGATGCCACCGCCGGTGCAGTGCAGGCCGCGCGACACGCTCTTCGAATTGTCGATGGTGATGTCGCTGGCGTTGATGGTGGCCCCGTTGGTGGCAAACACGGCATTGGCGCCCTTGGCGTCGGTGGTCACGCTGCCGCCCGTCATGTTGATGGTGGCTCCGCTGCCGGAAGCATAGACAGCCGAGTTGGTGCCGTAGAAACTGGTGTCGTCGCCCGAATAGCTGCTGCTGTAGTCGCCTGTTTTCGTGATGGTGCAGCCGACCATGGTGAGCGCGCCTTTGGTCACCTGCACCACGTTGTAGTCGGACGTGGATGTGGCGAGAGCCTCATTGCTCTTGCTGACTGTTGAGCCGTCGGCCAGCGTGTAGGCCGAGCCCGCGGGTGTCTTCGATGATGATGAGCTGCCAGCCCTTGTCTGTGCCACAGCCGCAAGCGCCGTCATGCACAGTGCTGCTGATAACATAGTCTTTCTCATAGTCTCATTGTTTTAGGATGATTTTCTTAGCTTCTGCAAAGATAGGCCGAACGATGGTCATGGGAAAATATTATCAGCCAACAGCGCCGATTTATCAGCGAAACACCTCGTTCCCGTCGTAGATGGATGGGAATGGGGGTACTGTTTCGTGGTCATTGGCGCGGCATGTTGCCGAACTTGCCGCGGCGAGTTGCCGAACTTGCCGCGGCGTGTTGTGCAACATGCCGCGGCATGAGCTGTTGGATGTGGCGGGGTGTGGTGGTTGGGTGGGGCGGGGGTGTGTATGTAAACCGCTGCAAAAATTTCAAAATGCTTTTCAAATTTTTGCATTTTACATACACGATTTCCGCTCTATTCTCAGATACTCAGCGTGCTAGCCTGTGTATGTAAAATGTTGCAAAGGTGTGGTAAATGTGCGTTTTTGTGGGCAAAAGTGAGTGCGTAATGTCGTTTTTGGGTGTAAAAATGCGATTTTTGGTGCAAAATTTGCGGGAAACGGGTGAAATTTGCAGGAGCTGTGTGCTGCTTGCGGTGTTCAATTGTCAGTATGTCAGCGCGTTATGGTGTGTATGTAAACACGTGCACAAAAATGCATGTTGCCGTGGTTTTACCTACACTTTACCTACACAGTGTGCCGTAGGTGCGCGACAAGAGGCCCTTGTCGCGCGCCTACGGCACGCATTTGTTGGCTCACCTCCGTTGTGAAGCTACATGGGCGGAGGCTTGGTGAGGGTGGCGGCGCTCACTGCAGCGTGACGGTCTGCACTTCGCTGCAGTTGTCGGAGCTGGTGCCGAGGAGAAGCTGGTAGCGTCCCGGCTTGGTGCGCATGGTGTTGGTGGCGGTGTCGAAGTGCTCGAAGGTGGCGGGGGTGAGGCCGAGCGTCACCGCCTGTGCCTGTCCGGCCTTGACGGCCACGCGCTGGAATGCCCGCAGCGACTTCAGTGGTCCTTCGGCATCCTCGAGATTGCGCACGTAGAGCTGCACTGTCTCCGTGCCGTCGCGGCTTCCGGTGTTGGCGACATCCACGGTGAGCGAGCCGTTGCCGTCGGGCGTGAGCTGCAGCTGCGCGTTGCGTAGCTCGAAGGTGGTGTAGCTCAGCCCGTGGCCGAAGGGGAAGAGTGCGTCGGAGAAATAGCGGTATGTGCGTCCGCGCATGGAGTAGTCCTCATAGTCGGGCAGCTGGTCGGTGCTCTTGTAGAAGGTCACGGGCAGCTTGCCGCCGGGGTTGAAGTCGCCAAAGAGGACGTCGGCCACGGCCGTGCCGCCCTCCTGACCCGGGTACCACGCCTGCAGGATGGCGTCGCAGCTCTCCGTCTCGGGCAGCAGGGCTATGGCCGAGCCGGAGCAGCACACGAAGATGACGTGCTTGCCGGCGGCCTTGAGGGCTCGCAGGAAGCCTCGTTGCACGCTTGGCAGCTCTATGCTTGTGCGGTCGCCACCTCGGAAGCCCTCAATGTTGACGGGCATCTCCTCGCCCTCGAGTGCCGGCGATATGCCGCCGACGAAGACGACCTTGTCGATGCCCTTGAGGCGTGCCACCATGGCGTCGTAGTCGATGGGTTTCTCGCGTGCGATGTCAATCTTCATGTTGGCACCCCAGGTCTTTACGGTCTGGAAGCGCACCTCGATGGCGAACGACTGCCCCTCGGCGGCCTGCAGCACGGTGCGTGTGGGGGTGGTGCGCCAGGAGTGGATGCGCTGCTTGAGCTGGCCATCGACATAGACCTCGGCGTGTCCGCAAGCCTCCACGCGCAGCACATACTCCCCGGCCTGGCGCGGCGCGAAGGTGGTCTCGTAGCGGGCAGTGAAGTCCTCGATGGGCACGCGGGGCGCAAAGACATGCATGCCGGCGGTGGTGACGGCCAGCGGGGTGGTGTGGTAGGTGGTGGAGATGGGGGGACCGGGCGGAAAAACGCCCGGCACGGCGGCGGGGGCGGCGCCCGGCACGGCGGCGGGGGAAGCGTCCGGCTCGTCGGCGGGGGCGGCGTCGTTGGTCATGAGCCAGAAGGAGCCACGTAGGCCGCGTCGGCCGTCGGGGGCTGTGCACTCTGTTGCGAGGCGGCTTTCCGTCACCTTGTCGTCGGTGAGGTCGCAGCCCGCGAAGTATAGGACCTTGGCGCCGGATGCCTGTCCGCTGGCGATCTTGTCTTTGTTCACCTTCATCTTCTGGCAGATGCCGTCGAGGATGCTCACGGTGTGGTTGGGCACGCCGTTGTAGTTGCCCCAGAGCATGGGTTCGACGTCGGCGTTGGGCCCTATGACGGCGATGCGCTCCTTGCCCTTGGCGAGCGGCAGGATGGCGCCCTCGTTCTGCAGCAGCACCATGGAGCGGCGTGCCATGTCGAGGGCTGTCTGTGCGGATGCCTTGGTGGACATGGCGCTGTAGGGTATCTTGGACCATTCCACGAGTGCCGGGTCGTCCATCTCGCCCAGGTCAAAGCGCCCCTCGAGCAGGCGGACGACGTGCTTGTCCACCTCGTCCTCGGTGATGAAGCCTCGTCTCACGGCGTCGGGGATGCTGCGATAGGCATATCCGTAGCCACATTCCACATCGGTGCCGGCTATGGTGGCTTTGGCGGAGGCGTGGGTGGCATCGGATGAGGTCTTGTGGGAGGTGTAGAAGTCGCTGACGGCGCCGCAGTCGCTCACCACGAGGTACTGGAAGCCCCATTCGTCGCGCAGGATCTGTTGCAGCAGACGGTTGGAGCCGCAGCATGGGTCGTCGTCGAGGCGCTGGTAGGCGCACATGACCTCGCGCACCTTGCTTTCCTCGACGAGCTTCTTGAAGGCGGGCATGTAGGTCTCCCAGAAGTCGCGCGGGGTGACGTCGGCGAGGTTGGCCGTGTGGCGGGTGTATTCCGGCCCGCTATGTACGGCAAAGTGTTTGGCACATGCCCACAGCTTGCGGTACTTGGAGGTCTCGGGGCCTTGGAGGCCGCGCACCACGGCGTCGCCCATGACGCCGGTGAGGTATGGGTCCTCGCCGTAGGTCTCCTGTCCGCGGCCCCAGCGCGGGTCGCGGAAGATGTTGACGTTGGGTGTCCACACGCTGAGGCTGTGGAACTTCTCGTCGTCGCCGCCGAGGTCGTGCATGCGGTGGTTGTACTGTGCGCGGAACTCGGTGCTGGCGATGTCGAACACCTTATACAGCAGCTCGGGGTCGAAGCTGGCGGCCATGCCCACGGGTTCGGGGAACACGGTGACATTGCCCATGTTGGCCGCCCCGTGGAGGGCCTCGCTCCACCAGAAGAATTTCTTGATGCCCAGTCGGGGTATGGCGGGGCTTTCGTCGAGCATGAGCTGTGCCTTCTCCTCGAGGGTGAGGCGGCTGCAGAGGTCCTGTGCGCGTTGGCGCGGGCTGAGTTCGGTGTTTTTGTAGGGTGGTGTCTGCGCTTGTGTCTGCGCTTGTGTGGCGACGTGTGTGGCCACGAGTGCGGCTATGGCCACTATGGCCGTCCGCATGGCTGATGGTTGGTGGGATGTTGTTGGCATGGTGTTGCTCTCTTTGTGATGACGTGGGGAAATGCGCCACAAAGATAAGCACCATGCGCCTTGCGGCTATGCGCTCATGTCTCCTTTTTGGGGCGTGGAGACGTCAGTGGAAGGATATGCGACATGAGCGCCATCATTGGCCGGGGGCCATGACGAGCATCTGGCAACGCTGGCAGTCGAAGCGCAGCGGCAGCGTGCGGCCGTCGGACATGCGCAGCGCCACATGGGGCGGAAGGAGGGGCGCACCCTCGGTGCGCAGGCATGCGCCGAGCTCGCGGCGCAGGCAGTAGCGGCATGTCATGAGGGGGCGGGAGGGGGCGAGGGGGGGCGACGGCGCGCTGGCGAGGGGGGATGTCGGCGCGCTGGCAGCGCGCCCAATGGACGAAAGCGGGAACGCGACCGGGGGCGGGGTGGAGGTGGGAGCGGAGGAGGTGATGGCGGGGGAGGTGGTGGCGGTGGGAGCGGGGGAGGTGGTTGCGGCTTGCGGGGGCGCTGGCGGTGGCGTGGTGGAAGGCGGTGGCGGTGGCGTGGTGGAAGGCGCTGGCGGTGGCGTGGTGGCGAGGAGCAGCTGTTCTTGCAGGTCGCGGCAGAGCTGGCGCCGCATGTTGCCGAGGAGGGATGCGGGTATGAATGGGTTGGAGGGCAGGTCGATGCGAATGTCGGCCTCGTTGGTGGCAAAGGGGGTGTCGCCGAGGCGGGTGAGCTGCCTGATGATGGCGGGGGCCTGTGGGGTGCGTGCCGTCTCGGCGGGGACGGTGAATGTGGAAGTGGCGGAGACTTGGCGGAAAGGTGGCAGGGGGTGCGGTGCTTGGCGGGGATGGGACAGGGGTTGCGGAGCTTGGCGGAAAGGTGGCAGGGGCTGCGGCTCCTGGCGGGGATGTGGCAGGGGTTGGGATGTGGCGGTGATGGTGATGGCGACGTGGCTGGGCTGGTAGGTGGGTGCTTCCGTCAGCGTCCATGTGGCGTGTATGCGGCGGTCGGCGGTGGGGCGCGCAAGCTGGCGGCTGAAGGTGGCATCGTGGTTGCGGTAGATGACGGTGCCTTCGCGCAGAAGGGCGAGGCACGTGGGCGTGGCAGGGAAGATGCGCCCCAGCTCATCGACGCGGTTCACGCGGAAGCCCTGCAGGTGCCCATCGGGGGCGATGAAGCATAGGCCGTCGCCGGCGGCGATGGGGGCTGTGGAGAATAGCGAGAGGCTTTGCCCTGTGGGCTTGCCCTTTACCTTGCCTATGCGCTGGCCCAGGCTCTTGGGGGTGGAGAAGTTGGCGAGGGGGGCGGTGGCGACGGCGGCGGAG
>JAFSVI010000173.1 GCA_017445145.1 Bacteroidaceae bacterium | reverse complement strand
GTGCGGATAGGCTTCTGGACTCTGTGGCAGGTAGGCCATTTTAAGGTCGCCGCGGAAGGTAACCTTGCCGCTGTCCTGCAATGTGTTGTATCCGCGCTGGCCGGCGGCGGTCATGATGATGTTGAGCAGTGTCGACTTGCCATAGCCGTTGCGGGCAATGAGGGCACTCTTCTGCCCGGCATTGATACCGAACGATATGTCCTCGAAGAGTAGTTTGTCCCCGAAACTCTTGGTGAGATTTTCTACAGTAAGCAGCGCATCAGCCATTCTTCTTTCTCATTTTTTTATATTCCTTGCGGGCTTTCTTCATGAGTTTTATAAAGCGTTTGTCGGCGTGGAGGCGAGCGACGGCGGCGCTGGCCACAAGGCGGGCGGCGTCGACATCGCTCTGCCAATGGTAGCCGGCGATGACGCGACTCTGGCCGTACATATAGCCGCGGGCCAGTATGGTGTCGGCCTTGTCGGGAGCCACCTCGGTGAGCAGCAGTGCGGCGCTCCAACCGAGGATGGTGTGTCCGGAGGGATAGGAGCCATTGGTGCGCAGCCATTTTTCGTCGGAGGGGTAGATGGTGGGTTCGTTGAAGAAGACATAGGGCCGTGTGCGCATGTAGTGGTTTTTGGGCAGCTTGCCAGCCTGGTCGGTGGTGAGGAGGCCCAGGGTGAGCATGCGGTAGATGGCGGGAGTGTTCTCCTGACTGATGTCTATGCCAAGCACACCACTGTAGATTTTGCAAATGTTGTCGACACTCCAGACGGCGTCGCCCACGGCAATGGCCAGCCGGACAGGGTCTTTGCGTTGTTCCTTGCCCCAGCGGTACTGCGCGCGGTCGTACTGGAAAGCGGCGCTGGCGGTGTCGGGTGGCGGAGGCAGGAAGTGGACGGCATTGGGCATCTGCAACGAGTCAAGCAGGGGCCTCTGTGCAGTGACGCCCATACCGAACAGCATGACGGCAAGAAGGATGAGTGTTCGTTTCATTGTTTGAGCAGTTTGTTGGCTTGGTCTTTGGCGCGGGCGTTGATGTCGGGGGTGAGGTATTTGTTCAGGGTGCGCAGAGCCACCATGAGGGCCGTCAGGTCGTCGGTGAAGCCCAGGGCGGGAATGAAGTCCGGCACCATGTCTGTGGGCAGAATCAGGTAGCCCAAAGCACCAACAATAAGCGTCTTTGCCTTCATGGGCACATCCTTCGCCTGCAGCAGGAAGTAGAGCTGCAGGGCAGGGTAGAGCACCTTGGAGCCCACATTGGAAGCCAGATGTTTCAGCTTCTTCCAGAAGGAGTCCTCGTCATAGTGACGATTATATTGCGGTGCGGTGTCGATACTGAATCTCTCCATGGATTGTTATTTAGGTGAAGTCTTCAAGTTTTTTGGGACTGTCGTTCATGATGTTGGGGCGAGGTTGATAGGCAAGGTGCAACTTCGAACAGATTCGCAGGTGGAAATTGCATTCATCCTCGTAGCAGTATCCGTTGTCGGTTACCGCATGGGTAGCGCCACTCTCTGCCACTGTCAGCATGGTCCATCCGCCTTGTGTCTTCAATCGTTGCGAGGGGAACCAACCTCGGGGTTGCAGGCCCCATCCATCCAGTTCCCACATCAACGAGAACGGTGCTTCGGGCTGGTAGCCGAGAGGGAAGGTGAGGGCATATTTCTCGCGCTCCAGTTGCCACAGTCGTATGGTGTTGCGTCCGTTTTTTCGTCCAAGGTATTCGTCACCGAAGGTTTCTATTGCATCTTCGATGGCGGTTAGGCTGTCCACATTCTCGACGATGATTACGGCGCCGTCGTCTTTAGCGTTTTCCATCAGGCTTTCCACTTCCTGCCTGCGTGTGGCTTCTTCCCTTTTTTGCTTTATTTCGTCGGGTTCGATGTTGCGGGCGGCTTTGTAGAACAGGTATACCGCTACGGCAGCCATTAGTCCCGACATAAGCCATTCTTTATCAATCAGGAAATAGACGGCGGTTGCTGAGGCTATGGCACCAAGAATATAGTTGGTGTTTCTCTCTGCGCGTTGCTCTTTCCGGGCTTCGGCCAGCTTCTCCTTGGCCGGTTTGCGACGTTCTTTGCGTTCAGCATCCGCTTTGCGCAGCCGTTCACGGTTCTCCATACGGTCGTAGAAGAACGACCACGCAAGCATGTAGAGGGCAAAGAAGCCAAACAAGCCCACACAAACCACCATGGCGATGATTTTGGTGGTGATATCCTCCGTTTTCATTATTAAGGGGAAGCTCCAAACGACAAGCCATCCGGCTGCCGCCGCAAAAGCCAGGCATATAAGTCGTAGGAATATATGGGATATCTTTTTCATTTTTCAATTCTCAATTCTCAATTCTCAATTTTCAATTTTCAATTTCCCAGCGCCTCCATGATGGCCTTGGCTGCCTTGCGGCCAGCGCCCATGGCCAGAATCACCGTGGCGGCACCGCTGACAGCATCGCCACCGGCAAAAATCAACTTGCGGCTCGTCTGGCCGTTCTCGTCGGCCTTGATGCCTCCCCAGGGTTCGCACTCCAGACCCGGCGTCGTGGTACGGATCAGGGGGTTGGGACTCGTGCCCAGGGCGGCAACAATGGTGTCGGCCTCCAGGTCAAACTCGCTGCCCTCAATCTGTTTGAACGAGCGGCGCCCCTTGGCGTCCGGCTCGCCCATCTCCATCTTGGCGCAGCGCAGGGCGCGCACCGTGCCGTCCTCGTTGCCGAGGATTT
>JAFSVI010000172.1 GCA_017445145.1 Bacteroidaceae bacterium | reverse complement strand
CATGCTCACATACCAGGTTTCTGACGACCTTCTTCACCTGCGGGTCGAAGTAGTGGCACACGTCGGTGGCTGCGGCGCTGACGGCTTTCAGCGCGCGCAGCAGCGGTGCCTTGTAGTCGAGTGCTTCGCCGCTGTATGAGATGAACACTGTGGGTATGACCAGCGTGTCGTCGATGATGAACACGGGCGACGTGGGGTCCCATGCCGAGTAGCCGCGTGCCTCGAACGTCGAGCGTATGCCGCCGCTCGGGAAGGAGCTGGCATCGGGTTCCTGCTGTACGAGTAGCTTGCCGGAAAATTCCTCAATCTCGCCGCCACCGACTGTGGCGCCATCGGCGGTGGCACCATCGGTCGGGCGCGAGCCGTGCTCGAGGAAGGAGTCGTGCTTCTCGGCTGTGCCGCCCGTCAGCGGCTGGAACCAGTGGGTGTAGTGCGTGACGCCGTTCTCCTTGGCCCACTGCATCATGCCCGCTGCCACGGCGTCGGCCACGGAGCGCTCCAGCGCCTCGCCGCCGTCGATGACTTCCATCATTTTCTCAAAGACATCCCGCGGCAGGTACTTGTACATCTTCTCGCGGTTGAATACCTTCTTGCCGAAGTATTCCCATGGGCGCTCCGACGGCGCCTCCACGCTGAGAGGCTTCTTCTTGAATGCCTCGCCAACGACTTGAAATCTTAGTGTTTCCATTAGTGCTTGTTTGTGTGTTTGTGGTTAATGACTCTATTTGCTTGTAAGGTGGTGTATCCTACGGGCGGCATCCAAGCCCGAGGCCATGGCGCGAACCACGAGCGAGGCGCCGCTGGCAGCGTCGCCGCAGACGACCACGTTGGCCGGGTACGACGGATGTTCGGGCTTGAGGAAGCCCATGGCGAGCAGACACAGCTCGGCCTTGATGACGAAGGGCTCGCCTTTGGCCACCATAGCGGGACGTCCGCCACCGGGTGCGGGCTGCCATTCCACCTCCTGCACCCTGACGCCAGTGAGCTTGCCGTCGGCGCCCAGGAACTCGAGCGTGTTGATGTTCCACCGCCGCGTGCAGCCCTCCTCGTGGCTCGACGTGGTCTTGAGCGTCCGTGGATAGTTGGGCCACGGGTTGTGCGGGTCGTCGGGACCCTCGACGGGACGGGGCATGATCTCTATCTGCGTCACGCTCCTGCAGCCCTGACGGTGGGCGGTGCCGATGCAGTCGCTGCCCGTGTCGCCGCCGCCGATGACGAGTACGTCCTTGCCGCGGGCGCTGACACGCTGCGCGGCATCGAACTCCATGCCGGCAAGCACACGGTTCTGCTGCGCGAGCATCTCCAGTGCCAGGTGTACGCCCCCGAGGTGGCGCCCGGGGATGGCGAGGTCGCGCGCTGTGGGCGTGCCTGTCGCCACGATGACGGCGTCGTGCTGCCGCGCGAGTTGCGTGGCGATGGCATCGGGCGCCACGGCCTCGCCAAGGCGGAAGGCGATGCCCTCGGCCTGGAGCAGGCGTATGCGGCGGTCGATGATGGCCTTGTTGAGCTTGAAGTTGGGGATGCCGTAGCGCAGCAGACCGCCGGCGGCCTCGTTCTTGTCGAGGACAGTCACGCTGAAGCCCATGCGGTTCAGCGCGTGGGCAGCGGCCAGCCCGGCCGGCCCGGCACCGACGATGGCCACCGAACGCCCGTTGCGCACGATGTCGGTGTTGGGCACCACGAAGCCCTCCTGGAAGGCCATCTCCGTGATTGCCGCCTCGTCCTCGCGGTTGGTGGTGGGCTGGTGGTTGAAGCGGTTGAGCACACATGCCTTCTCGCACAGCGCAGGACAGATGCGCCCGGTGAACTCAGGGAAGGGGTTGGTGGCGCTCAGACGGCGGTAGGCCAGCTCCCAGTCGCCTCGCGCCAGCGCCGCGTTCCACTCCGGCGCCTTGTTGCCCAAGGGGCATGCCCAGTGGCAGAAAGGCACGCCACAGTCCATGCAGCGTGAGGCCTGCAGCTTGCGCTCGCGGCTGTTGAGCGTCTGCTCCACCTCGCCGAAGTCGTGGATGCGGTCATGGATGGGGCGGTAGCCCGCTTCCTGCCTGTTGATTTCTAAAAATGCTTTTGCACTTCCCATATTGGTGATTCGATATTTAAGGTGTATCTTGCATCAGCGTGGGCTGACGCCTCAGAACTCACGTTGCATGTCAGCAATCTTGCGGTGCAGGCGCGACATCTGTTCCTGCTGAAGCACGCGCTTGTACTCGATGGGCACCACCTGCACGAACTCCTCGCAGTAGCGGTTCCAGTCGTCGAGCATGCGTCCGGCCAGGGCCGACCCCGTGTGCAGATAGTGCTGGCGGATGAGTTCGAGCAGCTCCTTGCGCGAGGCGCTCTCCTCGATGAGGTTGAGCTCCACCATGTCCATGTTGCAGAAGTAGTCGAACGTGTGGCGAGGGTCCCACACGTAGGCAACGCCGCCACTCATGCCCGCGGCAAAGTTGCGCCCCGTAGGGCCGAGCACCACCACGCGGCCGCCGGTCATGTACTCGCAGCAGTGGTCGCCGGCACCTTCGATGACGGCCGTAGCGCCCGAGTTGCGCACGGCGAAACGCTCGCCCACGCGGCCGTTGACATAGAGCGCGCCGCTGGTGGCACCGTAGAGACCCGTGTTGCCGGCTATGATGTTGTCCTCGGCGCAGAACGTGCTCCCCGAGCGCGACGGGGGCATGATGCTGATGCGCCCGCCGCAGAGGCCCTTGCCAAAATAGTCGTTGCACTCGCCCTCGAGGCGAAGGTCCACGCCGTGCACGGCAAAGGCGCCAAACGACTGTCCGGCAGAACCCTTGAAGCGGATGCTCACGGTGCCGTCGGGCAGGCCCGCCTCGCCGTAGCGGCGGGCTATGTCGCCGCTGAGCATCGCCGTCGTGGCGCGGTCGGTGTTGCGGATGCTGTAGGCCAGATGCACCTCCTGCCCGTGGTCGAGGGCTGCTGCTGCGGCGGCGATGATGTCGTGGTCCTTGATGCGGGGCAGCGACGTGAAGGCGCCTCGGTCCCAGTACAGGGCTTTGTCCGTGGCCGGACGGTGGAGCAGCCGCGAGAAGTCGATGGTGGACCATTTGGCTGCTGCCGGCCCGGCGGGCATGGCCACTTCTATGAGGTCTGTGCGGCCTATGATGTCCTTCAGGCGTGTGACGCCGATGGCTGCCAGGTGTTCGCGCACCTGCTGCGCCAGGAAGGTGAAGTAGTTGACCACATAGTCTGCCTTGCCCATGAAGTGGCGGCGCAGCTCCGGGTCCTGGGTGGCCACGCCCATGGGGCAGGTGTTGGCGTTGCACTTGCGCATCATTACGCAGCCGAGCACCACGAGCGGCAGCGTGCCAAAGGCAAACTCGTCGGCGCCGAGCATGGCCATGACGACGACGTCCTTGGCCGTCTTCAGCTGGCCGTCGGTCTGCAGGCGCACCTGGTTGCGGAGGCCGTTGCGCACGAGCGTCTGTTGGGTCTCGGCCAGCCCAATCTCGGACGAGATGCCGGCAAAGCGCATGGAGCTGGCGGGCGACGCGCCCGTGCCGCCCTCGGCACCGCTGATGACGATGAGGTCGGCCTTGGCCTTGGCCACGCCGGCGGCGATGGTGCCCACGCCGCTCTCGGCCACGAGCTTCACGCTGACGGCTGCCGTGGGGTTGACGTTCTTCAGGTCGAAGATGAGCTGCGCCAGGTCCTCGATGCTGTAGATGTCGTGGTGGGGCGGGGGAGAGATGAGCGAGATGCCGGGCATGGCATGGCGTGTGCGGGCGATGATGTCGTTGACCTTGAAGCCCGGCAGCTGGCCGCCCTCGCCGGGCTTGGCGCCCTGTGCCACCTTGATCTGCAGCTCCTCGGCATTGACAAGGTATTCCGTTGTCACGCCAAAGCGCCCGCTCGCAATCTGCTTCGTCTTGCTCGAGAGCGAGACGGAGCGGTGTGTGCCGTCGGGCTGAGTGACGTCCACGGCGGAGTGGTAGCGCGCATTGTCCTCGCCGCCCTCGCCCGTGTTGCTGCGGGCCCCTATGCGGTTCATGGCCAGCGCCAACGCCTCGTGGGCCTCGATGCTCAGCGCGCCAAACGACATGGCACCCGTGACGAAGTGGCGCACGATGCTTTCCACGGGTTCCACGGCATCGAGGGGGAGCGGTGTTGCCGCCTTTCGGAAACGGAGGAAGTCGCGCAGGAAGATGGGGCTTGCCTTGTCATCGACGCCGCGCGCCCACTCCTTGAACTTCGGGTAGTCGGCAGTGCGGCATGCCAGCTGCAGCTGGGCTATGGCCTCCGGCGTCCAGGCGTGGCGGATGCCGTTGCGCCGCCAGGCAAACTGTCCCTGGTTGTCAAGGCCCGCGCTGCCCTCCGTCGGGGCGGGGGCTTCGAGGTCGCGGAGGCGCATCTGGTCGCGGGCAATCTCCTTGAGGCCTATGCCGCCGATGGTGCTCGTCGGCGTGCCGAAGTATGTGCGCAGCAGGTCCTGCCCCAGGCCTATGCTCTCGAAGATCTTGGCACCGCGGTAGGAGCGTATGGTGGAGATGCCCATCTTCGACATAATCTTCTTCAGACCCTTGTCGATGGCCTGGATGTAGTGGGCCTCGGCCGTGGTGTACTCCTCCTGGATGAGGCCACGCCGCGTGAGGTCTTCGAGCACGGCAAAGGCCATGTAGGGACACAGCGCGCTGGCACCGTAGCCCAGGAGCAGCGCGGCGTGCATGGTCTCGAATGCCTCGCCGCTCTCCACAATCAGCGCCGTCTGCACGCGCTTGCCCACGTCGATGAGGTGGTGGTGCACGGCCGAGACGGCGAGCAGCGACGGTATGAACGCCACCGCCTCGTCGCCCGTGGCGGGGATGTCGCGGCCCTCGGCGTCGGTCTTGTCGGTGAGGATGATGTAGTTGTAGCCCTCGTCCACCGCCTGCTCCGCCTCGTGGCACAGGCGCTCGATGGCCAGGCGCAAGCGTTCGCCCGCTTGCGAGTAGTCGGCCTCGGCCTCCACGGGGCGTGGCTGGCTGTGGGCCAGTGTGAGCCGCTTCGTCCGAAAGCCTTTGTAGCGTATGTTGCAGAGTATGTCCAGCTGGGCGTTGGTCAGCACGGGTTGCGCCAGACGCACCATCTTGCAGTTGGAGGCGTCGGGCGTCAGGATGTTGGTGCCCACGGCACCGATATACTCCGTCAGCGACATCACCAGCTCCTCGCGTATGGGGTCGATGGCGGGGTTCGTCACCTGGGCAAACTGCTGGCGGAAATAGTTGAACAACACCTGCGGGCGCTCGCTGACAACGGCCAGTGGCGTGTCGTTGCCCATGGCTGCCACTGGCTCTTGGCCCGTGGAGGCCATGGGGATTATGGTGCGGTCGATGTCCTCCTGACCGTAGCCGAAGCGCACGAGCCGCAGGGCCAGGTCGCTGACGCTGTTGTCCATCTTGCGGCCGCTGCGCAACAGCTCCAGCTGTATGCGGTTCTCGCTCAGCCACTGCCGGTAGGGATGCGCCTCTGCCAGCTGCCGCTTGATGTCGCCGTCGTAGTAGATGCGCCCCTCTTGCGTGTCGATGAGCAGGAGCTTGCCAGGCTCCAAGCGACCCTTGCTCACCACGTCGCCAGGCTCGATGTCGAGCACGCCGACCTCCGACGCCACCACCATCAGCCCTTGGCGCGTAATGGTGTAGCGGCTCGGGCGCAGGCCGTTGCGGTCCAGCATGCCGCCGGCCCAGCGACCGTCGGAGAACAGCAGCGCTGCGGGTCCGTCCCACGGCTCCATGAGTATGGAGTGGTACTCGTAGAAAGCTTTCAGCTCCTCGCTGATGGGGTTCTTGTCGTTGAAGCTCTCGGGCACCAGGATGGCCATGGCCTGTGGCAGCGGCATGCCGCTCATGGTGAGGAACTCCAGCACGTTGTCCAGGCTTGCCGAGTCGCTCATGTCGGGCTGCACGATGGGCGAGAGCTCGCGTATGTCGCCCAGAGCCTCGCTGCTGAGCACGCTCTCGCGCGCCTTCATCCACCCCCGGTTGCCGCGGATGGTGTTGATCTCGCCGTTGTGGGCCAGCAGGCGGAAGGGCTGTGCCAGCGCCCATGTGGGGAACGTGTTTGTGCTGAAGCGCGAATGCACCAGCGCAAGGCCGCTCGTGAGGTATGGGTTCTCCAGGTCGGGGTAATAGCGTCGCAGCTGGCCGCTGGTGAGCATGCCTTTATAGACGATGCTGCGCGTCGAGAGCGAGCATATGTAGAATGCCGATGCGCCCGCGCCGCTGCCGTCGGCCCGGGAGGCAATGGCGGCCACGCGTCGTTCGACCTTCTTTCTCACCACATAGAGCTTGCGCTCTAAGGCCGTGTCGCTGTCGTGCCCGGCACTTTTCCGCCAGGTCTCCGCGCCGTGTGGCAGCGGCTGCTGCGGAGCCACGAACACCTGCTTGATGGCCGGCTCCACCTCGCGGGCGGCATGGCCCAGGGCCTCCGGGCAGGTGGGCACCGTGCGCAGGTGCATGAGCTGCAGCCCTTCGCGCTCCATCTCCTCGCGCATGGCAGCCTCTATCTCCTGCTGCAGGCGCTCGTCCTTGGGGAGGAACACCATGCCCGTGCCGTAGCGTCCCTTCTCGGGCACGGGTATGCCCTGCAGGAGTATGAATTCGTGGGGCACCTGCAGCATGATGCCTGCGCCGTCGCCCGTCTTGTCGCGGGTCTCGGCGCCACGGTGCTCCATGTTCTCGAGCACGCGCAGTGCCTGGTCCACCAGCTCATGGCTCTTGGTGCCATGTATGTTCACTATCATGCCCACGCCGCATGCGTCATGCTCGTAGGCTGCGTCGTATAGTCCTTTCATGTCTATGTTATTGTCCTATATGCTTATACCCTTGATTCTCTCCAGCGCCTCCATGGTCTGCTCGCGCCGGCCGAAGGCTGTCAGCCGCACATAGCCCTCGCCACAGCTGCCAAAGCCAGCGCCAGGCGTACACACCACGCGCGCCTTGTGCAGCAACAGGTCGAAGAATGTCCACGATGCCATGCCGCCAGGCGTGCGCACCCACAGGTATGGTGCATCCACGCCGCCATGCACCTCGTAGCCCAGGGCCGTCAGCGTCTCGCGGATGAGGCGTGCGTTGTCCATGTAGTAGGCTATCCTCTGGCGCACCTGTGCGCGGCCCTCGGGGGAGTATGTCGCCTCGGCCGCACGTTGGCTCAGATAGCTGCAGCCGTTGAACTTCGTGCATTGGCGGCGCAGCCACAGGCTGTTCATGCTCAGGGCCTTGTGGCGGCTCCTGCCGTTGCGCACCTTCAGCGCCTTGGGCACCACCGTGTAGCCACAGCGCAGACCCGTGAAGCCTGCCGTCTTGGAGAAGCTGCGGAACTCCACTGCGCAGCGCTCGGCGCCCGGAATCTCGTAGATGCTGTGGGGGATGTCGCTGCTCTGGATGAAAGCCTCGTAGGCTGCGTCATAGAGGATGAGCGCCTCGTGAGCCAGGGCATAATCGACCCATGCGTGCAGCTCGGAGCGCGAGAGCACGCAGCCTGTGGGGTTGTTGGGGTAGCACAGGTATATCACATCGACATCCTCATCCGGCATCGCCGGCGAGAAGCCGTTGGCCGCCACGCACGGCAGCTTCACAACCCTGCGGCCGGCCATCACGTTGGAGTCAACATACACGGGATAGACGGGGTCCGTGACGGCCACCACGCAGCTTGCCGACAGCAGCTCCTGGAAGTTGCCCGTGTCGCTCTTCGAGCCGTCGCTCACAAACACCTCATCGGCGGTGATGCCGATGCCATGGCGACGGTAGTCGTGGGCCACGATGGCCTCGCGCAGGAAGGTGTAGCCGCGTTCCGGGCCGTAGCCGCGGAAGGTGGCTTCCGCGCCCATCTCCTTGGCCGCTGCCGTCAGGGCATCGACCACTGCCGGCACCAGCGGCTGCGTCACGTCGCCTATGCCCAGCGAGATGACGTCCGCCTTGGCGTGAGTGGCCTTGTAGGCTTGCACCAGGTGTGCAATGTCGGCAAACAAGTAGTTGTCGGCCAATTGTAGGTAATGTTTGTTAATCATAGTCTTATAGTGTTGCACTGATTTCACCGTCGAACACGAATGCCGCTGGCCCTGTCATATAGACATGGCCGTCGGCCTCGCGCCACTCTATGTCCAGCACACCGCCATCCATGATGACACGGCTGCGACGCCCGCAGCGGCCTGTCAGCGCTGCCGCCACCGCCGTGGCACAAGCGCCGGTGCCGCATGCCTGCGTCACGCCACTGCCGCGCTCCCAAACGCGCACACGGATGCCGTCAGGACGCATTTCGGCAAACTCGATGTTGCAACGTTCGGGAAACGCGGGATGGTGTTCGAGGGCGGCACCTTCGGCCACGACGCCGTCAACCTCGGAGGTGAATACCACGTAGTGGGGGTTGCCCATGCCCACATACAGCCCCTGACGGAGCGGTGTGCCGCAGGGCTGGAACTGCTTGGGGTCGTCGAGCACGGGCTGGCCCATATCGACCGTCACCGTCTCCACTGCGCCGCCATTGAGGTTGAGGTGCAGGGGCTTGATGCCGGAGGCCGTCAGGAGGTTCACCGTGGTCCGGCGTGTCAGTCCTCTCTCATAGACATACTTGCCCACGCAGCGGCTGGCATTGCCGCACATGAGGGCCTCGGAACCGTCGGCATTGAAGATGCGCATGGTGAAGTCGGCCTCGGGGATGGGCGAGCGCCCTATGAGCACCAGTCCGTCGGAGCCGATGCCCGTGTGGCGGTCGCTCCACAGCCTTGCTGCCACGGCCGGGTCGCCTATATTATATAATGTGGTGTCAACGTATATGTAGTCGTTGCCGGCACCATGCATCTTGGTGAAATGTGTCGTGTGTGTCATTGTGGTCGTGTTTTTCGGCTTTTGGTGACGTTATGTCAACCGCTGACGGTGCAAAGGTAGTCAGTTTGCAAGCAAATGCCCAAATATTGCGGCAGAAAGTGTGCTGGTGACGGCGAGTATTTGATATTTGTCAAGTAAAGCGCCTGGTTTGGTGTCAAAGTGTGATGAAAATGGGGTGTGGTGTGTCAAAAAGGTGTACCTTTGCACCCGAAACGTTTCAGAGTGATACTTTCAGGACGCTAACGCATTAATATGTTTAAGGTATGAAGAAGATTGAAGCAATCATCCGCAAGACCAAGTTTGAGGAGGTGAAGGAGGCTCTCCTGAGTTCCGACATCGACTGGTTCGAGTACCACGACGTCCACGGCATCGGGCAGAGCCGCCAGGAGCGTATCTACCGTGGTGTGCAGTACAGCACGGATGTCATCGAGCGCGTGGCGCTGACTATCGTTTGCCGCGACCAGTTTGTTGCCCCGACTGTGGATGTCATTATCCGCGTGGCGCAGACGGGCCAGGTGGGCGACGGCCGCATCTTCGTTAGCGACGTCATCGACACGTGGTCCATCCGCACCGGCGAGCACGGCGACACGGTGCTGCGCGACAAGAAGTGAACATAGGACAAGGGTAACACACACACAACACATTATTATAATATGAACGACATAGCACTTTCACTCGATACCGTATGGATGCTTCTTGCAGCCATGCTTGTTTTCTGGATGCAACCCGGCTTTGCGCTGTGCGAGGCTGGCTTCACGCGTGGCAAGAACACGGCGAACATCCTTTTCAAGAACTTCGTTGACTTCATGTTCGGTTCGTTGCTGTTCTGGTTCGTTGGCTTCGGCTTCATGTTTGGCTCGGGCGGCGCGGGTTTCATCGGCGCTCCCAACTGGGGCGACCTTTCGTTCTACACGGGCGACCTTCCCGTGGAGGGCTTCCTCATGTTCGAGACGGTATTCTGCGCCACGTCGGCGACAATCGTCAGCGGCGCCATGGCCGAGCGCACCAAATTCTCGATGTATGTCATCTACAGCGCCGTCATCACGCTGCTCATCTACCCGGTGGAGGGCCATTGGACGTGGGGCGGCGGCTGGCTCTCGGTTGATGCCGCCGGCAGTTTCATGGCAGAGACCTTTGGCCATGCGTTCCACGATTTTGCGGGTTCGGCCATCGTGCACAGCGTTGGCGGTGTGCTGGCGCTGATAGGTGCCATGGCTCTGGGTCCGCGTCGCGGCAAGTATGCCAAGGACGGCAGCAGCCGCGCCATTCCCGGTCACTCGCTGACACTGGCCGCGCTGGGCGTGTTCATTCTCTGGCTGGGTTGGTTCGGCTTCAACCCCGGCTCGCAGCTGGCCGCCTCGGGCGAGGTCAACCGCACAGCCATCTGCCACGTGCTGCTCACCACCAACCTGGCGGCCGCCGCCGGTGGCGTGGCCACGATGTTCACTACGTGGTTGAAGTATGGCAAGCCCTCGTTCTCGCTCATGCTCAACGGCGTGCTGGCCGGACTCGTGGGCATCACAGCGGGTTGCGACCTCGTCTCGCCCGTCGGTGCCTTGGTCATTGGTCTCATTTGCGGTGTGGTACTGGTATTTTCCATCGAGTTCATCGACCATGTGCTGCACATCGACGATCCCGTTGGTGCATCCTCGGTGCATGGCGTGTGCGGCATCCTGGGCACGGTGCTGACGGGTCTGTTCTCGACTTCCACCGGCGCTCTCTACGGCCACGGCTGGGGTTTCCTTGGGGCACAGTGCTTCGGCGTCCTTGTCATCGACGTTTGGGCTGCGGCGTGTGGCATAGCCCTGTTCTATGGCATCAAGAAGGTGCATGGTCTGCGTGTGGATGCCCGCATCGAGGACGAGGGGCTTGACGTGTATGAACACGGAGAGACGTGCTACAACTGACGTTATCATGCGACACTAATACTAACTCATAAATGAACACAATTATCAACTCACAGATGAGCACAATGCGTATAAGGCTTTTCGCGCTATTCCTGATGGCGGGCATGGCGATGCCACTGGCCGCCCAGGATGCTGAACCCGCTGCTGCAGACGAGAACCGGCGGGTGAAGCCAATCCTCGGAGCCGACCTCGTCAACCAATACCTCTGGCGCGGCCAGGATCTTGGCAACCTGAGCCTGCAACCCACCCTCGGCATCGAGTGGCAGGGACTGAGCTTCAGCGCGTGGGGCAGCGTAGGCCTCACCAATGT
>JAFSVI010000171.1 GCA_017445145.1 Bacteroidaceae bacterium | reverse complement strand
TGAATCTCGAATCCCGTCGGCACGTCGTCCGCTGCTTCGGCCCGTGCCCCTGCGCCGTCCGACGAACAGGCCGTCATAAGCATCAGCATAGTCATGGTGGTCACTATCTTCTTCATTTTGTGTTGGGTTGTTTAGTTATTCGTCAATTTTACAGTTCAGCATGAATTGCTCGGCCTGCTTGGAGTACATGTTGCAGAAGCGCTGCTCCTTGTTCAATGAACGGATCTGCTGCATGTCGCCGTCGGAGAGGACGAAGTCGAAAATCTGTCGTTCTCTATTTTGTAAATCCTAATCCATCGAGCCAGTTGGCGATGGTAGAAGCCTGACTGCCGGCCTGATTGCCGCGAGTATGGAAGCCGCTGGTGCTGACGTTGGCCCCTGGCTCCTGAGCCTGAACGACGCTGACAGCATCAGCCAGCCCACTGCCCTCGTGAGTGGTGAAGAGCATCACGTTCTTACCCGTGAGGTCGTAGGTATCGAGGAAACTGTAGATGGGCATCGGCACGGTGTACCACCATACGGGCGTGCCGATAAAGATGTTCTTATAGTCGGCGATATTTTCCAGGCGTGAAGTCAGCGCGGGGTGAGTGCCTGCATCGCGCTCACTGCGGGCGAAATCAGCCAGCTCTTCATAGACAACGGGGTAATAGCCGTCTGCCACCGTGATATGGTGCATGTCGGCTCCTGTATGGTCTGCTATCTGCTGCGCCACGAACTGCGTGGCACTCATCCCGTTAACCACTGGCGTCGCCCCCGTCGAGGCATCTATACCGTCAGGCATGGGGCCGTTGAAATACACCACCAGCGTCTTGCCGTCCGTATTCTCCACTGGCTGCACCGGCTCGTCATAGTTGTCGTCACTACTGCAGCCAATCAGGAGGGCGGCTGCCATCAATGTCAGAATCTTCTTCATAATCTTGTAAACGTTTAATATCATGCAGACAAGGATGCAGTCAAGCGAGAGCCATAAAACTTGCTTGGATAGCCAAGCGTGAGCATCCTCGCCGCTTTCGGCTGCAAAATTACGAAGATTTATCCATGTGGCTTTGATAATTATTGCGGGTATAATTTCACTTTTTTCCTTTTCGCACTTCTTCAAGTATGAAGCGACCAAGGCCGAGCGCGACAGGCTCAGCACAAGTAACTATTCACGTAAAGTAAGTGCAGAAGCATTTCTGCCTCAAACGCTTTTGCACTTTCTTTAAGTATCGAAGCGACTGGAGGTCAAGCGCTTCGATACTTCGAAGCGACCCGATCGACGCTTGCGACGCTCGACACTTCAAGAAAGGTCGAGCGTCGCAAGCGCTGATAATGTAAACTAATTGTGATTGGTTACTTATTATACATTGCAAGACCTTTCACGGTATCTCGCTCTTTATCTTTTGATACGTCTATATTCTAATAACGCTTATTATGCAGACGCCCACCAACTTGTCGGTGATGGCCCATATTAGGCTCGCATTCTCTTGTGTGTTCTTGGCAGTGCATGAGTTCTGAATGGCCGTGCATACGTTGGCCTGATGTCGGATCTGTTCGGTGCTCATGCACTTGTTCTCTTATTCGTAGTATTCTATGTTCAGTTCGTCGCTCACTATGTAGGCATCGTGAACATCATCGTCGTAGAGATACATGATGCTGAAGCCACGATATTCCGTCGGCACCTTCAGCATGTCGAGCAAGTGCCATCGGGGTCGGCAAAGTCATAGGAAGCGCGGTCGAGGATTAGGCGGCTGCTTGTCCAGTCAAACCTGTAGTAGCCGCCGCCGATACATTGTTCATTGCCCTTGAGCAGGTCCTTGTGTTGATTTACCATGCCCAGGCGCAGGCGGCCGTCCATGTTGATTATGAATTTGGGTAGTGCCATATATAAGTAGGTCCGTTAGTAGAGTAAATGAGCACAATTGATTCTTGAAGTGTCAAGCGGCCATAAGTCGGGCATACTAGTCGAGCTGTGGCATAGGTGGTGGTCAAGTGTGGCGCCGTATGTGGATGGGTATGGCTTCGTGGAACGTCTGGCAGAACGCCTGAGCGTTGTCAACCACGAGCGCGAGGTAGCCGCCGCCGCCGGCGCCTGGCATCTTCCACGCCAGCACCTGCGGCAGTGCGGACCAGTGGTCGATGGCCTTGACGATGAAGTCGGGATCGTAGCTCGCGGCGCCATCGCCGGCTGTCGTGGTGGTCACCGTCGGGCGCACCATGCCTGGGAAGATAGCCACCTGCGCCTGGAAAGAATCCCTGTAGGCGGCGGCAAAGGCATCGATGTCGCAAGCCAGGGCGGCATGCCAAGCGTTGTCGGCGGCTTGTGCGAGGCGCCTTACCTTGTCTGTGGTGATGTCGCGCCCTTCCACCACGGAGCATCCGTCGGGTCGTGGCAGCATTGGTATCATGCAGAGGTGGCTCTCCAGCCAAGCGAGCACGTGCTCATCGTAGCATGTCTCGATGCGCGCCGGCCAGAAATGCCCGTCGTAGTAGTGGCGGCACAGGCCCGGCACACAGATGCCAATGGCATCCTGTGCGCCGCTGACGAATCCGTCGGTACGTTCGGGGTGGTTTTCGAAGCAGAACACGAGGCGTGCGAGCATCTCCGGCTGCATGTCGGGCAGGCGTATGGGCCAGATGCTCTTGATGATGTTGCGAGTGGATGTGCTCAGGCCGCACCGCTCGCGTATGTCGAATGTGGGTTCGAGCGAGATGGTGACGGCCCACCCCGGGCAGTGGTGTGAGACGTAGGGTTGGTCTATCCACGTGCCGGCGAGGTCGAGGCGTGTTGGCAGCTGGCATGTTGCGGCTTTGAGCGCGGTGCTGGAGCGCGGTGCCAGTCCTTCGCCTGGCAGACGCTTCAGCACCACATACTCTATGCCCCGTTCGCGGCAGATGCGCTGTTTGTCGGGGCTGGCTCCATCTTCATTGACCACGAATATGTCGGGCTTGACGATGTCGAGCGTGGGCAGGAAGTCGAGCACGCCGCTGCCCGCGTTGATGTAGGCTTCCTTGACATAGCGTATGCTGCGCACCATGAAAAGGCGCTCCTGCTCGGGGTAGAGCGTGTGGCGGTGCTTGTAGCCCAGGTATGTCTTGTCGGAGCCTATGCCGACATACAGGTCGCCATATTCCGCCGCCTGGCGGAAGAACTCCACGTGGCCGCTGTGGAGCAGGTCATAGCATCCTGAAACGAATACGCGTTTGCTCATGATTGGTGTGTGATGCGTGAGCGGTAGCGCATGAATGCCACGCCGAGCACCACGGACAGCACGATGCCCGCGCCGAAGCTGGGCCAGTATGGCAGGCTGAATCCCTCGGGTGCGATGAGGATGTAGCTCGTCACGACCACGGTCATAAACAGGGCTGGCAGGAAGGCTATCCAGGCGTTCTTCTTGTTGTTGAGCAGCCAGACGGCAGCCGCCCAGAGGCAGCATGTGGCGAGTGTCTGGTTCGTCCAGGCGAAATAGCGCCACAGGACGTCGAAGTCAATGAACACCATTGCGCCGGAGATGGCGAAGAGTGGCAGTGCTATGGCGAGTCGCTTCAGGAATCCCTTCTGGCTGATGTGCATGAAGTCGGCAATGATGAGTCGGGCTGAGCGGTAGGCGGTGTCGCCGCTGGTGATGGGTGCTGCCACCACTCCGAGCACGGCCAGTATGGCCCCCACGCGCCCCATCCACGTCTGGCAGATCATGTTGACGAGCAGTGCGGGGTTGGTTGTTCCTGTTGGCGACATGATGTCGGCGAGGTTGCCGTAGGCGTCGGGTGTGTGTCCGTTGGCCGACGCGAACTTGATGGCCGCAGCCGCCCAGATGAGGGCCACGATGCCCTCGGTGATCATGGCACCGTAGAACACGATGCGGCCATGGCGCTCGTTGTTGAGGCATCGCGCCATGAGTGGCGACTGTGTGGAATGGAAGCCGCTGATGGCGCCGCAAGCGATGGTGATGCACAGGAATGGGAAGATGGGCAGCCCCTTGGGGTGGTGGCTCTGGAAGATGGCATCGGTGGCCTCGGGCAGCCAGCCGTCCTGTGTGACGATGCCGACGGCGACGCCTACGGCCATGATGAGCAGCGCGGCGCCGAACAGTGGGTAGAGGCGGCCTATGAGTGTGTCGATGGGCAGCAGTGTGGCCAGCACGCAGTAGATGAACACAGCCCCGAGCCACAGCCATCGCCATGTGGCGAGGTCCATGCCCCATGTGCCGTCGGTCAATGCGGCAAGCAGGCCTGCCGAGGTGGTGACGAACACCGTTGCCACGCACAGGAGCAGCGCAATGCTCAGCAGACGCATGCCCTGGCGCGCGGCGTTGCCCAGCTCGTTGCCCACAATCTCGGGCAGCGAGGCGCCGTCCTGTCGCAGGGATATCATACCGCAGAGATAGTCGTGGACGGAGCCTGCGAAGATGCATCCGAACACGATCCACAGATATGCCGCCGGGCCGAAGAGTATGCCCATGATGGCCCCGAAGATGGGTCCTGTGCCGGCGATGTTGAGGAATTGGATGAGATAAACCCTCCAAGTGGGCATGGGGATATAGTCGGCACCGTCCTGCAGGCGGTAGGCCGGTGTCTGTCTGTCGGGTTCCACGCCGAACACCCGTTCCACGAATGCTCCGTAGATGAAGTAGCCCACGACGAGGGCTACGAGCGCAATGATGAATGTGGTCATAATATGGATTTGTTTATCAAGTAGCTGTCGAGTATGGTCATGGCTGCCATGGCTTCCACAATGGGCACGGCTCGCGGCAACACGCACGGGTCATGGCGTCCCCTGGGGTTGACGGTGGCCGCTTCGCCGTGGATGTCGATGGTTGGTTGCGGTTGCAGCAGCGTTGCCACGGGCTTGAATGCCACGCGGAAGGTGATGGGCTGTCCGTTGCTGATGCCTCCCTGTATGCCGCCGCTGTTGTTGGTGAGGAATCGTGCGTCGGCCGGTGTGGGGTCGTCGGTGGCCGGTGTGAGGATGTCGTTTTGCTCGCTGCCGCGCTGGCCCACGCCGTCGAAGCCCGAACCATATTCGAAGCCCTTCACGGCGTTGATGCTCAGCATGGCGGCTCCGAGCTTGGCGTGGAGCTTGCCGAAGACGGGGTCGCCGAGGCCCGGGGGGCAGCCGGTGACGACGCCTGCAATGATGCCGCCGATGGTGTCGCCGTCGGCTTTGACGCGCAGGATGAGTTCCTCCATGCGTCGCGCCGCGTCGGCGTCGGGGCAGCGCACGTCGTTGCTCTCGATGTCAGCGAGGTTGAGGCGTGTCCAGTTGCGCTCGCAGGCGATGTCGCCCACTTGTGCCGTCCATGCCCTGACGCCTATGCCCAGCTGTCGCAGTGCGAGCTTGGCAACGGCACCTCCGACGACGCGGCTTATCGTTTCGCGCGCCGACGAGCGCCCGCCTCCGCGATGGTCGCGGATGCCATATTTCAAGAAGTAGGTGAGGTCGGCGTGCGACGGGCGGAACACGTCGCGCAACGCGTCGTAGTCGCTGCTGTGGTGGTCGGCGTTGCGCACGACGAAGCCAATGGGTGTGCCCGTGGTGCGTCCCTCGAAGATGCCCGAGAGCAGCTCCACGCTGTCGCTTTCGCGGCGGGCTGTGGTGAGGCGGCTCTGCCCGGGTCGGCGCCTGTCCAGCTCGGCTTGTATGTCGGTTTCGTCAAGCTCCAGCCCCGGCGGGCATCCGTCGATGACGCCCCCGATGGCTGCTCCGTGGCTCTCGCCGAAGGTTGTCAGGCGAAAGAGTGTGCCAAAAGTGTTCACGATAAGTGTCTGTGCTGAAGGTGAATGGTCTATTTGCAGCCGCCGCCGCATCCCGAGCACCCGCCGCCCGAGCATCCGCCGCCGCAGCCCTGGCAGTCGTTGTCGCCGCTGAGGATGTTGGACGTCTGCTCCATCTCCTTGAGCGACGGCTCGCGGCTCTCGTGGAGTATGCCGACAAACTGTATGGCCTTGCCGGCAAGGGGGTTGTTGAGGTCGATGATCACGTCCTCGTCGGTGAGGCGCACCACGGTGCCCATGAAGTGGTTGCCCTCCTTGTCCATGAGGGGTATCTCGGCGCCGGGAAAGACGTACTCGTCGGCGAACTTGCCACGTTGCATGAACGCCGTGCGCGGCAGCGCATTGACCAGGGCCTCCACGCGCTCGCCAAAGGCGTCAGCGGGCTGTAGCGTGAAGTCGAAGTTCGTGGCGGGCGCCATGGCGTTGAGCCTCTCCTCGAAGCCTGTTGACATGAGCCCCATGCCGGTGACAAATTCCACTGGTTGCTCGCTGTCGTAGATGAGCTTGTGGCTTGCGGCGCTGTTGGTGTACATCCTGTATGTGACCTTCACGAATTTGTTTTCCATAAGTGTGTAATGCTGTTGTTTGTTGTCGTTGTGTTTTCGCTTTAGCGGCGCAAAGATACGCTTTTTTCCGCTTTGCGGCGCACTAAATGTCCAATAAATTTGCTTTTCACCGCGTTTTGCCATACTTTTGCGCCATCAATACCCTCAAACAACAGCAAAATGACACATCAACTACGTAGCTCAGTGTGTACCGAAGGGCGCCGCATGGCCGGCGCTCGTGCGCTCTGGGTCGCCAATGGCATGAAGCGCGAGCAGTTTGGCCGCCCCATCATTGCCGTGGTCAACAGTTTCACACAGTTTGTGCCGGGTCACACCCATCTGCACGAGGCCGGGCAGATCATCAAGGCGGAAATCGAGAAGCTCGGCTGCTATGCCGCCGAGTTCAACACCATCGCCATCGACGACGGCATCGCCATGGGCCACGACGGCATGCTCTACTCGCTGCCCTCGCGCGACATCATTGCCGACTCGGTGGAGTATATGGTCAACGCCCACAAGGCCGATGCCATGATCTGCATCAGCAATTGCGACAAGGTCACACCGGGCATGCTCATGGCGGCCATGCGCCTCAACATCCCGGCCGTGTTCGTCTCGGGCGGACCCATGGAGGCCGGGAAGTGGAAGGGCGAGAACCTCGACCTCATCAGCGCCATGGTGAAGGGTGCCGACCCCGCCGTGAGCGACGAGGAGCTGGCCGAGGTGGAACAGCGCGCATGCCCCGGCTGCGGGTGCTGCTCGGGCATGTTCACCGCCAACTCCATGAACTCGCTCACGGAGGCCATAGGGCTGGCCCTGCCCGGCAACGGCACCATCCTGGCCACACATGCCAACCGCGTGCGCCTCATGCGCGACGCTGCGCGGCAGATTGTGGAGAATGCCCTGGCATACTACGAGCGTGGCGACGAGAGCGTGTTGCCGCGCAGCATAGCCACGCGCGACGCCTTCCTCAACGCCATGACGCTCGACATCGCCATGGGCGGCTCCACAAACACCATCCTGCACCTGCTGGCCATAGCCCAGGAGGGAGGTGTCGATTTCACCATGAGCGACATCGACGCCCTCTCGCGCCGGGTGCCGTGTCTGTGCAAGCTGGCGCCCAACACGCCCCGCTACAGCGTGGAGGACTGCAACCGCGCCGGAGGCATCCTCGGCATCCTGGCCGAGCTCAACCGCGGCGGCCTCATCCACACCAACGTGGGTCGCGTTGAAGGTTGCACGCTGGCAAGTGCGTTGCTGAAGTACGACCTGTGTGGCGCCAGTGCGGCCATAGCCGGCATCGAC
Organism: Bacteroidaceae bacterium; assembly: GCA_017445145.1. Classification (GTDB taxonomy): domain Bacteria; phylum Bacteroidota; class Bacteroidia; order Bacteroidales; family Bacteroidaceae; genus Physcousia. Next base: position 8,406 of record JAFSVI010000171.1, on the reverse strand, counting down.
GACGACGCGTGGCGCATCTACACGAGTGCTCCCGGCGGCGTGTTCTGCAACAAGCTCGGCGCACAGGACAACACCTACGAGCGTCTCGACACCGATCGCGTCTATGGGTGCATACGCGACATCGAGAATGCCTACACGCGCGACGGCGGTCTGGCTGTGCTCTTCGGCAACATAGCCCGCGACGGCTGCGTGGTGAAAACGGCAGGTGTGGATGAGAGCATCTGGCACTTCAGCGGGCCGGCAAAGGTGTTCGACAGCCAGGAAGAAGCCTGCGAGGGCATACTCGGTGGGCGCGTGGAGGCCGGCGACGTGGTGGTCATCACCCACGAGGGTCCCAAGGGCGGCCCGGGCATGCAGGAGATGCTCTATCCCACGTCCTACATCAAGGCCATGCACCTGGGCAAGGCGTGCGCCCTCATCACCGACGGCCGCTTCAGCGGCGGCACCAGCGGCCTCTCCATAGGCCATATCTCGCCCGAAGCGGCCAGCGGCGGTGCCATTGGCAAGGTCATCGACGGCGACATCATCGACATCGACATCCCCGCACGCACCATCAACGTGCGCCTCACCGACGAGGAGCTGGCCGCACGCCCCGCACGGCCCCTGCAGCGAAGCCGCCAGGTGTCGAAGGCTCTGCGCGCCTACGCGCAAAGCGTGGCGTCGGCCGACAAGGGCGGTGTGAGAATCGTGGACTGATGACCCAGCCTGTGCGCCTCACGCCAGCTCCTGCAGCCCCCTCACGATGCGTGTCGTGGCCTGGCTCAGGAGCTGGTGTGGGGTGGCCAGGTTGATGCGCAGGAATCCCGGCTGGCCATACATGTCGCCCGGATTCACCCACACCGCGTGGTGGCGGCGCAGGTGTTCGCTGGCGGCTTGGCTGACCGATGCCATGCTGCCAGGGTTGGTGTTTGCGCCTCTCAATGCGCTCACGTCGAGCCATGCAAGGTATGTGCCTTCGAGGTGGGCAAGAGGCAGGTTGGGCAGGGCTTGCTTCATGGTGGCGCGGAAGGTGCGGTAGCCGTCGAAGATGTAGCCCACGAGCTGGCGCAGCCACTCCTCGCCCTCGGGCGTGTAGGCCGCCTGCAGGGCCACGAACGAGAAGCTGTTGATGTCGCACACCTCGTTGATATTGATGGCGCGGTCTATGGCTGTGCGCTGCTGGTTGTCGGGGCAGACGATGTAGGCCGTCATCAGCCCGGCGATGTTAAAGGCTTTGTTTGGCGCATTGGCCACAACCCACTGGCATCCAGCGCTGTCGGCGATGGGTGCAAAGGGCAGGTAGCGCCGCCCGAGCTGCGGGTCAACGAACTCGCAATGGATTTCGTCGGCCACGACGATGACCCCGTAGCGGGCACACAGCGAGGCTATGTGCTGCAGCTCGGCGAGCGTCCACACGCGCCCCGTGGGGTTGTGGGGGTTGCACAGCACGAACAGCCGTGGGCGTTCGCCTCGCAGCATCGTCTCGAAGAGGTCGAAATCCACGGCATAGCGTTCGGCGGCGGCGTCCCACGTCAGCGGCAGGTGCAGCTCGCGGCAGCCGTTGTTGCGCACGCTGGAGAAGAAGCAGTTGTAGGCCGGCGTCATGAAGAGCACGGCGTCGCCGGATGTCGTCAGCCCGCGGATGATGGCCGAGAGCGCCGGCACCACACCGCTGGTGTAGAGCATGTGGTGGCGCAGCGGCGTCCAGCCGTGGCGCGTGGCATTCCAGCGGATGATGGCGTCGTAGAACGTTTCCGGGATGAGGTTGTAGCCAAACACGGGGTGGTCGAGTCGTCGCCGCAGCGCATCGACGATGCACGGTGCCGTGGCGAAGTCCATGTCGGCCACCCACAGCGGCAGCTCGCCGGGAGCCGCCTCGTCCCATTTCACACAGTCGGTGGCGCGGCGGTCAATGATGGTGTCGAAGTCGTAGGTCATGGGGTGGGGTGGGGAGGATGAGCCATGTCGCGTGCGTGCCTATGCGGCAACGACAATCTGGCATGTGGCGGGCTGCTTGATGTGCTCGTCGATGGTGATGCGCCCCACGCCGTCGGCCTCGATGATGCCGGAGATGGGGTTCTTGATTTCCGTGATGGTGCCGCGTATGCTGGCGTTGATGTCGCTGCTGTCCTCGAAGGCGCGGTCCGAGGCAGCGTCGAAGGTGCAGTCCTCCAGCGTCAGGCCGTCGATGTAGCACAGCGGCTGCTCGCCAGCGATGTGGCATCTCACGAGGCGCAGGTTCTTGCTGTGCCAGCCCAGGTACTCGCCGTCGAGGTGCGAGTCGTAGATGGTCACGTTCTCCGTCTCCCAGAATGCATCCTTCGTCACTATGTGTGCGTTGCGGATGACGGCGTTGCGCACGTACTGGAACACATACTTCGAGTCGCTCGTGAGACCATCGACATCCACGTCCTCGCAGAACATGAAGGGGTAGGTGCCGTCGTGGAGCGTGACGTCGCGCACACGCAGGCCCCGCACCTTCCAGAACGTCTCGTCGGCATCGTTGAGCTTCACGCGTTCGATGTCCAACCCACGCATCTCGCGGAAGAACTTGGGGGCGTCGATGACAGTGTCGGTCATGCGCATGTCGTTGCTGTACCAGATGGCCGAGCGCGCTCCGACCTCGAAATGGCAGTTGGTGATGACGGAGCCATCGACGTGCCACAGCGGGTACTTGCCGATGAAGCGGCAGCCGTCGGCCACGATGCGCTCGCAGCACTTCACGCCGCTCTCGCCCTCGGTGACGGTGACATGGTCCAGGCGCGTGTCCTTGATGCCGAAGAAGGGTCTCTCACCGCCCATGGTGACGTCCTTGATGACGTTGGTGATTGTTGTTATGTCCATATTGTTGTGTTTTATGTGTTGTCAGTTGTTGTTCGCTTTGACCTTCATCCAGCGGCCCCAGTGCATGCGGGCCAGGAAGATGAGACCGCGGAAGGTGAGCTCCACAGCCATCGCAAACCACACACCCTGAAGGCCGTAGGTCGTGGCCAGCATAGCGGCCAGCGTGACGCGCACGGCCCACATCGAGAAGAGGTTCATCAGTGCGGGCTTGCCCGTGTCGCCGGCGCCGACAAACACGCTCATCGCCACTATCGATGCCGCAAAGCCCGGCTCGGCCCAAGCCTCGATGCGCAGACATTCCACGCCAAGGGCACGCACGGCGGCGTCGGGCGTCAGCGAGGCCATCATCAGCGGCGCTGCCACGTACATGATGGCTCCCATGACGGTCATCACGGCCATGCCCAGCAGGGTGGTCATCCACGCAAAGCGCTGCGTCAGCCGGTGGCGGCCTGCACCCACGCTCTGCCCCACGAGCGTCGTGGCGGCCTCGCCGATGCCATAGCCCGGCATGTAACAAAGACTTTCAGCCGTGACACATAAGACGTTTGCTGCCAGCGCTATAGCGCCGAGCGGCGCAACGATGATGGTAATGGTGATTTGGGCCACATTCATCAGCACACGCTGGAAGAAGATGGGGCCGGCGATGGCGGAGGCGCGGCGCATGACATCGCGCTGCGGGCGGAAGCTGCCGGCCTGGCGCCACAGGCGAAGCTCCTTGCTGCGCACGACGGCGTACCACGTCAGGTAGGCCGCCACGGTGCCCTCGGCAAGCAGCGAACCCACTGCCGCACCCATCACACCGAGCCCCAGGCCCGGTACCACGATGCTGGCCGATGCCAGCGAGGGGTGGAGCGCCGAGAGGTCGAGAGCCACCGTGCGCGTGGGGAAGATGGCAATGAAGTTGAAGCCCACGTCGAGAACGCACATCATGATGCCGGCCAGCGAGGGCACCTTCATGTTGCCCGCACAGCGCAGCATGGCGCTCATCAGCATGGAGAAGAGCGCCATGGGTGCGCCCAGGCAGAACACCATGAAGTAGGCTGCCGCGTCGGGGGCTATGGCGTCGTCGCCGCCAAGCCAGTAGGGCAGGGGACGGGCTATCGCCACGCCGAGGGCGGCGGTCAGCGCTGCCACGATGATGCCGATGGCGATGCTCTGGCGGAACACTGAGCGCGCACCGTCGAAGTCGTTGGCGCCGATGCGATGGGCCACCTGCACGGAGAATCCCGTGGCCACGCACGAGATGATGCTCCAGAAAAGCCATATCGAGGTGGCCACCAAGCCCACGGCTGCCGAGGCGTTGGCTCCCAGCGAACCCACCATGGCATCGTCGATGTAGAACATCAGCACGCTCGACACCTGCGCCAATATCGCCGGCACGCTCAACAAAGCCGTCAGCCGAAGCTGCTCGGCTGTGGTGAGCTTCTCGTGGTCGCGGATGCGCTGAAGGAGGGTGTCTTTACTTGCCATTGTCGTGCTCTATGGGGATGTTGGTGGAAAGGGCGCGTTTTGTGCCTGGGGTTGAGGCCTTTGTGTTCGTGCTATATGGGATTCAATCTGCAGGAGCCGTGCACCATTTTCGTGGAATTGGCCGCAAAGATAGACATTATTTTTGAGATAATATGCCTGACAGGACAAAAATCTGACTATTTTCCGCAAATGCCACCCCGCTCATACCATTAATATCTCCCGGCTAAACAGCGCCACCATCGTTGCCATGCCGCGACAAGGCCACCGCCCTGCCGCGGAGTGACAATCGTCTTTCCCCGGCGAGGCGGCGTTTCACCCGCGGCCTTGAATGAAACTTGCCGCGGCGAATATCATAACTTGCCGCGGCGAGTAACATGGCTTGCCGCGGCAAGTATCATTGCTTGCCGCGGCAAGTGTGGCAACCAGCCGCGCATGCCACGGCTGCAAGTGTTGGCATGAAGTAAGAGAGGCGCAGGGAATATTTTGTCCACCTACATGACAAATTTGCACAAATCGAAAAATATTCCGCCAAAAGCGGCGGCGTTCTCATGTTTTATGCGTACCTTTGCCATGCCAAAGATGCTTGGCAAGGGGGGTGCCATGCCTTGCGGAGCCTCACACTTGGCGAAATACCATTTGCCTGAACCATATAATTCACCGCACACACCACTATCAACAGCTCGCGTATTTATGACAGAGAAAGAAAAGATGATTGCTGGCGAGGCGTATGACGCCACAGACCGCCAACTGCTGCACGAACTCCTTGTGACACAGGAACGCATCCACGACTACAACGCCCTGCGGCCTTCGGAGACACAAAAGAAGAAGGCCGTACTGAAAGAGCTGCTCGGCCATATCGGCGACGACGGCATCATCATCAACCAGCCGTTCCGCTGCGACTACGGAAGCCAGATCAGCGTGGGCAAGCGCTTCTTTGCCAACTTCAACTTCACCGTGCTCGACGAGGCACCCGTCACCATCGGCGACGACTGCTTCATTGGCCCCAACGTCAGCATCTACACCGCCTGTCACAGCACAGACCCCGTGGAGCGCAACAGCCGTAGGGAGTGGGCGCGCCCCGTAACCATAGGCGACAGCGTGTGGATTGGGGGAGGTGTCACCATCCTGCCCGGAGTGACCATTGGAGACAATGTCACCATCGGTGCCGCCTCCGTAGTCACCCACGACATCCCTGCCGGCACCGTCGCTGCCGGCAACCCGTGCAAGGTCATCAGAAAAGCCACGGACTCTGTCTCCGAATGTGTCTAACATGTAAATTAACTAACAAAGATTATGATTGACCAAATCATCGACTTCAACAAGGCGTTCGTGGCACAGAAGGGCTACGAGAAGTACCTCACCGACAAGTACCCCGACAAGAAGCTGGCTGTGCTCTCGTGCATGGACACACGACTGACAGAACTCCTCCCTGCCGCCCTCGGCCTCAAGAACGGCGACGCCAAAATCATCAAGAACGCCGGAGGCTTGGTGATCTCGGCCTTCGACTCTGCCATGCGCAGCCTCATTGTTGCCATCTATGAGCTGGGCGTGGAGGAAATCATGGTGGTGGCACACTCGCATTGCGGCGCCTGCCACATGAGCTTTGACCACTTCCGCCACGAGATGACAGCCCGCGGCGTCACAGAGCAGACGCTCGACACCATCCAGAAGTGTGGCATAGACCTGCATCACTGGTTGGAGGGCTTCAAGGACACGCCCGAATCGGTGCGGAAAACCGTGGAGACCATTGTGACCCACCCCCTCGTGCCAAAGGACGTCGTTGTACGCGGGTTTATCATCGATTCAGAAACAGGCGAACTTAACGAAATACGATAATGAAGAAAACTATTGCACCATCTGTGAGCCTGCAACGGGACTCACACAGCGACATGCCCGCCAACGGCTGTGCCGCAGCAGCAAAGGCTGCCGCCATCACGAAAAGACTTCTTCTCGCCATTGTCATGCTCGCATCCGTGACAGCCACCGCACAGACCTATACCAATGAGTACCCCAAGGAGCTGACACGCCTGGCACAGAAATGGATGAACAAAGGAACGTGGCGCAACGGCTTCACGAAAGCGGCACCTGCACCGACGGTCAACCCTGTGGAATTCTACATCCAGTACCATCGCAACACGGCGCAATGGGAGGCGGTGTTCAAATGGTTGCAGCAAACGGACCTCATGGCAATCCCTGCCGGACGTGCTCCAATCCCCGGCACCACGCTCACCGTCAGCGTGGAGGACGGCGACAACTGGTGCTCGCAGGATGACCTGCGGCAGGGTAAAGGCAGCGAGAGCCACTACCAGAAGATCGACTTCATGTATGTCGTCAGCGGCACCGAGGGATTCTGCCGCCTGGACCACGAGACATCAACCCCTCTCGCCGACTACAAGCCCGACCGCCTGGAGTATGCCTTCAGCTACGACCGTCTGCAACAGTTCACGTCCATACCCGGCACGTTCAACATCATGTTCCCGTGCGACTGGCACATAGCGAAGGTGAAGACCGATGCCGCCAGCCAGCGCCTGCGCGTGCTGGTGATAAAGATTGACTACAAGTTGTAGATGACATGCCCGCACTCCGGCCTTCCACCACCGCGCGGTGGTGGCGGGCCGGAGCGTGGACTCGGGATTTGGAAACCAATGATATGAGCTGTATGAACAAGGTACGGATCACGGCTATGCGCCAGACGGTCTATCCCGACCTCATGGCCATGTATGAGAACCCCATTGACCATGCCTGTGATGTCAAGGAGGGACAGCAATGGACATCGGTTGACGGGCGGATGCCCGAGGGGATGTGCCCGTCGGCATGGGGCAGTATGCGTGAGTTCGTTGAAGCGTTGGCGCGTGGCGAAGGCAATTTCTTCGACGGCTGGATGCGCAACCCCATGAGCGCCATGGTCAGTTGCAACGACGGCTTCAGGCCGTTCAGCTTCTACATCGAAGTGATTTCCCCGCCATAATCTTATAGAAAGTACATAATCTGAGCTTGAACTATGATTATCCACATCGCAAAACCACTGGCTCTTCACGAGCAAGGCCAACGGGCCAACCAGGAGGATGCCCTCTTCCCGGCGCTGGGCATGGCCACAGAGGCCGACCGCCTGCTGCTCGTGTGCGACGGCATGGGCGGTCACGAGCACGGCGAGGTGGCATCGCAGACGGTGGCCGAGACCATGGGGGCGTACATTGCCAGCCACCACGCTCCCGAGGAGCCATTGACCGACGACCTTCTCATGGAAGCCATCGCTGCGGCCTACGACCAGCTTGACGCACGCGACGACGCCAACGACCGACGCCGTATGGGCACCACGATGACGATGCTCTGTATGCACCGCGGCGGAGCCACCATGGCGCACATCGGCGACAGCCGCATTTACCACATACGCCCCGCCAGCGACAATGCCCACCCTGCGGCCATCATCTACCAAAGCCGGGACCACAGCCTCGCCATGGAACTCTACCTTATCGGTGAACTCACCCTGCAACAGATGGCCACCTTCGACCAACGTAACGTCATCACACGCGCCATGCAGCCTACCCCCGAACGCCGATGCCGCCCCGACATAGTCCACACCACCGACCTGCAACCCGGCGACTATTTCCTGCTATGCTCCGACGGCGTCGTGGAGACGCTCACCGACGACCAGCTCCTCGCTTTGCTCGCCACGCCCGCCACCGACGAGGAGAAGCTACGAGAGCTGAAACGCCGCACCGCCGCCGCTTCCGACAACCACACGGCTTATCTCGTCCGCATCATCGACGTGCAGCCGGAGACCGCCGACGCCGATGCCAAGAATGACGAGGCCACCTCGCGTGCAAACTTTATTAATAAGTAACTGAACAGAATTAATTGACATGCTAAATCACGCTGACGGCCCAGGACACACTCTCCGTGGCCATGCCAGCAGCAGCCACCGCCACCGACACCGCCGCCACCTTCACCGTCGGCGTCCTCACCAAGGAGGCCGCCGACTCGGCCTACGCCGCCGAGGACTATGCGCGAGCCGCCAGCCTCTATGCAGCCCTCATCGCCGCCAATGGCGAGAGCCCCGAGATATACTTCAACCTTGGCAACGCCTACTACCGCCAGGACTCACTCGCGCGT
>JAFSVI010000022.1 GCA_017445145.1 Bacteroidaceae bacterium | reverse complement strand
GCTCCGCGACGGCGCCTCGGGTTTCCGCGAGGCACCTTACTGGCTCACGAGTGCTGCCAAGATAGGCGGCTACGACCTGCGGCAGACGTCGCCCACCGACTTCGTGTTCAGCTCGTCCGATGTGAGTCTGCGCTTCGGCACACGCGGCGGCCTGCTCTATGCCTCCACCTCCGATGCCCTCACGCTGCGCCCCGATGGCGCCGGCGCGCGGGGCTACGTCAGTAGCCACAGGGATGCCATCAGCGGCAACCGCCTCTATGCCACCCTCGATGTCGCAGCCCTCGACCTCAGCACGTGGGCGTATGCCCCGCTGGCGTCACCCCTCGTGCGCGTTGCCGAGAGGGTTGAGCTACAGATGCCGGAAGTGGGACGCCTGCGTCTGCGCGTCGTGGCCCCCCCGTCTGTCAACATCGCACGTTCACTCATCTTCCCCGCCACCGACTGATGAACGAGATCTCCCTTCACAACGTTGTGCCCAACGTGTTCAGCCAGCGCCACGACCTGCATTCCGACATCTGGGGCCGCGAGGTGGCGCTGCGTCGTGGTGGCATCTACCTCGTCGAGGCCGCTTCAGGCACGGGCAAGTCGTCGCTGTGCAGCTTCATCATCGGCCAGCGCCGCGACTATGTCGGGTCCATCAGCTTCGACGGCCGCGATGTGCGCACGCTCTCCACCACCGAGTGGTCCACGTTGCGCCAGCGCCACCTGAGCATACTCTTTCAGGAGCTGCGCCTGTTCCCCGAGCTGACGGCGTGGGAAAACGTCCAGCTCAAGAACCAGCTGACGCATTTCCGCCCGGACGCCGTCGTGGCGCAGTGGTTCGACGTCCTGGGCATCGCCGACAAGCGCGACAGCCTCGTGGGCATGATGAGCTTTGGTCAGCAGCAGCGTGTGGCCTTTGTGCGCGCGTTGCTCCAGCCCTTCGACTTCCTGCTCATCGACGAGCCCATCAGCCACCTCGACGATGACAACGCACAGCGCATGTCGCAGCTCATCCTCGACGAGGCGCGCAGCCGTGGCGCCGCCGTCGTGGCCACCAGCATCGGCAAGCATCTGCCGCTGCCTTATCAGCAAACCTTCTCGCTATGACCCTCATCTGGAAACTCCTGCGTCGCCACGTCAGCCTGCCTCAGCTCGGCGGGTTCTTCCTTGCCAACCTGCTGGGCTTGTGCATCGTGATGACGAGTGTGCAGGCATATCACGACATACTCCCTGCCTTCTCGGGCGAGGACGGCTTCCTGCCCAACACCTACGTCATACTCTCCAAACGCGTCAGCGCCACCTCAGCCCTTGGCGGCCACACCGCCTCATTCACCGAGGCCGAGATTGCCGACCTCGCTCGCCAGCCCTTTGCGCGGCGCGTGGGGCGTTTCACGTCGTCGCGCTACAAGGTGTTTGCCTCCATCGCCATGGGTGAGCGGAGCGTTGGCACGGACATGTTCTTCGAGTCCGTGCCCGATGACTTCGTCGATGCCGACCTCGCGGGTTGGCATTTCGAGGCAGGTGCCACGGAGATCCCCATCATCCTGCCGCGTTCCTATCTTGCCATCTACAATTTCGGCTTTGCCGAGAGCCAGTCGCTGCCGAAGCTCTCGGAGGGCGTCGTCGCCATGGTGCGGCTGGACGTCACCCTGCGTGGTCGCGACATGCAGCAGCAGCTTCGCGGGCGCGTGGTGGGTTTCTCCAACCGCCTGAACACCATCCTCGTGCCCGAGGACTTCATGCGCTGGAGCAATGCCACCCTTGCCTCCGGCGCGGAGCAGGGCCCTACGCGCCTCATTGTGGAGGTTGCCAACCCCGCCGACGATGCCATCCCCGCCTACGTGCAGGCCCATGGCTATGAGACCGGCGGCAACGACCTCGATGCCGGTCGTGCCACCTACATGCTCAAGATAGCCTCCGGCGTGGTGGTGGCCGTGGGGTTGCTCATCAGCGGGCTGTCGTTTTTCGTGCTCATGCTGAGCATCTACCTCCTTGTGGAGAAGAACAGCGCGAAGCTCCATAACCTTCTGCTCATAGGCTACACCCCGTCGCGTGTCAGCCTGCCCTACCAGGCGCTGACCGTGGGCATCAACCTCGCGGTGCTCGTGCTCGCCGTGGTGCTGCTATATGTTGTGCGCGGCCGCTATATGGAGCTGCTGTGGCAGATGTTCCCCCAGATGAGCGAGGGTCCCACCTCGCCCGCCCTGGCCTTTGGCGCGTCGCTCTTCGTGCTGGTGTCGGCCTTCAACATCTTGGCCATTCGCCACAAGATCAATGTCATCAATCGTCCGCAATGACCCCACGCCCCGCGCTCGTATATGCAATCATCGTAAAAACACCTATACACTATGAAGCTCTTTCCACACACCATTGGTGCTCTTCAAGCCGTCGGAGGCTTGATACTCTCAGTCGTTTTCCTCCAGCCCGCGCCACTCGTGGCGCAACAAGCCATGTACGTCGGTGGCGACATCTCCGTGCTGCAGAGCTATGAGGACAACAATGTGGCATACTATGACCCTCAGGGCGGCGCCATCGCCGATGTCGTCAAGTACCTCAAGAGCGAGCCTGTGGGGTGGAACGCGGCTCGTGTGCGCCTGTTTGTTGACCCCAAGCAACTGAGCCCCGGTGGGCAGCGCGATGCCCAGGTGTGCCAGAACTTAGACTATGTGGTGCGTTTCTGCCGTAGGCTCAAGTCCGAGGGCTATGCCATCATGCTCGATTTCCACTACAGCGACACGTGGGCCGACCCTTCCAACCAGTGGATACCGTCGGCATGGTCATCGTTGAGCGACGCTCAGCTGGGCCAGCGCCTCTACGACTACACCAAGACGTGCCTCGAGCGCCTCGCCGCCGAGGGCGCCGCGCCGCAGTTCATACAGATAGGCAACGAGGTCAGCTACGGCATGCTCTGGAGCGCCACGGTGAACACCTCCTCGCGCACCAACCGCTGCTTCTACGACTCGCCGTCGGCCAACTGGGAGCGCTTTGCCTCGCTCCTGACGCAAGCCTCGCGCGCCTGTCGCGAGGCATGCCCCGCCGCCCAGGTCATTATCCACACCGAGCGTGCTGGCGATGCCGATGCCTTGAAACTCATCTACACGAAGCTTGCCGACGTCGATTACGACATCATAGGCCTCTCGTACTACCCCTTCTGGCACAATTCCCTCCAGGTGCTCGGCAGCTCCATAGACATGCTCGCCACCTCATTCCCCACGAAGACGGTGCAGGTCGTTGAGACGGCCTACTACTATCAGTGGCAGCCTGCGGGCGTGACCCACGACTTCTCGTCCACATGGCCCATCAGCGCCGATGGTCAGGCTGCCTTTGCCCGCGACCTCGTGGCCGAGCTCAGGAAACACTCCAATGTCAATGGCCTATACTGGTGGTTCCCGGAGGAGAATGGCAACGGCCCCGGCAGCGCTGTCCTCACCAATTGGGTGAACCGTGGCCTGTGGGACAATGGCACACACCGTGCCTTGCCGGCCCTGTATGTGCTCAAGGCCTTTACCGACGGTGCCACAGACATCAGGAGCGTGGACGGCCAGACAGTTGGAACCACGACAGCCACAGGCGAGGCGACGGCCACGTTCGACATGCTCGGCCGCCGCCTCCCAGCTTCCTCGTGTGCGCGCGGCACGATGTTGATTGAGCAGCGTGGCACGTCTGCACGTAAGATTATCCGTCACTAAACCATTTAACCTATTCCCACATGAAACACCACCTCCTCACCCTGCTCCTGCCGGCCCTGTGGGTCGCCGGAGCCAACGCCCAAGGGCGAACAGAGACCGAGCTGGCGCATGGCTGGC
>JAFSVI010000170.1 GCA_017445145.1 Bacteroidaceae bacterium | reverse complement strand
TGACACGGTGGCAATGGTTGACACGGTGGCAATGGTTGACACGGTGGCTACGGTTGACGGGTTGCGTATGACGCTGCATCACAGCGGCTGAGGTAGGGCTATCGCCCACTTGAGATATCCTTATCTACGGGGTTTCCTCTACTACGGGGTTTCCTCTACTACGGGGTTTCCTCTACTACGGGGTTTCCTCTACTACGGGGTTTCCTCTACTACGGGGTTTCCTCTGAGGGTGGCTACGCCTACTGCTTAGTGATGGTGAAGTCGTCGATGAGGAGGTCAGTGCCTGTTGTCTTGGAGTTCATGACGATGAGGCAAACGGTGGTGGTCTCGCTGAGGGTGAAGCTGTAGGTCACCTGCTGCCAGTTGGCACCGATGTCGTTGACATAGCGGTTCTTGCCGTCGTCGCCCTGGTCGTATTTATAGACAGGGGTGCCGGTGCCTATTGCCGCATAGCCCGGGCACAGGCTGGCAGCGGCGCTGGTGGCGGCCTTTGTCCAGAAGGCGCAGGTGTAGGTGCCAGCTTCGAGCTGCATCTCCTCGTAGGCTATGCGTTTGTTGCCGGTGGTGGCACCCTTGACGCAGACGGCGAAGCTGCCGCCGTGAGCGTCGGTGCTCTTGGCAAGTGTGGCGCTGCTGGCCGTGCTGGCCGACTTCCACCCCGTGGGCTGGTCGTCGGAGGCCCATGTCTCGAAGTCGCCGTTGGCGAAGTCGGCCAGGGTCTTGGTGTCGCCTCCGGGCTGTGGTGTGGGTTCCACGTTGCCGCCTTCAGTCTGTCCGTTGATGCTATAGAGGTAGCCGTGGTCTTGTCCTTCCTTTCCAGCCACGCTCTCCGGTGTGTTGCCCATGTAGTTGGTCAGGCGTGCATAGACGACGATTTCGTCGCCTTTCTGCAGCTGTGTGTCGCCAGTGGTCCACTTGCGGTTGCCGAGGTAGAATGCACGGAACACCTGGAACTGTCCGGCAGTGGTGCCGTCGTCAGAGATGAACACTGTGGTATTTCCATACTGCGTGCCAAACTGTTCCTTGATGCTGACCACCTTGCCCTTGATGTAATATGCCACATTGGTCTGTTCGTCCTTGGCCAATGCACTGGCGATGTTGTTGGCTGCTACGGAGTTGTAGGGGTTGGCCAGTGTGCCGTCGCCCGTGGCTTCCCCGGCGGGCTGCGGTTCAGGCGTGGAGCTTCCGTCGATGGAGTAGTTGCTAATGCTCTTGATGCCAGCGGCGCCGAAGTACTTCTCGAGTGAGCCGTAGAGCTTGACCGATTTCTTGTAGTTGCCGGGGTTGTCCATGAGGTTGAGCGCCTGTCGCACGTCGCCGGCAGGCAGCTGCACAGGCATGCAGTTGGCAATGTTGGTCTCGTCGGGGTTGTCGGCGATGATGATGTTCGTGGCCACGGTGCTGGAACCGTTGAAGCGCGCACCGTCGGCCAGCGTCTTGCCGTCGATCCAACCTACGATGTAGCCCGTGACCCAAGCCGTGCCGCTGTTGTTGGCTATAGCGGCCACGACGTTGTAGGGGTCTTCCTGCGTGCCGCTGCCCTTGGCATCGCCGCTTGGTTCGCCGCTGCCGCCACCCGATGTCTCGCCGTTGAGGCTATAGAGCTGGCTGCCCTGTGTGAACTCATACTTGCTGTTGTAGATGACCACTTGTCCATAGACAATGACCTCGTCGCCAAGCTTAATGTCGTTGCTGCTGGTGAACTTGGCTCCACCGAGGCCATAGCCACGATATACCTCAAGCTGGTCCTTTGTGGAGCCGTCGTCGGAGATATAGTAGGTGGCGTTGCCGAAGGAGCCAGTGTCGATCTCGTCGATCTTGGAGATGATGCCCTTGGTGTATATCTTAGCTGATGGCGGCCCGGCGGCAATGAGCTTGATGGTCGAAGCCACGTCGTAGGGATCGTCCTTTGTGCCGGAACCTTTGAGACCCTCGATGGGTGTGTTTCCTCCTCCGTTCTTGGGAGCTGTTCCCTTGGCGACCTTGATGCTCTTGACTTCCCACGTGGATGAGTAGTCGTTGTGGGCTGTGTGCTTGAGGATTATGGTGATGTTTTGCCCGATGTATTTGTCGGGGATCTGCATGTACTGCGTGGCGTAGGTGAACGACGAGCCGAGGCCTTCCATGCTCATGGGCAGCTCTTCGGCTGCGACAATCGAGGCCATGGCGCCTTCGTCGGTGGATGTCGGTGCAATGAGCAACTTGTGGTCGGCCTCGAGAGTTGTCTTGGCGTAGTTAATGGCTTGGTCGATGGCGATGTATGCGCTGTCGGTATCGGTGAGGTCTATGGCAGGGCTGATGAGGTATGTCACTCCGGGGCGGTTTGACTTGGTGCCGCTGCCGTCCCAGTTGTCATATCCCGTGATGACGGCGCCGTAGCGCGAGTCAGCCTTCCATGCTATTGAGCCGCTCTCGCTCTGCGAGGTGAATGCTCCGAGCGAGCTGGTGAAGGTCTGGTTGAGGATATAGTCCGCCGTCGGCGTTGGCGTGTTGCCTCCCTGCTCGGTTGGGATGTTGTAGGGTTCTGGCACGTCCTCACATGCTGTGAATGTGGCGATGCCTATTGCTGCGCAGAGCAGCATTTTCCAATACTTTTTCATATCTTGATGTTTTTATCTATATTCTTCATTCTTCATGTGTCGCTTCTCCCTGCTTGACGTCGTCCTCGGCTCGTATGAGGATTTGCCATGTGTTGCGGTAGCGTGTGGCGATGCCGTAGATGGTTACGGGGGTGGTGGGAATGGGCAGCGATGCGAACTTGGCGTAGGTGCTGGTGCGCAGCACTACGGCGCTGGCTGCGAGGTTGTTGATGGTGTGGTGTACGTAGCCGTTGGTGCTGCCGTTGTAGGTAAGTCCGGCTGTGAAGTTGGTGTTGTCCTTCTCCGGCGCGAATGTCATGGGTTTGGTGACGGTGTTGCCGGCGGCCGTGACGTAGGTTACGTCGCCGGCGTCGCCGATGGTGACGTCGTTCAGCCGCACGAGGTGTCCGCAGTAGCGGTCCATGTCGGCCTGTGCGGTGGCGAAGAAGTCGATGGTGTCAATCTGCGACATGTCGTGTGTGGGCATGATGCGCACATGCTCCTGCCACTTCTCGGCGCTCATGCGGCCTATGCTGCCGTTGTACTCGTCGCCGAGCTGCGGCTGCTGTCCGTAGCCCCCGATACAAAGGTCCTTGAGGCTGATGAGGATTTGCTGGCCCACGCTGACGTATGGGAAGAGGCCGGTGGTGTTGATGCCCACGACCATGGCGCCCGTGGCGTCCTGCACGATGATTTGCTTGTATATGTTGCCTCCGATGTCGTTGCCGATGACGGTGCATGGCAGCAGGCGGTCGTCGGCAATGCGCTCAAAGGAGCTGCCCGAGATGGCTGCGGCGTAGCGTGTCTTGAGTTCCCCGATGGTGGTGTATCGGCTCTCGACATCCTCTATGGCGTTGTTGCCGTAGGGCGGGTTCGTCATGTCGGGTGTGTCCCAGTTGCCGTCCTGGCATGCGGCGCTCATCATAGCCGCGGCGATGATGGTTGCAAAGTGTATGATGTATGATGTCTTACGCATAGCACAAATAGATGTCAGATGAGAAATGTGGAATATTGTCAGAAGCGGTAGTTGAGGTTGAGCATGAAGTTGAAGCCCTGCACGTAGTATTTCATTGGGTTGCGCTGGAAGTTGTAGGTGCGCTGCCCGCTGACCTCGCCTGTGGCCACGTCGGTGGTGTAGCTGGAGCGGCTCTGCTCGAATCCGCCGCTGACGAGTTTGCGGTTGTTGAGGATGTTGGTGAGCATGAGGTTGACGCTCAGTGGGTTGCCGGCGATGCGGAACTGGTGTCCTATGCTGCCGTCGAGCATGAAGCCTCCGTTGCCCTTGGCCTGCTCGGGTATGATGAGCGCGCCGTCGTTATCGACCTGGCCGGAGCGTATGAGTGTGCTCTCGTAGCGCTGCGAGGGGGCGTAGCTGAGGTAGATGCGGTCGTAGTAGTTGCCCTTGAGGTTGAACCACCATCCCTTGACGTTGTAGTTGAGTCCAATGCTGCCCACTGTGAGCGGCGTGCTGGCCTCGCGCATACCTTTATTATATAGGCGCTCGGTGGTGACGGTGCCTTCGGTTGAGAGGAGGTAGCTGACGTCGGTGTTATCGACATATTTCGCGTCGGCCCACGAGCCAATGAGGTCTATGCTGAACTGTGGCGTCACCTTGAAGCGTGCGCCGAGCTCCACGCCCCAGTAGTCTTTCTTCACGCCGGTCATGCTGACGTAGGTGAACGAGTTGACGTCGTCGTAGTAGTAGTTCTGCCACTCGTTGAGGTGGCGTCCGCGGTTGTAGTAGGCGGTGAGGTTGGCGCGCAGCCATGAGAGTGTGAGTGCGTAGCCCACCTCGGCGCTGAGCATGTGCTCCACCTTGAGGCCGTCGATGAAGTTGTTGTTCATCTCCGCTGCCTGGAAGGCCGAACCGCCGTAGGTGCTGTAGGCCGCCGGGGCGTAGGTCATGTAGCCTATGCCGGCGCCGATGACGTGTCCTCGTCCGAGGTTGATGTTCACACCGGCCTTGGCGCCACCGTCGAGGAAGTATGCCTTTTTGCTCTTGCCATACGAGTTGTTGGCGAAGAGGCCGTTCTGCATGTTGCCGTAGCGC
The DNA here is from genome assembly GCA_017445145.1 of Bacteroidaceae bacterium. Classification (GTDB taxonomy): domain Bacteria; phylum Bacteroidota; class Bacteroidia; order Bacteroidales; family Bacteroidaceae; genus Physcousia. The sequence goes on along the minus strand of JAFSVI010000170.1, from coordinate 4,185 downwards.
CACATGTCGGTGAATCCCATCTTGGCGCTGACGAAGGCGTGGGTGATGCCGCGGTCGAGGGTGTAGCCCACCCAGGCTGTTTCCTTGTTGACATAGATGTTGAAGTCGTAGCCGAAGCGGTCGCCCTTGCCCACGGTGCCGTTGGGGTGGCGGAGGTCGTACTGCACACGCGGGTCGCTCACGGCGTATGTGCCCACGGCGTAGTTGTTGATGTTGTGGAGGTTGTTGGCGCCCATCATGTCGGCTATGGTCTGGTAGTGCATGCCGATGTTGCTGGCAAATTGCACTCCGCCCTGCAGCTTGTGGTAGCGGTTGATGGTCCAGTTGATGGTGGATCCGGCGTTGAAGGCGAGCTGGTCGTTGTGGCGCGCCAGGAGGTAGTAGGCGGCGTCGCCTCCCACGGCGTTCATCTGCGTGTTGGCATAGTAGAGCTTGTCCCACTGCACTTGGCGGTTGGCCTTGGTGGCTGTCCAGTAGTCATAGCTCTCCTGCCAGGCCTCCACGCTGTTGTTGGAGCCGTCGGTGAGGCCCCACACGTCGTAGTTGTAGGAAGGGAAGTTCTTCCAGTAGTCGGGCTTGGGGTTCTGCGAGTTGTTGTACTGCAGGCGCGTGCCGCTGTACATGGCATACTTTCCGTAGAACGAGGTGGTGAGTTTCAGGTTGTCGCGTATGTCGAAGTCCCACGTGACGAGCAGCGACGGCTCGAAGTTGTTGACCACGCGCGAGTTGCGCACCTTGCCATCTTGATAGCCCCAGTTGGGGTTGTAGAGGTAGTTGTTGGCAAGCCAGTAGGCCTCGTCGGTGGATGCTCCCTGCTGCGCGCGCTCGGTGGGGTTGCCCCATGTGGTGATGCTCAGGCTGTTGCGCCTCCATTTCTTCTGCATGGCGAGGAAATAGGCGAAGGAGTTGTAGAAGGTGCCCTCGACGGCGGCCGTCTTGTGGTTGGCCCAGCGGTAGCCCACGGTGCCGAAGAAGGCCCACCCGCGCTCGGAGAGCCCCGTGCCGAAGGTGTACATGGCCCGCAGGGTGTAGTTGCGGTTGAGGCCGGAGAGCGTCACCTTGTGGCCAGCGGCATAGTTGCTGGCGCGGAAGTTGTAGTTGTTGCTGCCGCCGATGGCCGCCATGCCGAAGTTGTTGGCCTCGAAGGGCGAGGCATAGTCGATGCTGCGCGTGGCGTCGTTCATGCCGCCGATGGTGGAGTAGGAGAAGCGCCCGTTCTCCACGGAGTTCACCTGCACGCCGTTCATGTAGATGTCATTGTACTTCTGGTCGAGCGCCCTGAACTTGAAGCGCATGGGGCTGAAGAGATAGCCCACGTTGCTGGTATAGACGTTGGAGCTGGAGTTGATTTGTATGACGTCTTGCGTGACGTCGGCATCGTCGTCGAGCTGCGACTCGGTGAAGATGAACGACGCGGCTTCGTCCTTCATCACCTTCTCCGGCTCTGTCGTCACGGGTTCCTGCGCACGCACGGCGGCGGTGCACGCCAGCAGCAAGGCTGAATAGAATAAGGTCTTTCTCATTGGTTAGTGATACGGGTTAGAGCATGAAATCGGTACAAAGTAAGCTAAAAAGCTTTAATTCTCCAAGAAAAAACCACATTTTTTGCCCCTCGAGTGAAATAAATGTGTCTTTGCTTCATCATTTTGGCATCTTTTGTTAACTTTGCACCCAAAACCACACAATCTTACCTCCCGCACCATGAAGCAGACCACCCTTACCACCATCATCGTTGCCATGTGCCTGGCGTGTAGCGCCGGCGCCCGGGCGCAGGAGCGGCGCCTGAGCCTCTATGGCATTGGCTTCTACAACATTGAGAACCTCTTCGACACGGAGCACGACGAGGGCAAGAACGACTACGAGTACCTCCCCGACGGCGCCAACCACTGGACGCCGATGAAGTACGAGCACAAGCTCCGCAACATGTCGCGCGCGCTGGCCGACATGGGCACAGAGCGCCTGCCGGGCATTGGCTGCGCGCTCATCGGCGTGAGCGAGGTGGAGAACGCACGCTGTCTCACCGACCTGTGTGCCCAGGAACCCCTCGCCAAGCGCGGCTACAAGTTCGTGCATGTCGAGGGCCCCGACCGCCGCGGCGTCGATTGCGCGTTGCTCTACAACCCCCGCTTCTTCGAACCTGCCAAGGTGTGGCTGCAGCCCTACGTGCTGCGCGACCCCGACATGCACCCCACGCGCGGTTTCCTCACCACGCAGGGCGTGCTCGCCGGCGACAGCATCACCGTCATCGTGTGCCACTGGCCGTCGCGCTTCGGCGGCCCGGCGCTGCGCATCTGGGCCGGCGAGCAGGTGGCGGCGGAGAAAGACAGCATCCTCCGCGCCAACCCGAGCATGAAGGTCATCGTCATGGGCGACATGAACGACGACCCCATGGACCCGTCCATGGCCAAAGCCCTTGGTGCGCGCCGCAAGATTGCCGACGTGCGGGACGGCATGATGTACAACCCCTGGTGGCAGATCCTGCTCGACGGCCGCGGCACCCTGCGCTATCAGGGCGGCTGGAACCTCTTCGACCAGATTGTGATGACGCCCAACGCCATCGACCGCGACGGCACCAAGAGCTATGAGACGCTCACCTTCTACAAAGCCGAGGTGCAGCGCTTCGAATACCTCATGCAGGACGACGGCCGCTTCAAGGGCAACCCCACGCGCACACACGCCGGCGGCGTGTGGCTCAACGGCTACAGCGACCACCTGCCCGTGGTCACATACTTCGTCCGGCAGGCGCAATAGGCGGCACCTGCCACGCCACACCGCCGCAGCCGCTGCCAACGTGGCGGCTGCCACACCAGCACCAACCCTTGCCCATACAACGAATGTGCCCCGGCGCAGCCGCAGCTGCCCCGGGGCACATTCGTTATGTTGCCGCGGTGAGTAACAAACATCGCCGCGGCGAGTAATGAATATCGCCGCGGCGAGTAACAATCATTGCCGCGGCGAGTGGCGGCGCCGGCATCGCCATGGGCATAAATCCGCAACGGATTATACGAATTATGCTAAGGCCTGATGTGCGGCTGTGCCACGATGGGCGCGGCCGTCGCCGCTCATGCACACAAGTGTACCCGGAGGCCAATGCTATGATGTGAGGCGGTGGTAGTAGGGTAGGGTGAAGGGGACGCTATGGGGCTGTCACGCGCCACACGTTGAGCACTATGCCGGGAAAACCCTCGACAAATACGGGGGCGCACACGTAGATGGCGTCGTTAAGCCAGGCATAGCGGCTGTCGCCGGGCGCCTCAAACACGGGTGCCGCCATGAAGTAGTTGCGGGGCGCACCATTGGCGGCGTTGCCGCTGACGACAATGCCGCGGTTGCGCACATGGATGTTGGTGCCGTCGTCGGTACGGATGCAGTAGATGGCTTCCAGCTCGGTGCGCCGACCGTCGTCGGTGGCCAGCTGGTAGTCGGCACCGCCGGGAACAACCGTGCCGCGGATGCCAGGTCCCTCGAAGGTGCCGCCCGTGATGGGCACCACGTAGCGCTGTCCGCGAGGCGTGGCGCCCACGGCGTAGGCTTCGCCTATGTTCACCTTCAGTTGCAGCACGAACTCCAGGCCCGGCGCCGTCGCTGGCGGGTAGGCCTGTGCCGCCCCCGCTATAGCTGCCATGGCGGCGATAAGAAGTATCAGTATTCGTTTCATGGCGCAAAGTTACAACTTTTCCCCCACAGTCACGCTCTTTCACGCCCACAATCATGCGGATTTTAACATATCTATCATTGTTACGCATCTCTGTTGAACCACGAATAGCGCCAATTACGCGTATTTCTTGTTCCGCAGCTGCCTGCCTGTTTTGGCGTATTTCGCTGATTCTGCGGCACGCCGACGCAGTTGCCGACAGCTGACGTCCGCTGTTGGCATGCGCGGTAAGCACACCTGGACAGCCACGAGCCTGCGCGCGTGCCAAGCCGCGACGCCGCCATTTCAACGTCGCGGCGGTAGCCACGCCGCGGTGTTGCAGCCTTGATGGCGCGATGTTGGGCGGCGCACACGGTGGTGTGCGGGCAAATAAAGGCTTTTGTTGCTACATTTTTGGTCAAATGCTTGGCAGTTTGTGGGAAAAGAGCTACATTTGCACGCCCAACCCTTCATAAACCTAACTAAACAATGACAGCAAAACAGATTATTGAGGCTGGAAAAGCCATCCTCGGCATCGAGTTCGGGTCCAC
>JAFSVI010000169.1 GCA_017445145.1 Bacteroidaceae bacterium | reverse complement strand
GGACCGCGAGGAATGCACGGCCATACGCGTGCTGGCATCGGGCGACGTGCTCATGGCCACGTCGCGCGGCCTGCTGCGGTGGACCGAGGCCGATGGGCTGCGGCCCGAGCAGGGCACAGAGGGGCTTCGCGGCCGTGTCATCGCCGCCATCGTCGAGGACGGCGGCGGCAAGGTGTGGCTGAGCACCGATGCCGGCATCTGGCTCTGGGAACCTGCCGCGTGCAAGCTCTCGGCGCAGACGTCGCCCCTCAGCAGCCAGGGCGGCGAATATGTGCAGGGGGCCTACCTGCGCGCTGCCGACGGTCACATCCTTTTTGCCACGGCCGACGGCGTCACACGTTTCCACCCCGACAGCCTGCAGCATCGGCGGCCCCTCGCCGCGCGGGTGCGCCTCACGGCGTTCCACCAGCAAGGCCACGACGTTCAGGCGGCGTTCTCGCTGATGGATTTCCTCACTACCGGCAGCACCGTGTTTGAATACCGATTCGAGGGCGACCACACCTGGCAGCAACTCGCTCCCGGGCAGAATGCCCTCAGCTTCACGCACCTGGCACCCGGGGACTATACGCTGAATGTGCGCGCATCGATAGCCGGGCAGACCACACAGCCCGAGACGTATGCCTTCGAGGTGCTGCCGCCTTGGTGGCAGACGTGGTGGGCTTACGCCTTGTACGCACTGCTGGCGGCAGCCCTCGCGGCGCTGACGGCCTTGGCCTATCGCCGCCATGTGCAGTATCAGATGGACCGCCAGAAACTGAGCTTTCTCATAAGCGCGGCCAACGACCAGGCCGCACCGCTGACGCTCGACGAATTGCAGACGGCGATAGCTGCCTACGTGCAGAGCCGCAAGCAGCAAACCTTGCAGCTGGCCACACAACACCACAATGCCGAGGCCATGGCCGGGAATATCGAGACACCGCAGGTGAGCGGCAACGACGAGCAGCTCATGCAGCGCATCACGCAGAGCGTGAACCGCCACCTCGGCGACAGCGAGTTCTCCGTGGAGCAGATGTGTGAGGAGGTGGGCATCAGCCGCGCACACCTGCACCGCAAGATGAAGGAACTCACGGGGTTCACGACGACGGAGTTCATCCGCAACATACGCCTCGAACAGGCGGCACGCCTCTTGCGCGAACGCAAACTCAACATCACGCAAGTGGCCTACACCGTGGGGTTCTCCAATCTGGGCTATTTCTCCACGGTGTTCCGCAAGCACTTCGGCATGTCGCCCCGCGACTTCGTGGAGCGCGATGCCGAATGACACAGCCGACGGCTGCGGCCAGAGGCCAGCACCCGTCGGCTGCTACGCCCCGGCAGTTGCCTTGCTGCGCCACCGGAGCGGAGGTTGACGCCCGTCGCCTACGTCCCCGGCAGCATGTCGGGGTGCAACTGCAGGAACAGATAGACCACGGCGGCGATGAGACCCACGACGACAATGGCAGCCACGATGCCCACGGCACAGCCCACGGGACCACATCCGGCCTGCTCCTGCTGCGTGGTGGCGGCGGTGTCCTCTGTGGCAGCGGCGTCGGTGGTCGTGGTGCCGTTGACTTCCTTCAGCGCGTCGTCCAAGCTTATGCTCTCGGTGTCCTTTGGCGTGGCGTCTTTCTTGGCCTTGCCTTTTGCGCCTTTCGTCGCCTTGGCGGCTGCGGTGCTCCCCATCCCGAGCCATGCGGGCAGACTGAGTTTCTTCCAGGTGATGAGGCGTTTGCTGTAGCCCATGCCTTTGCCGAGGCTCACGTTGACGTTCACTCCTGTGGCCCCGATGTTGAGGGTCTTTCCCTTGGGGCCTATGGTGAGGCTGATGCCGCTTTTCCCGACATTGGCCGTCACCCACGGCAGCACCTTTATGCGTTTGTTGAATCTTACACCCACGGGGTTCTTTGCTTTTTGTGGTTAATGGTTGGTTGAGGTCACAGGGCTTCGAGCATACGCTTGAGCACCACCTGTGCCGAGATCTCGCGGTTGGCGGCTTCGGGGATGACGAGCGAGCGCGGACCCTCGATGATGTCGTCCGTGACAATCATGTTGCGGCGCACGGGCAGACAGTGGAGGAAGTGGGCGTCGTTGGTCACGGCCATCTGGCGCGCGCTGACCGTCCAGTCCATCATCGTGTGGTAGTCGTCGAGCACGCGCCCGTAGTCCGCCGGGCGCGTCACGCCGGGGCAGCTCCAGTTCTTGGCATAGACGAAGTCGGCACCCTCGAAGGCGCGCATCTGGTCATACTCCACGCGCGCACCGGCCACAAACTGCGGGTCCAGCTCGTAGCCCTCGGGGTGGGTGACGACGAAATCCACGTCGGCGGCAAGCATCCACTCGGCGAAGCTGTTGGGCACGGCCTGCGGCAGGGCCTTGGGGTGGGGGGCCCACGTCATCACCACCTTGGGGCGCGCCGTGGCCTTGTGCTCCTCTATCGTGATGAGGTCGGCAAAGGCCTGCAGCGGGTGCACTGTGGCGCTCTCCATGAAGAACACGGGGCGGCCGCTGTAGCGGATGAACTGCTGGAGGATGCGCTCCTCGTAGTCGTCCTGGCGGTTCTCGAAGCGGGCAAAGCTGCGCACGCCGATGATGTCGCAGTACGACCCCATGACGGGTATGGCCTCCAGGAGGTGCTCGCTCTTGTCGCCGTCCATGATGACGCCGCGCTCGGTCTCGAGCTTCCATGCGCCCTGGTTCACGTCGAGCACGATGACGTTCATGCCCAGGTTCATAGCAGCCTTCTGCGTGGAGAGGCGCGTGCGCAGTGAGTTGTTGAAGAAGATGAGCAGCGCTGTCTTGTTGCGGCCAAGATGCTGCCACTGGAAGCGGTCGCGCTTCACCTCCTGTGCCTCGGCGAGGGCTGCGCCCAGGTCGCCGATGTCGGATACGTGTTGGAATATTTTCATTTGAGAGGGTGTTGTCATTATCGCTTACATGTTACGTAGGTGTGGGCCTTATGGGCGTGTCTGCCCGTTGCCGCGGATGAGCCACTTGTAGGTCGTTATCTCTTCGAGGGCCATGGGTCCGCGTGCGTGTAGCTTCTGCGTGCTGATTCCTATCTCGGCACCGAGGCCAAACTGTGCGCCGTCGGTGAATGACGTGGGGGCGTTGTGATATACGCAGGCGGCATCCACGTCGGCCAGGAAGCGGCGTGCGGCCTGGGCATCCTCGGTGACGATGGCCTCGCTGTGGCCGCTGCCGTAGCGGCGTATGTGGTCCAGTGCCTCGTCGAGGGTATCTACGGTCTTGACGGCCATGCGCAGGGCGAGGAACTCCGTGCCGAAGCTCTCGGGCGTGGCATGTTGCAGGAGGGCGGCGGGGTAGCCGCCGGCGGCGAGGCTGGCGTAGGCGCGTTCGTCGGCGTAGATAGTCACGCCCTTGTCGGCCAGCTGGGTGCATAGCAGCGGCAGCTCGCCGAGGCGTTCGCGGTTGATGATGAGGCAGTCGAGGGCGTTGCACACGCTCACGCGGCGCGTCTTGGCGTTGACAACGATGGCTTCGGCCTTGGCCATGTCGGCCCGGGCATCGACGTAGGTGTGGACCACCCCCGCGCCAGTCTCGATGACCGGCACGCGGGCATTCTCGCGCACGAAGTCGATGAGGCGTGAGCTGCCGCGCGGGATGATGAGATCGACGAGGCCGTGGGCGTTGAGCAGCGCCGCCGTGGAGGCGTGGTCGGTGAGCAGCAGCGCTGTGGCGGCGGGCAGACCGTGGCGCTGCAACACGCTGTGGATGAGGCCCACGATGGCTGTGCAACTCTCGCGGGCGTCGCTGCCGCCCTTGAGTATGCACGCGCTGCCGGCCTTGAGGCAGAGTGCGAAGCAGTCGAAGCATACGTTGGGCCGCGCCTCGAAGATGATGCCGATGACGCCGAAAGGCACGCTGACGCGCTCTATGTCGAGGCCGTTGGGCAGCGTGCTGTGCTTGAGGGTGCGTCCCAGCGGCGATGGCAGTGCCGCCACATGTCGCAGGTCGGCGGCTATGGCTCGCAGCCGCGCGTCGTTGAGCATGAGGCGGTCGCGCATGGGGTTGCCGGTGTCCATGCTGTCGAGGTCGCGCTGATTGGCCTGCAGCAGTGCGGGTATGTTGTCCTCGGTAGCCTGTGCCAGGTCGAGGAGTATGCTGTCGATGTCTGCCGGCGTGCGTGTGGCCAGGATGCGGCTGGCATCGCGTGTGGCGTTGAAGAGGGCGGTCATGTGTGTGTGGTGGCTGTGGCGTTGGTTTGTGGGTTATTCAGCGACGAACTCCGTGTGGGGCGTGGTGGCCGGGGCGTCGATGAGGCTCGTGAGGATGTCGTCGCGCTTGCCGTTGGCGATGACGACGGGTATGCCGGCGGCCTGCACGCGGGTGGCGGTGGCATACTTCGATGCCATGCCTCCGCGTCCGAAGGCGCTGCGCTCGCTCTGTATGTAGCGCGAGAGGTCGTCGCCGGGGCGTATGGTGGTTATGAGCTGCGATGCGGGGTTTGCGGGGTCGCCGGTGTAGATGCCGTCGATGTTGGAGAGTATGATGAGCATCTGGCATCCCATGAGGCGCGCTATGAGGCCTGACAGCTCGTCGTTGTCGGTGAACATCAGCTCGGTGATGCACACGGTGTCGTTCTCGTTGACGATGGGCAGCACGCCGTGGGCCAGCATGGCGGCCATGCACTGGTGCTGGTTCTGCAGGGGCTCGTCGGCCAGGAAGTTGTCCTTCGTCGTCAGCACCTGGCCCACGTGGATGTGGTGGTCGCGGAAGAGGTCCACGTAGCGGCCAATGAGCTTGGCCTGGCCCACGGCCGAGAACACCTGGCGCTGCTCCACGCTGCCCATCTCGTCCATCTCGGCGGCCGGCATGCTCATCTCGCTGCGCCCGCTGGCGACGGCACCCGACGAGATGAGTATCACCTCGTTGCCTCGTTGCCTGAGTTCGGCAATCTGATCTACGAGCGCCGACATGCGCGTAAAGTCCAACGTGCCGTCGCGTCGCGTCAGCACGTTGGAACCTATTTTTATTGCTATCAACATATCTTGTGTATGTGTGGTGCCGCCGTGTGCGGCACGGGTGTTGGTGCGGGTTCAGAGCAGAAGCTCGTATTCCTTGGTCTTCCACGCCAGGGCCGAGGCGTAGAGTATGCTGGCGTCGTCGCCGTGGAGCGTGGAGAGATACACCTTTGTGCTCCACTTCATAGCGTCGAACATGTTCTCGTTCATGCCGGTGAGTATAGGCTCCAGCATGTGGCGGCCGCAGAGCGAGCTGACCTCGCCCACGAGGATGAAAGCCTCCGGCGCCACGAGCGATGCCCAAGCCGTCATGGCGTGGCCCAGGATGTCGCCCGTCTTGCGCATCGTTTCGAGGGCGATGGCGTCGCCCTCGTCGGCACATTTGGCAATTAGCTCCACGGTGATGTCGGCCGGAGCCACGCTGCGCAATGCCGATGGCTTGGAGGTGAAGGCGAGCAGCTCCCGCGCCGTCTGCGTGATGCCGCGGCGGCTCACATAGCTCTCTATGCACCCCACCTTGCCGCATGTGCAGGGACGCCCGTTGGGGTTGAGGGTGACGTGTCCCACTTCGCCCACGCGGCCTTTGTTGCCCATAAAGATAAGGCCGTTGAGCACTATGCCGGCCCCCATGCCGCCGTTGACGAGCACACAGATGAAGTCCTTGAGGCCGCGTGCGGCGCCGTAGGTCATCTCGCCCATGGCTGCCACGGTGCAGTCGTTGGCCAGGCTCACGGCGATGCCGAGTCGGCCTTGGAACATGCTGGCAAGGGAGATGTTGCCTTTCCAGGAGAGGTTGGCGGCGTTTTCTATGCGCTGTGTGATGTTGTTGCCGCTGGCGGCTCCGATGCCCATTGCCTTGATGGTGTCCCATCCTCCCACCTGCTTCACCATGGGTTGCAGGCGGTCGCACACGTCGAACATGAACGACGTCGGGTCAGGGTAGTCGGTGGTGGTTACGTGGTCCTTACAGATGATGTTGCCAAGTGCATCTACAATGCCGAAGACGGAGGTCTTTTCGCGCAGCCCCAAGCCTATGACGTAGGGCCGCAGACTGGTCATTTTGTGGAATTCGCGTTCGTCCATAGTATGTCATTAGGTTGTTAGCGACCCCAAAGGTACGGCTTTCTTAATACATAGGCACCATGAAATGTGTTAAAAGATGTTATTTCGGCATCGAAGCCCTCAATCCTCGGATCACAGAGGCCGTGAAGCCGGCTTCTTCCATGGCGTTGAGGCCGCGTATGGTGAGGCCTCCGGGCGTTGTCACCTTGTCGATTTCGGCCTCGGCATGGGAACCGTCGGCGTCGAGCAGTGCGGCAGCGCCGCGCAGCGTCTGCGCCACGATGCGCTGTGCCTGGTCTGCGCGGAAGCCCAGCTCCACGCCTCCCTCGGTGGCGGCGCGCACATATCTCAGGGCGTAGGCTATGCCGCACGAGGCGAGTGCCGTGGCGGCATTCATGAGGCGTTCCTCGACGAGCATCGCCTGCCCGAGTTCGCTGAAGAGGGCCACCACGCTGTTGTCCAGCTCGGGTGTGCTGGCCCGGCTGCTGACGAATGTCATGCTCTCGGCGAGGGCTATGGCGGTGTTGGGCACGATGCGTATGATGGGGCAGGGCAGGGGTGTGGCCGGCGTGGCGGGTTTGCCGGTGAGCATGGTGGCGAGCTGGTCGATGCCCACGCCTCCGGCTATGGATGCCAGTGCCTGGCTGCTGAAGTCGATGGCTGGCCGCAGCTCGTCGATGACGGTCTGCACGAGCCAAGGCTTCACGGCGAGGATGATGATGTCGGCACCGCTGATGCATGCTGTGTTGTCGGCCGTGGTGACTATAGCCGGTTGCCGGCGGCTGATGGCTTCGAGGTTGTCGGCAGAGGGGTCGCTGACGGTGATGTACTCTGGGCGCACTTGCGTGCCGGCGGCGAGGCCCAGCGCCATGGCTCCTCCCATGTTGCCGGCTCCGATGATTGCTATCTTCATGTCTGTGGGTGTTGGGGTGTGATGTTGATGGTTGTCGGCGGGCGTCACTTGTTGGCGGCCTCGTCTTTCTTCCTTATCTCCACGCGGCGTATCTTGCCGCTGATGGTCTTGGGCAGCTCATCGACGAACTCGATGATGCGTGGGTATTTGTAGGGCGCTGTCTCGCGCTTGACATGTTGCTGCAGCTCCTTGACGAGGGCGTCGCCGGCCCGCGACTTCCACTCCTTGCCGAGCACCACGGTGGCCTTGACGACCATGCCGCGCACGTCGTCGGGCACGCCCGTGATAGCACACTCCACCACGGCGGGGTGGGTCATCAGTGCGGACTCCACCTCGAAGGGGCCTATGCGGTAGCCGCTGGACTTGATGACGTCGTCGATGCGGCCCTCGAACCAGTAGTAGCCGTCCTGGTCGCGCCACGCCATGTCGCCCGTGTGGTAGAGGCCGTCGTGCCAGGCCTGGCGCGTCAGCTCCTCGTCGCGGTAGTATTCCTTGAACAAGCCCAATGGCTTGCTGGCGCCGCCGCATTCTTTACCTGTTGCATCCGTGCGGATGACGATCTCGCCCTTCTCGCCGTCCTCACACGGGGTGCCGTCGGGCTTGATGAGGCTGACGTCGTACTGGGCGTTGGGCATGCCCATGGAGCCGGGCTTGGGCGTCATCCACGGGAATGTGCCGAGGGTCATGGTGGTCTCTGTCTGTCCGAAGCCCTCCATGAGGCGTATGCCGGTCTTGGCCAGGAAGGTGTCATAGACGGCAGGGTTCAGGGCCTCGCCGGCGGTGGTGCAGTATTCGAGTGCGCTGAGGTCGTAGCGTGAGAGGTCCTCGCGTATCATGAAGCGGTAGATGGTGGGTGGTGCGCAGAAGCTCGTCACGCGGTAGCGCTCCATCTGGCGCAGGAGGCGGTCGGCATCGAATTTCTCGTGGTCATAGACAAACACCGTTGCGCCGGCAAACCACTGGCCGTAGAACTTGCCCCACACGGCCTTGCCCCAGCCCGTGTCGGCCACGGTGAGGTGGAGCGAGCCCTCGTGGAGGTTGTGCCAGAAGACACCCGTGGTGAGATGGCCCATGGCGTAGAGGAAGTCGTGGGCCACCATCTTGGGTTCGCCGCTGGTGCCGCTGGTGAAGTACATGAGCATGGTGTCGGAGTTGTCGTTGCGCAGGGCCGGGCGCTCGAAGGGCGGTGCGGCGGCAATCTCGGCGTGCCAGGAGTGCCACGCTGTCGGCGCGCCGTCGGCAGGCGTGGCAGCGTCGGCGGTGACGTGGCTGTCGCCTACCTTGATGAGTGTCTCCACGGTGGGGCTCTCGGGCATGGCGGCCTCTATTTGCGACATGACGTATTGGTCCTCGACACAGATGATGGCTTTCACGCTTGCGCGTGTGTTGCGATACACTATGTCGTGCTTGGTGAGCATGTGTGTGGCGGGGATGATGACGGCGGCCAGCTTGTGGAGGGCGAGCATGGCCACCCACCACTCGTAGCGGCGCTTGAGGATGAGCATCACGGGGTCGCCCTTGCCGATGCCCAGGCTCTGCAGGTAGGCCGCCGCCTGGTCGGTCTCGGCTTTGAGCTGTGCGAATGTGGTTCGGCGTTCCACGCCCTCGTCGTTGGTCCATAGCAGCGCGAGGCGCTCGGGCGCTTCGTCGGCCCAGGCGTCCATGACGTCGTAGGCGAAGTTGAAGTGGTCGGGTATGATGTATTGCAGGTGCTGGCGGTAGTCGTCGTTCGAGGTGAACGATGTCTGCTTGAGGAATCTCTCGATCATGTGTTTGTGTGGTTTGTGTGTGTGTTGTCGGGGCTTTAGAAGATGATGGCAAAGAAGCGCACGTCCTTGCCGCCAAGGGCGCGCATGCCGTGGGGCTGCGTGGCGTCGAAGTAGATGCTGTCGCCCTCCTCCAGGACGAGGGTCTTTTGCCCTATGGTGAGTTCCAGTGTGCCTTCGAGCACCATGTTGAATTCCTGGCCGGGATGGGAGTTGCTCTCGCGAGGGGTGTCCTCGGGCTTAGGCTCCACGGTGACAATGAAGGGGTCGGCCTTGCGGCCGCGGAAGCCGCTGGCCAGGCTCTCGTAGTGGTATGCCTTGCGGCGTTCCACGCTGAGGCCCTGGCCCTTGCGTGTGAGGAAGTATGTGCTCATGTGCGGCTCCTCGCCGAAGAGCAGCACGTTGAGTTCCACGCCATACTCCTTGGCTATCTTCTGGAGGTTGGCCACGGAAAGCTCGCCCTCGCCGCTCTCCATCTTCAGGTAGTGGTCGAGGGTGATGCCGCAGAGGTTGGCCACCTCCTGGGCTTCGATGTCGAGCGCGTCGCGCAGTCCGCGCAGGCGCTCGCCGATGAGTGTGAGTTGTTCGTCCATTGTTGGTAGGGGTTTGTGTTTGTTGTTGTTAGGGGGTGTCGTGAGGGCGACGGCGTTATAACGTTATAACGTAATAGCGGCATAACGTTATAACGCCCTTTCGCCTCCCGCCATGACCTTTGTGAGCTTCTCCATGAACTCGTCGGCCTCGGCGGTGGTGAGGCACAGGGGTGGCAGCAGGCGCAGCACGTTGGTGCCGGCGCAGCCGGTGAAGACGTGCTCGTCGAAGAGCAGGCGCTGGCGCACCTCCTTGTATGGCTGGTCCAGCTCGATGCCTATCATCAGGCCGCGGCCGCGCACCTCGACGATGTGGGGCGTGTGCAGCTCGCGCAGCCGCCCGAGCAGGTGGTCGCCCACGCGGCGGGCGTTGTCCACCAGGCCCTCGCCCTCCATGACGTCGAGCACGGCGAGGGCTGCGGCACATGCCAGGTGGTTGCCGCCGAAGGTGGTGCCGAGGCGGCCATAGACGGCCTCGAACTGCGGCGCTATGAGCACGGCGCCCATGGGGAAGCCGTTGGCAATGCCCTTGGCCACGGTGATGATGTCGGGCCGTATGTCTAACCACTGGTGGGCGAAGAAGCGGCCCGAGCGCCCGTAGCCACACTGTATCTCGTCGGCGATGAGCACGGTGCCGTTGCGGCGGCATGCCTCGGCGAGGCCCTGTGCGAACTCCTTGGTTGCCAGCTGTATGCCGCCAACACCCTGTATGCACTCCAGGATGACGGCGCAGACGTCGCCCTTGTCAAGCTCGGCCTCCCAGGCCGCGAGGTCGTTGAGGGGGAGGTAGGTGACGTGGCCGTTGGCGTTGATGGGCGCGATGATCTTGGGGTTGTTGGTGACCTCCACGGCGAGGCTGGTGCGGCCGTGGAAGGCCTTGGCGGCGCTGAGCACGCGTGTGCGGCCGTTGGTGAAGCTGGCCAGCTTCAGGGCGTTCTCGTTGGCCTCGGCGCCGCTGTTGATGAGGAATAGCGAGTAGTCGTCGTATCCGCACGCCTTGCCGAGGCGCTCGGCCAGCTGGCGTTGCAGGGTGTTGACCACGGAGTTGCTGTAGAAGCCCAGCTGCCCCACCTGCCGGCTCACGGCCTCCACGTAGTGGGGATGGGCGTGGCCTATGCTGATCACGGCGTGGCCGCCGTAGAGGTCGAGGTATTCGGTGCCCTGGTCATCCCAGACGCGGCATCCGCGGCCGCGGACGATGTTGATGGGAAAGAGTGGATAGACGTCAAATAGTGTCATGTGTGTGTCGTTTGAGTTGTGGTGTGTGGTGTGGTGGCGGTCAGAAGGTGATGCGCGCAAACACGGGGTAGTGGTCGGAGATGACGCGCTGGCGCATGCGTCCCTCGGCGTCGGGCGCCCAGCGGCTGTCGGTGCGCACGGTGTAGGCGCTGACCTGGGTGGGTGTGGTGACGAAGATGTGGTCTATGCGCTCGGTGGTGTGGGCCGTGGCGTTGAAGGCGTTGAAGGTGCCGTTCTCGGCAAAGCGTTCGCGGGCGGCGGTGTAGCAGTCCTTGAGTGTGCCTTGCGCGGTGAAGAGGGTGTATAGCTCATCGCTTTGCGACACGTTGAAGTCGCCCGTGAGCACTGCCGGCTTCTGCCCGCCGGAGGTCATGGCGTTGATGCGCTGCATCACGAGCCGTGCCGCCTCGCGGCGTGCCACGGTGCCCACATGGTCCATGTGCAGGTTGAGGACGTAGAAGTCCTTGCCCGACAGACGGTCGCGGAAATGGCCCCAGGTGCAGATGCGCACACAGGCGGCATCCCAGCCCCGTGCCGGGCGGTCGGGTGTTTCGTTGAGCCAGAAGTGGCCCTCGTCGAGCAGCTCCACGCGCTCTGTGCGGTAGAAGATGGCGGCATATTCGCCACCCTCCATGCCGTCGTCGCGCCCCACGCCGATCCAGAGGTAGGCCGGCAGCCCCGTGGCGAGGTCCGTGAGCTGGGCGTGCAGCACTTCCTGCATGCCGAGGATGTCGGGGCGCTCCCACTTTATCTGCGCACACATCGCGGGGCAGCGCTCCTGCCATCCGTTGCCCTTGAGGCTGTCGCTGTTGGCGTTGTTGCGGATGTTGTATGTGCCCACCGTCAGCTCCTGTGCCCCGGCTATGAGGCACAGCATGCTGCAGAGCAAGAGGGCTGTCAGACGTCTGATGTGAGGCATAGGTAATCAGTGTGTTATAGCGTGCAGGCTGATCCGTTGAATCCGTTTGACTCGTTGAGGTGTGACGTGCAGGGTGTGTCTCAGAAGGCGCTGGCCTTGAGGTTGAGGCCGGTGTGCTCGTCCATGCCGCACATGATGTTCATGTTCTGCACGGCCTGGCCGCTGGCGCCCTTGAGGAGGTTGTCGATGGCGGTGGTGACGAGCAGCTTGTCGTCGAACTTCTGCACGTGGACCAGCGCCTTGTTGGTGTTCACCACCTGCTTGAGGTCGATGTCGCGCTCCACATAGTGGGTGAAGGCGGCGCTGGCGTAGAACTGGCGGTAGAGCTTCACGATGTCCTCCTCCGGCACCGACGGGTCGATGCGCACCACCTCCGTGCAGAAGATGCCGCGTGCGAAGTCGCCGCGATAGGGTATGAAGTCTATGGCGGCGCCGAAGCCGGGCTGCAGCTGTGCCAGCGACTGGCGTATCTCGGCCAGGTGCTGGTGGCGGAAGGGCTTGTAGATGCTCATGTTGCCCATGCGCCACGAGAAGTGGGTGGTGGCGCCGGGCTTCACGCCGGCGCCGGTGCTGCCGGTGATGGCGTTGACGCTGATGTCGGTGTGCAGCAGCCAGTTGGCGGCCAGCGGCAGCAGTCCGAGCTGTATGGCCGTGGCGAAGCAGCCGGGGTTGGCCACGTGGCGTGCGTGGGCTATGGCGTCGCGGTTGATCTCGGGCAGGCCATAGACGTAGTCGTGGTCGGGCGATGCCAGGCGGAAGTCCTGTGCCAGGTCGATGATGCGCACGTGGGCCGGCACGGCGTTCTGCGCGAGGAACTCGGCGCTCTTGCCGTGGCCCATGCACAGGAAGAGCACGTCGATGCCGCGCAGCGGGAGCTTGTCGGTGAACACCAGGTCCGTTTCGCCAAGCAGGCCTTCGTGGACGTCCGTCACGGCGTTGCCGGCGTTGCTGGTGCTGTGGATGAAGGCTATCTCGGCCTCCGGGTGGTGGAGCAGCAGGCGCGTGAGTTCGCCTGCCGTGTAGCCCGCACCGCCTATTATGCCTATGCGTACCATTTATCGCTGCTCGTCCTTGTGAGTGCCGTAATACACGCGCAGCGGTGTGGAGAGCACCTTGATGAAGCCCTTGGCCTCGTCGGCTGTCCAGCCCGTCTGCGTCTCGCCATACTCGCCCAGCTTGCTCTTGGTGAGGTCGTTGTCGCTATCGACACCCACGGTCTCGAAGCCGTAGGGGCGCAGCTTCAGGATGGCGGTGCCGCTGACGTTGCGCTGCGAGGAGGTGAGGAAAGCCTCGAGGTCGGGCATGACGGGTTCGAGGTACTGGCTCTCGTGGAGGAACATGCCGTACCAGTTGCCGAGCTGGTCCTTCCAGTACTGCTGCCACTTGGAGAGGGTCGATTTCTCCAGGAGGCGGTGGGCCTCGATGATGAGCTTGGGCGCGGCGGCCTCGAAGCCCACGCGGCCCTTGATGCCGATGATGGTGTCGCCCACGTTGGCGTCGCGCCCTATGGCGTAGCTGGCACCAATCTCCTCGATGCGCTGTATGGCGCGCACGCGGTCGTCGAAACGCTCGCCGTTGACGGCCACGATCTCGCCCTTCTCAAACTCGATGCGCAGCAGCTGTTCGGGCTCCTCGGCGGTGACGTGCTTGAGGTAAGCCTCCTCGGGCAGGCCCTGGGTGGGGTCGAGCAGTTCGCCGCCGCAGATGCTGGTGCCCCAGATGCCGACGTTGTACGAGTACTTCAGCTTGGTGAAGTCGGCGAAGAATCCGTGCTCGTTCAGGAAGTCCACCTCCTCTTTGCGGGTGAGCTTCTTGTCGCGGGTCAGGGTGATAATCTCCACGCCGGGAGCCATCACGAGGAACGTCATGTCGAAGCGTATCTGGTCGTTGCCGGCACCCGTCGAGCCGTGGGCGATGGCATCGGCACCAATCTCCTTGGCGTAGCGGGCAATGGCGATGGCCTGGAAGATGCGCTCGCTGCTGACCGAGATGGGGTAGCAGTTGTTGCGCAGCACGTTGCCGAAAATCATGTACTTCAGCGACTTGGCGTAGTACTCCTGAGTCACGTCGAGCGTCACATACTGCACAGCGCCCAGTTTGTAGGCGTTCTCCTCGTTTGTCTTCAACTGCTCAGCCGAGAAGCCGCCGGTATTGGCGCAGGCTGCATACACGTCCCAGCCGTCCTGGGCCAGTTTCATCACGGTGTAACTGGTGTCAAGCCCACCAGAAAAGGCTACTACTACTTTGCGCCCCCCCTTCTTTTCCCCCGAGGGTGAGTTGTTTACTGTCTTTTCCATATTTATATATTTTAAATTTATGATTTGTTTGATTGGTACTCTTCGCCCCCCTCTTCTTCCCTCCCTCGGGAGGGTTAGGGAGGGGGCCTCTCACTGTTCCTCCAGTTCCTGTAGGTGCCTGATGCGTGACATCACCTCGTCGGGAATCTTTGCGGGCAGGTGCTCCGTCGGGTCGTATAGCATGGCGGTGCAGATGCAGTACTTGCGACCGGTGCGATGCAGCACGTCGACGTTGACGCAGCCCTCGCAGCCTTTCCAGAATGCTTCGTCCTCGGTCAGGTCGGCAAACGTCACGGGCTGGTAGCCCAGTGCCGTGTTCATCGCCATGACGGCTGCGCCGCTGGTCAGCGAGAATATCTTGGCGTGCGGCCAGCGGGTACGGGCCAGCGTGAATGTCATGTCCTTGATGCGCTTGGCCACGTGATGGCCGCGGAAGTCGGGGTGGACGATGAGTCCGCTGGTCGTGACGTATTGCTGGTTCTCCCACGTCTCGATGTAGCTGAAGCCCGCGAAGCGTCCGTCCTTGGTCAGGGCGATGACGGCCTTTGCCTCCATCATTTTCTTTGCCAGGTATTCGTGTGTACGCTTGGCGATGCCGGTGCCTCGTACTTTGGCTGCTTCTGCTATTGTTTCCAGAATGGTGTCGACGTACTTCTCGTGCTCCGGCCCCGCTACTAATACTTCAATTTCTGTTTCCATGTCTATCTTGCGTATTCTAAACTATTTCATGTTGGGAATGAACCGACTGAGGGTTTCTGTCACCTCGCGCTTTGAGCATCCCTCCCTGATGACGATGAATATGGTGTCGTCGCCGGCAATGGTACCCAGTATCTGCGGGATGTCGCTGTTGTCGATGTTCCACGCTATGGAACTGGCATAGCCGGGCCGTGTCTTGATGACTCCCATGTTGCCCGAGAAGTTGATTGACAAAAAGCCGGGGACTTCCATCATCTCCCTGACGGAGTTGGGGGTAGACACGCGCTTGTACATGGTCTCGTTGGGCAGCACGTACACGTAGTTGCCGCTCATCGATGCGGCTTTTGCCACCTTCAACTGCTTCAGGTCGCGGCTCAGCGTGGCTTGTGTCAGCCTGAACCCTTCCTTTTGCAGGGCGGCAAGCAGTTCCTCCTGGCTCCCCAGCTGCTGGCTGGAGATAATCATGCGCAGCGCCTCTAATCTGTTGTTCTTAACCTTCATGTTAGGAATATTTATTCATAATTGGGCTGCAAAGGTACGTATATTTTACGTATCTACCAAATATTTATGCAACTTTTTGCGCCTAATCCCCCAAATAACTGACGTATTCAAGTCCCTAAGCATACTTTACTCCTATCCCGATTGCGCTGCTTCTCAGTCCTCCTCCCCTTTCCTCAGCACGTAGAACTTCTGGCTTCGGCTTCACCTGCTTGTCTTGCGCTTGTACGCAAAACTGCCTATGGCGAGGAGAATAACGAGAATCGTCGCGACGAAAGCCCAGAGGTTGGTCACCCGCGAGGTGATGGTCACGCTGTAGGGGTGGGGAATCAGCCGTTCGCCAGAGAACTTGTAGTGGACCACGTTGCCATCTACTACGCCATTGCCGGCATCCATTACCTTGCCAGGCATCACGTAGTCAAGCATGGGTTTCATGTATAGAAGATAGGTGTAGAATTTGTACGTTTCCTCAAGACGATGATTCCAGACCTCCTCGTCCTTGAACAGTGGCGTGTAGGCATCAGAGTGGAAGAAGTCCTCCAGAATCCTGCCGACTTGATTCATGTTGTCGAACAAGTCTATATTAGCCACGGCGGGCAACATGGCGATGGAATCCTTTAGGGCTTCAAACTGCTCCTTGCTGACAGGCGGATTCTTTACCTCGTCGTATTGCTCATTGGCGATGATTTCACACACATGAGCCATTGAGCAGGCCATGAACCAGTGGACGATTTTGGCCTCTATGTCGTCGAGCATTGCTTTCTGCTCTGCACCTGTAAGGCCTGCTGCAAGGTTGGGCTCGCCCGTAAACCAGTAAGAGGCAGTGTCTGCACTGACAAAGCGGTCTAAGGAAATGAGGAAGACACTCTCCTTAACGGCAATGGAAAGCGTTTCCTTGTAGACATAGTCAGTGTAGAACCACTTGAAATGCTTCTCGAGCGATGCCGAATCCTTGAACAATTCCTGAGCCACCCGATTGAGCGAGTCGCCCATTTCGCTGACCGACGGGTAGTCCTGCCTGGTGTGCATCAGAATATTTCCACTGACATTCTGCAGGCTATCCCATTGCTGCTGGGTCATTGGACAGGCGTGACGCACAGAGTCGCCCATGACTGACCAGGTGCGCTTCCAGCTGGAGTGGAAGGTCATGCCGTCGGCATCGACGGGCTTGCCGAGTGGCGCCATAGCGTTCTCTTTGCCTGGGTGGAACGTCATCTCTCGGCTGCAGGTGCCATCCTCGTTGATGACGGTGAGCATGCGCTCGTCGCCGTTGCTACATGAAGTCATCAGCAACGCTGTTGCTACTGCGATGATATAAAATCTACTTGTTTTCATAAGCCATTTGTCTTAATCGTTTGTAAGTATTTGGCTGAGCCTGCCTGTGTTCCAGATAGCACATCAGTACTTCCCGGGGTGTTCCTTCAGTGCAGTAGGTTGGCTGTGGGGCAGGCTGTTGCATCTCCACCTTATTATTATATGCAGTCTCGACTTTGGCCACAGGCTCCTGTTGCAGATAGAGGAACAGGCCCACCAGATAGAGCGCTGCCATCGACGAAATGGCGCGCAGCGCTATCAGCAGGGCATTTGGCTTCGTGCTATGCTCCTCCTGTGGCGCCTTTTGCTCGGGCAGGTTGCACATGATAAGTTCTGTCAGCTCGTCGGCATTGTCAAGGGCGGGCTGTCCTGCGGCTTTCAGCTTCTTCAGTATGTCGTCAGTCTTGTTCATATCCTAATTCTTTTAGTCGTTTGCGAATCGTTTGTCGGGCTACGTACAGGTTGCTCTTCACCTGCTTGGAGTCCAGTCCTGTAATCTGCTCCGTTTCGTCAGAAGTCAGCCCTTCCAGTTGGCAGAGCGTGAACACAAGCCGTTGCTTGTCGCTCAGTCCTTCGGCTATCATCCTGACGATTGACACCCACTCCTTGTTCTCCAGAGACCGCAGGTTGTCGTCGTCCGATGCAAAGCGTCGAAGCGCCAACTCGTCGTCTGGCAGGGCAACGATGCGATTGGCCCGTTTCAGCCTGTCGATACACAGCCGTGAGGCTATCGTATAGACCCATGTAGAGAAGGTCTTCTTTGGGTCATAGCTTCTGATGCTTTGCCACACGCGGATGAAAGTCTCCTGCACCATGTCCTTTGCCTCTTCTTCGTCGCACAGCATCTTCAGTGCCAGCGAGAAGACCATCCGCTGATGGGTCTGTACCACCCATTGGAAGGCTTCCTTGTCGCCCTGTTGGCAGCGTGAGATGATGTCGCGTTCTATCTGAATCATAATCTTTCGTTCTACCTATAATACGATGAAGACTGGCAAAAGTCAAATCGGCTGCAAATATAATTGGTTTTTCGGAAAGTACCAAGCATTTCTGTCACGAATTCACTTCCTCCTTGCTTGTCCCTATATTATATATAATAAGGTGTAGCCGTTCCCGTGCTTGATTTGTGTCAAGACTTGCAAGGGAATCGCATTTATTTGCTAAATTTTTCTGGAAAAGTTTTGGCGGTTCGGGAAAAAGTGCGTACCTTTGCACCCGCTTTCGGAAAAACGAACGCCGGAGGCACTAGGAGAAGTAGTTCTTTGAAAGATTTACATAGACAGAAGTAGTACAAGAAGCGAGTGCTTCATTATGTTGAGGCACTTGGGTAGAAGAAACGAACCGTTTAATTCTATTAGACTTGATACAAGAGGATAGTTGTTCTGGGACAGAGACAGAGTTCCGCAATGCGGAATGAAGATACATTTTATACAATGAAGAGTTTGATCCTGGCTCAGGATGAACGCTAGCTAAAGGCTTAACACATGCAAGTCGAGGGGCAGCATGGTCTTAGCTTGCTAAGACTGATGGCGACCGGCGCACGGGTGAGTAACGCGTATCCAACCTACCCCCTAGTAGGGCATAGCCCGTAGAAATGCGGATTAATACCCTATG
>JAFSVI010000168.1 GCA_017445145.1 Bacteroidaceae bacterium | reverse complement strand
GCCCCGTGGCAAGTAACGTTACTTGCCACGGGGCGTTTCCATGCGTGCCACGGCCTATGTGCCGATGCCGCAGCGCCGGCGTGCCGGCGCGCCACCCTACTTGAGGTACGGCGCCAGGGGGCTGTTGTTGCGGCGCAGCCCCTCGGCGATGCCCTGGGCGTTGAGGCGTGCGCCGGCGAGCGAGGTGTGGGTGTGGTCGTTGTTGTAGTATGCCTTGGCGGCCTCGGGCCCGAGGGCGTCGAGGGCGTCGGCGGTGATGTTGTGGAGGTCGAGCAGCTCGCAGCCGGTGGCGGCCGCCACCTCGCGATACCACTTGCCAAACGAGTCGTTGCGGCGCTCGATGTGCTTGCCGTCGGGCCACTCGTTGCGCGGCGTGAGGCTGACGAGGATGGGCGTGGCGCCCTTCTCGCGGCAGTCGTCGATGAACTTCTTCAGGTACCATCCGAAGCTATAGACCACCTCGTTGATGTGCTCCTTCTCCGTCTCCACACGGCTCACACAGCTGGTGTCGCGCGTGCCGGGTATCTCGCCGCGGTGCTTGCCTTTGTGGAGCTCGCCGATGTTGTTGTGGCCAAACTGGATGAGCACGAAGTCGCCCGGGCGCAGGTCGTTATAGACCTTGTCCCAGCGGCCCTCCTTGAGGTAGGTGCGCGACGAGCGCCCCGCCTGTGCGCAGTTGACCCACGTGATCTTGTCGGCGTCGAACACCAGGCCGGCCTGAGAACCCCAGCCCCACATGCCGGTGGAATCCTTGTCGGCATTCTTCACCGTGCTGTCGCCCGTGATGAACACCACCGGCTTGCCCTCCTCGCGGCGAACGCCCGTGGTGGGCAGCGCCACGTTGACCTGCATGGCGCGCAGCGGCTGCAGCTCGGGGTGGGTGCTGGCGGCGATGCCCTCGGCAGCGCTGCGTGCGTTGAGCTCGGCTCCAAACTTCGAGGTGTGGATGTTGTCGAGATAGAAGTGGTGCTTGAACTTCCACTCGGACATGCGGCCGTACTTGGTGGCAGAGATGTCGGAGAGATCCACGAAGGGCACGTTCATCTCCTCGGCCACCTGGCGCGCCCACAGGTCGAAGGTGGTGCGGTACTGGCGTATGTTGGGCCGCATGCCGCTGTCGTTGGCGCCGTGGCGCGGGGTGAGCGAGAATAGGATGGGGTGGGCGCCCAGGGCGCGCGTCTCGCGCACATAGCGCCGCAGGTATTCGCCGTAGGTATATACCGTCTCCTGCTGACCCTGCGAGGGGCCTTCCTTGAGCGTCACGGTGAGGCTGTCGGTGGGCGAGATGCCCTTGATGGTGGCGCGGCAGCGTCCGCTGTCGAAGGGGCCGTTGTCGTTGTGGCCCAGCTCGATGATGACGTAGTCGCCGGGGCGTATGCCCTTCTTCACTCCGGGCCAGAGGCGTGTGTAGAAGGTGCGTGAGCTGGTGCCGCCGAGGGCGTGGTTCTCGACGGTGATGCGCTCGGGGTCGAAATAGTGGTGGGCGAAGTAGCCCCACCCCCACTGGCCGTTGTCGCCGTTGCCCATGGTGCCGGTGCGCATGGTGGAGTTGCCCACGAGGAAGAGCACGGGGTTTGTGCCTTTGCGGCTGCTGCCGGCCTCGGGGCGCATGGTGTTGGCTTTCTCGAGGCTGTCGAGTGTGAGATCGACGACGTGGTTCTCATCGGCCACGCCCTCAAACCTGTTCTGTGCGCTGGCCGCCGTGGTGGCGGCCGCGAGGAGCAGTGCGGTTACGATGAGGGGAAGTCTCATTGGCTGTTTGTGCTGAGGTTGATGTTGGGTTAGAATGTCTGTTCCTCGTCGGGATGCTTGTACCAGTCGGTGGATGTCGTGCGGCTGGCGCCCCAGTTGTTGAACATGGAGTATGCGTCCTTGATGCACACCTTCTCAAGAGGCCACTTGAAGTCGTAGGGGATCATGATGGCGTGCGGGTCCTGACCCACGGTGGCCAGGCGCACGGTGTTGCCGATGGTGGTGTCCACGATGTAGGGCTGCGTGGTGGCATCGAGGAAGCTGAAATCCTTGCTCACCGTGACGTTGTCCACGACATATTCCACGCGCTTGCCCTTCTCGGTGTTGATGTACGTGCCTCGTGGCTGCCCTAAGATGTCGTGGACCTCGCGGTCGTGGCGTATGGTGGTGCCGTCGATGTTGTAGATGTATAGCTCGTCGTAGGCACCACATGCCATGAGCGTATATTCCACCTGTGTCTCGTTCACACGGCGTCCCTTGAGCACCACGTCGTTGAGGTCGTAGTCCCCGAGGTTGTGGTCCTCGAAGCAGAAGGTGTAGTAGTTGTATTCCGGCTCATCGGGTATAATCTCGATGGGCTCAATGCCACCCTCCACCTCCAGGATGAGGTCGTTGAAGTCCTTGTCGGTGCCCGACTCCACGCACAGGAACATGTGGTTGTTGACTGTCATCCACGCCATGCGCGGGTCGGTGTCGGCCAAGCCCGACGAGGCGAAGTTGCCGTAGCTGTTGATGTTGTAGTTGAGGCGTCCGTCGCCATACACCTCACCCTGCTTGCGGCGGTTGTCGGTGGTGGTGTTGGACTTGTAGGCGAAGCCAATCTTGTAGCCCTGCGGGAACTGGTATGTGCCCGTGGTGCCCACGGCGGGGATGCCGTCGCCGAAGTATGCCAGCGCGAAGGCCGGCCCCTTGGCCACGTTGTCGTTGTTATTGTTGGTATATACCGTGCTCAGGTCTATGGCCCGGTATTTGGGCAATGCCTCTATCTGCTCCACGGTGAGGTCGCCCTTGAAATAATAGTAGTAGAGCTCGGCCTCGGAGATTTCGTGGTAGCCGCCGCCGTTCTTGTAGATTGGCGAGAGGATGATGGGTTCGGAGCCTGTCGTCAGCGGATAGACGGACTCGTTGTAGTAGCCGCTCTTCTTGATTTGTGTCAGGTTGTTGTACTTGCGGCCGTTGGGGAAATAGTTGAAGATGATGGTGCGGAACAGCGTCTTGAAGTCGGAGCTGTAGTCCGTGCCGGCGATGCTGGCGTTGTCGAAGGTGTAGAACACCTCACCCGGCAGCCATCCGCGCTCGTTGGCAAAGGTGGCCACGGTGGAGCTGACGACGGGTGTGGCGGCGGGCAGGACGTAGTTCTCGGAGAGGGCTCGCGTGGCAGCGCGCGTGGTGGTGTCGAAGAACACCTCCTCATCGCCCAGCGCAAAGGGGCTGTAGTAATATCCTCCGTCCTCGCTGACAAAAGCCACGAGGAGGTTGGAGTAGTTGACGGGAGCATCGAAGGCGAGGGTGATGTGCTCGCCGTTGGTGATGCGTCCCTCGTTGAGCACCCTGATGGCAATGTTGCCGTCCTGCTCGTCGGAGATGAGCACCTGAGCCTTGACGACGTTGTGCGACGTGGTGTTGGCATAGATGGTCACGGCGCTCCGCGTCGTGGTGCACCAGTCGTGGTTGGCGTCGAACTGCGTGCCGAAGATGGTGGCCGCGTTTTCCTTGATTTGTTCCTGAACCTTTTGGTCGAACTCTTGCTTGATACACGAGGTGAACACCGCCATGCACGCACAAGCAATCCATAATCCGTTACGTTTCATAATGTTAATGTTGTTATAGTATTGATGTATATGCCAAGTGTAAAACCGTGGCAAAGGTACGGATTTTTTTAGATACGCGAGCCATGTGTGGCACAAAAAAGTGGTTATAGAGGGTAAAAAGCGCAGAAAACGCGGACTTTTGCACACGCAAGCGACATTTTTCGCTGCCTCACGGCCAAAATGAGCCTCGCTTTTTTGCTGTGTTGACCGTTTTTGCTTACCTTTGCGTCGGCATAAAAAACCAATGACATGAAACGGACATCCATCCGACATCTCCTCGTAGCGGCAGCCGTGCTGTGGCTGCCGTCAGTGGCCGCCCAGGGCGGCAACAAGGCTCCCGGCCAAGAGCGCAGGCTGCGTGTGGCGTGTGTGGGCAACAGCGTCACCTACGGCTACGGCCTCAAAGAGCGCGACCACGAGGCATATCCCGTGCGCCTGCAGCAGATGCTGGGCCAAGGCTTTGAGGTGCAGAACTTCGGCCACTCCGGCACCACGCTCCTTAGCCGCGGCCACCGCCCCTACGTGCAGCAGCCCGAGTTCCGCCAGGCGCTGGACTTCCGCCCCGACTGGGTTGTCATCCACCTGGGCCTCAACGACACCGACCCGCGCAACTGGCCCGACTGGAAGGAGGCGTTCGTGCCGGACTACCGCGCACTCATCGACTCCTTCCGCGCCGTAAGCCCCGAGGCGCGCGTGCTCGTCTGCCTCATGACACCCATCTTCGACCGCCACCCGCGCTTCCAGAGCGGCACACGCGACTGGCACGCACAGATACAGACGGCCATACGCCAGGTGGCACACGGCGCCGGAGCGCAGCTCATCGACCTCTACACGCCGCTGCACGCGCGACCCGACCTCTTCCCCGACGCCCTCCACCCCAACGCCGAGGGCGCCGACATCCTGGCGCGGACGGTGTATGGCGCGCTGACGGGCGACTACGGCGGCATCCAGCTGCCGCCGGTCTATTGCGACGGCATGGTGCTGCCGCGCGACGAGCACCTCCTGCTCGAAGGACGGGCCAACGCGCGGCAGGCCATACACGTGGAGCTGGCCAAGGACGGCGACGTGGTGGAGACGCGCGACGCCTTCACGCGTGCCGACGGCTCGTGGAGCGTGGAGCTGCCACACATGAAGGCCGGAGGGCCCTACCGCCTCACGCTGACAGCCACGCCGCTGCCCGCCGGCGACTACCACTTATACTACCCCGACCACTATCCCTTCGACCTCATCCCCCTACTCCAGCCGCGCCAGGACGCCGCACATGTCGGCGGCAAGGGTGCGCAGCGTGGCGGCAAGGGTGCCAGGGGCGGCGGCAAGGGCCGTCGCGGGCGCGCTGCCGCGGCCGACGTGCTCACCATTGACTCGCTATGGTTCGGCGACCTGTGGCTGGCCAGCGGGCAGTCCAACATGGAGCTGCGCGTCGATCAGTGCAACACGCTTGCCCAGGACCTGGCCGATGCCGCGCGCCTGAAGAACCTGCACCTCTACAACATGCCGGCACGCGCGCGCACTGACGCCGTCGTGTGGCCCGACTCGGTCATAGCCTTCACCAACCAGCTGCGCCACATGGACTTCCAGGGATGGCGCACCGCCACGCCCGATGTGGTGAGGCGCTTCTCGGCCGTGGCCTACAACTTCGGGCGCGTGCTGGCCGACAGCCTCGCGGATGTGCCCATAGGCATCATCTGCAACGCCGTGGGAGGCAGCACCACCGAGTCGTGGGTCGAGCGCGGCACGCTCGAGCGCGAGTTCCCCAACATACTCACCGACTGGCTCCACGGCGACTACGGCCAACCATGGGCACGAGGCCGCGCCGCACAGAACATAGCCCGGGCGCTGGACAAGGCGTCGCCCGTCTATAACCCGCTGACGCGCCACCCCTACGACCCCGCCTATCTCTTCGAGGCTGCCATAGCGCCCCTGGGGCACCTGCCCGTGAAGGGCGTAGTGTGGTACCAGGGCGAGTCGAACGCCCACAACGTCGAGGTCCACGAACGCCTGTTCCGACTGCTGGAGCTGTCGTGGCGCGAGTGGTTTGCCCGGCGGTGGCAGTGCGAGTTCCAGAAGCGCCCCACGCTGCCCTTCTACGTCGTACAGCTCTCGAGCCTCAACCGCCCGTCGTGGCCTGCCTTCCGCGACAGCCAGCGGCGCCTGGCCGACGAGCTGACAGACACGTGGCTCACCGTCACCACCGACGTGGGCGACAGCCTCGATGTACACTACACCACCAAGCGCCCCGTGGGCGAACGTCTGGCCCTACAGGCGCTGGCCCACACCTACGGCCACCACGTGGAGGCCGAAGGCCCACGGCCCACATACGTCGTCCACGGCCAGAACCACACGCTCACCATAGGTTTTGACCACGCCGACGGCCTCGCCGCCACACGAGGCTTCGAGGTGGCCGGCGCCGACGGCCTCTTCCACACGGCCACGCCCACTGTCGATGGCAACAAAGTCGTGCTGCGATGCGAGGGCGTGGAATGGCCCCAGACGGTGCGCTACAACTGGCAACCAGTGGGCTGCGGCGACCTGCACAACGCCGCCGCACTGCCCGCCTCTACCTTCCGTCTTGAGGCGGGATGGCGCCGCGACGGCGATTGAAGCAAGTCATCGAATCGCAAGGAAAAGGAAAATACTCAAGCCGAAAATTGCGCGTTCGCACGATAATTCGTATATTTGCCGCCGTTTTCCCCCAAGCACGTGGCACACGTGTGCTCAACAGCAAACAATCTCACATCAATATCTATGGCATTGAAAATCGTAGTCCTGGCAAAGCAAGTGCCAGACACCCGCAACGTGGGCAAGGACGCCATGACGGCCGAAGGCACCGTCAACCGCGCCGCACTGCCCGCCATCTTCAACCCCGAAGACCTCAACGCCCTGGAACAGGCCCTGAGGCTGAAGGAGCAGAACCCAGGTTCCACCGTAGGCATTCTCACCATGGGGCCGCCGCGCGCCGCCGAAATAATCCGCCAGGGCCTCTACCGCGGTGCCGACACGGGGTGGCTGCTCACCGACCGCCTCTTTGCCGGAGCCGACACCTTGGCAACGAGCTATGCCCTGGCCACCGCCATACGCCAGATTGGCAACGTGGACATCGTCATCGGAGGCCGGCAGGCCATCGACGGCGACACAGCGCAGGTGGGGCCGCAGGTGGCGCAGAAACTGGGCCTCAACCAGGTGACCTACGCCGAGGAGGTGAGCGTCAGCGGCAACACAGCCACCATACGGCGCCTCATCGACGGAGGCGTGGAGACAGTGGAAGCACCGCTGCCAGTGGTCATCACCGTCAACGGCAGCGCAGCACCCTGCCGCCCGCAGAACGCCAAACTCGTCATGAAATACAAGCGCGCCACATGCCCACTGGAGCGACCCGCCGAGGGCACGCCCTACGACCACCTACTGGCCGAGCGACCCTATCTGACGCTCACCCAATGGAGCGTGGCCGACATCGGCGGCGACCCCGGGCAATGTGGCCTCGCCGGCTCGCCCACCAAGGTGAAGCAGGTCAAGAACATCGTGTTCCAGGCCAAGGAGAGCAAGACCCTCAGCGCCAGCGACGATGACATCAACGCGCTCATCCAAGAGTTGTTAAACGAAAAAATCATTGGCTGAACATGAACAACGTATTCGTATATATAGAACTCGAGGGCACCGAGGTAAGAGAAGTGTCCCAGGAACTGCTCACCAAGGGGCGCAAGCTGGCCAATGACCTCGGCGTGGAACTCCACGCCGTTGCCGCCGGCACCGACATCAAGGGAAAGGTGGAGGAGCAAATCCTGCCCTACGGCGTCGATAAGCTCTACGTGTTCGACGGCGAGGGCCTCTTCCCCTACACCTCGGCACCACACACCGACATCCTCGTGAACCTCTTCCGCCAGGAGCAGCCGCAGATCTGCCTCATGGGGGCAACCGTCATCGGCCGCGACCTCGGACCACGCGTCAGCTCGTCGCTCACCAGCGGCCTCACCGCCGACTGCACTCAGCTGGAGATAGGCCCCTACGAGGACAAGAAGAATAATAAGGTATATAAGGACCTGCTCTACCAGATACGTCCCGCCTTCGGCGGCAACATCGTGGCCACCATCGTCAACCCCGACCACCGCCCGCAGATGGCCACCGTGCGCTCGGGCGTCATGCAGAAGGCCGTTTACGAGGGCGAGTGCCGCAAGGAGGTCGTCTATCCCGACGTGGCCAAGTACGTCAGCCCAGAGGCATACGTCGTGCGCGTGCTCGACCACCACGTGGAGGCCGCGAAGCACAACCTGAAGGGGGCTCCCATCGTCGTGGCCGGAGGCTACGGCATGGGCAGCAAGGAGGGCTTCGACATGCTCTTCGACCTGGCCAAGGTGCTCCACGGCGAAGTGGGCGCCTCGCGCGCCGCCGTCGATGCCGGTTTCTGCGACCACGACCGACAGATAGGGCAGACGGGCGTCACCGTACACCCCAAGGTGTATATCGCCTGCGGCATCAGCGGACAGATCCAGCACATCGCGGGCATGCAGGATGCCGGCATCATCATCAGCATCAACTCCGACCCCGAGGCGCCCATTAACCGCATCGCCGACTACGTCATCACAGGCACCGTGGAAGAGGTGGTGCCAAAGCTCATCAAGTACTACAAGCAGAACAGCAAATAATTATGGCAAACTACTATACCGACCATCCCGAAATAGCGTTCCACCTCAACCACCCGCTCATGGGCCGCATCGTCGAGCTGCGGGAGAAAGGATTCGCCGACAAGGACACGTTTGACTACGCACCCGTCGATCTCGCCGACGCCATCGACAACTACCGGCAGGTGCTCGACATCACGGGCGACATAGCCGCCAACATAATTGCACCCAACTCCGAGAGCGTAGATCTCGAAGGGCCACACCTCGACAACGGACGCATGCGATACGCCTCAAAGACCGTGGAGAACATCGACGCCACGCGCAAGGCTGGCCTCTGGGGCGTATCGATGCCACGCCGCTACGGGGGCCTGAACCTGCCCAACCTCGTGTTCTCAATGCTCAGCGAGGTCATTGCTGCCGCCGACGCCGGCTTCCAGAACATCTGGTCGCTGCAGTCGTGCATCGACACCCTCTATGAGTTCGGCTCCGAGGAGCAGCGACAGAAGTACATACCGCGCGTGTGCGCCGGCGAAACCATGTCCATGGACCTCACCGAACCCGACGCCGGCTCAGACCTGCAGCGCGTCATGCTGCGCGCCACCTACGACGAGGCCGGGCAGTGCTGGCGCCTCAACGGCGTAAAGCGCTTCATCACCAACGGCGATTCGGACATACACCTCGTGCTGGCACGCTCGGAGCAAGGCACCAAGGACGGCCGCGGCCTCTCGATGTTCATCTACGACAAGCGCCAGGGGGGCGTCAACGTGCGCCACATAGAGCACAAGCTCGGCATACACGGCTCGCCCACATGTGAGCTGACATACAAGAACGCCAAGGCCGAGCTCTGCGGCTCCACGCGCATGGGTCTCATCAAATACGTCATGGCGCTCATGAACGGCGCACGCCTCGGCATAGCAGCGCAGAGCGTGGGCCTCTCGCAGGAAGCCTATAACGAGGCCCTGGCCTACGCCCGCGAGCGCCAGCAGTTTGGCAAACGCATCATTGAGTTCCCCGCCGTATTCGACATGCTCTCGCGCATGAAGGCCAAGCTCGACGCCGGACGAGCCATGCTCTACCAGACGGCCGCTTACGTCGATATCTACAAATGCCTCGAGGACATAGAGCGCACCGACCGCAAGCTCACGCCCGAGGAGAAACAGGAGATGAAGCGCTACCAGCGCCTGGCGGATGCCTTCACGCCGCTGGCCAAGGGTATGAACTCAGAGTATGCCAACCAGAACGCCTACGACGCCATCTCCGTGCACGGTGGCTCAGGATTCATCATGGAATACAAGTGCCAGCGCCTCTATCGCGACGCACGCATTTTCAGCATCTACGAGGGCACCACGCAGCTGCAGGTGGTAGCCGCCGCACGCTACATCAGCAATGGCACATACTTGCAGTATGTCAACGAGATGTACGCCTCGCTCGCCGTGGGCGAGGAGCGCAAAGAGCTGCACGACATCATCGGGCAGATGATCGTGCTATATGAAAGAGCCATCGAAAACGTCAAGAAACACGACAGCCAGGAGGTATTCGACTTCCTCGCTCGCCGCCTCTACGACATGACAGCCGAACTCATCATGTCCATACTCATCGTGCGCGATGCCGACAAGGCGCCTCAGCTCTTCGACAAATCCGCACGCGTCTATGTGCAGATGGCATACGAGAACATCATCGGCCGGGCATGCTACTGCGGCGCATTCAACCCCACAAGCCTACCGAGCTTCAAGGCTGAGTAAAAACACATGAATATAGCCGCCGTGCCCCATGCGGGTCCGGCGGCTTCTGTTTCCCGCCTGGCGTGGCGCCGCGTCGTGGCTGCCACCTATCCCGCAACAATCACAATTGCCAAACGCCTTACCACAATGAGAACCTGCATCCCCTACCAACACATCACCCGCACATCCCTCATGCTGTTCACAGCGCTGCTCATAATCCTCGGTTGCGAAAAGCCTGTGCTCGACGTTAACGGCGACAAGCCACAGGATACCGAACCCAACGTCATCCTGCGGTTCACGCAATATGAAAGCGAGGCCTTTGCGCGCTCGACCACCGACATCACCGCCATCTGCTCGCGGCTGAACATCGCCCTCTTCGACACCGACGGCACCAAGGTGAAGAGCGTTGCGCAGAAGACTGGCGACGCCAACTATGGCACCGTGGCACTGAACCTGGACGCCGGCACATACAAGCTTGTCGTGGCAGCACACAACTGCGACGGCTCTGCCACCATCAGCAGCGAGGACAAGGTGACGTTTCCCAACAACAAGGTGACAGACACATTCTACTACTACGGCGACCTTGACGTGACGGCAGAGCAACAGTCATACTCCCTGACGCTGACACGCGCCGTGGCCATGTTCCGCCTGGTGCTCACCGACGAGAGTATGCCGCCCTCGGTGGCAAAGATGAAGTTCTACTACCTCGGCGGTTCCAGCACGTTCTGCCCAGCGACCGGCTACGGCATCGTGCAGAGCAAGCAGACTGAGCTGCGCACCGTCAGCGAAGATGGCGTGTATGAAATCTACACCATGCCCCACTCTGAGGAGGATGTGCTCACGAAACTCACCGTCAGCGCACTCGATGCCAACGACAATGTCGTTCAGGAACGTGTGTTCGAGGACATACCAGTCGTGCGCAACCAGGTGACCAAATACACGGGGACATTCTTCGGCAGCGGCAGCATCGGCGGCGGAGCCGGCAGCAGCCTACGCCTGATGGCCGAACCGGAATGGGGCGCCATCGAGGCTTATTCATTCTGAGCTGCTCACGTCCGACGGCTTCGCCATGGCTGTTCTGGATCAGCGCCGCCATCTTTATGCTCCTTTTTAGGCTGCGGCCATCGGCCTGTGAGCGCCGACGGCCATAGCATCACACTGGGATTGGCTGGGTGATCCTGCAGGTGTGCTGCTTCGTCTCACGGTCGTAGCTGATGCCTACGAGCAGCAGGTGGTCGGCATACTCCTGCACCTTGGCAGGGTACTGTCGGCGGCGTACCTGATCTATGGCCGTGTCGGCGTCGCTCCGCACCTTCAGCTCCAGGATGATGGCGGGGGAATCGACATTCTTACGGGGGATGAGCACCAGGTCGGCGAAGCCCTTGCCTGTAGCCAGCTCGCGGTGGACGACGTAGTCGTTCTTCGCGTAGTAGAAGGCGATGGAGAGGACACAAGCCAGCGAGTTCTCGTTGTTGTACGAGAGGATGCTGGTGTGCTCGTCGTGGGCGGCCTCCACGCCGCGTGCCACGGCCTCCTCGTCGCCGTCGAGCAG
>JAFSVI010000167.1 GCA_017445145.1 Bacteroidaceae bacterium | reverse complement strand
GTTCCCCACACAGGCACGCCGACAGTTCTGCACGTACAAGTTCTACACCGACAAGTTCGCAACACTCGGCACCGAGTACACCGTCTGGGATGCCTCCACACTCGCCATCGACAACCTCGCCATCGACCCCAACACCACCGCCCTCGCCGCTCAGGGTCGCTACCTCGAGAAGGCAAAGCGCGTCAATGGCGCCGAGCGCTGGATGCAGAGCGTGTATGTGGGCTACGAGGTGACGACCGACATGTTCATCACCCCGGGCAAGGAACCCACCAACACCGACCTATTCGACGACGAGGCAGCACAGAAGCGCGAGCTGAAGCGCATGATCCGCGAGAACGACCACGTCTATTTCATGGACTTCCCCAGCGCCTCGAGGACCTACGGCAACGTCAAGCACGACTACACGGCCCACGCCCTCTTCCGCGCCGATGCCTCCAAGGACGTATTCAAGGACTACACCGGCCACGCCACGGGCGACGGCCTCACCCACCACTACCACACCGACCCCGACCGCATGTACTCGCAGCCCGAGAACCTGAAGTGGTACTTCGTCGGCGACCCCTACAACCTGCAGGTGTTCTGCGCACAGCCCGACATGCTGGGGCAGAACCTCTGCCGCATCATACAGCACACCATCAAGCCCGCCGACGTGGTGGCCGTGGACGGCGACAACGACCCCGACGTGAGCGGCGTACACGCGGGATGCACACAGTGGCAGTTCGTGCACGACTGCGTGCAGCTCCACCCACAAGACGACGCGACGGAAGACGACCGCATGTACCTGGCACGCCGCAACCAGCAGACGGGAGAGCTGGAGTACTACCACAACCCCAACAAGGGGCAACGCCTTTACCCCAAGTTCCACTGGGAGGTGATGTGTCCCGCCACGGGCGACGACGAGCGCGACGCACAGGAGTTCTCGCTGCGCTACGTCGATGAGGAGACGCAGCTCTCCTACAGAGGCGTATATTACTACCTCCACCACGGCTATGACAAGGAATATACCGAGGAGGTGGAGGGCCAAGACCTCACGTGGAAGTACCAAGTGGATCTGAAGTACGACGCCGGCAACGCCACCGTCATGGAGAAGAGCAAGTACATAGGCTACCACACCGCCAACGAAGCCGGCTGCGCCATACGCCTCGTGCAACCCGCGCGCGTATATATAGATGTACACGCCAACAACGCCACCGACTCGCAAGGCAACACCCTCAGCGACCCCGTGGTACACGACGAGCTGACGGAGTACTTCGGCGTGGGCGAGACGCTCACCGACATGCCCGCACACCTCAAGCGCGAATATGCCACATACAACAACCTGCGCTTCCGCGGCGGAGCCGACAACCTGAGTTCCAACACCCTCACGCTGACGCTCGACGCTGCCAGCGCCGTCAGCCACGGCAACACAGCTGTGCAAGAGCATACGTGCCTCTCAGGCTACACCGACAACTACGTCTTCAAGCTCGACGTCAACTACTCGCCGCAGGACGGCGTGTTCTCCACCTACGACCAGTCCAGCGGCGAACTCACCGACCCCAAGTGGTTCGACATACGCGTGGCCAACCGATGGCTCTACTACGACGTCAACGGCGCGTTGAGCAAGGTTGCATCCTCGGAATCCACGCAGAAGCAGGTCGTCAGCAAGTACAACGGCAACACGCCCATACGCTCCAAGGGCTACCACTGGGCACTCGTCGGCGACCCCTACTCGCTCAAGGCCGTCAACCGCCGCATCTACGAGGACGCCCTGCTCACCGACAACACCGCCAACGAGGGCTGGCTCACCATGGCAGCCTCCACCTCGGCAATAGGCAAGTACGCCTCCGGCACGCAATACCTCAAGATGGGGGCCTACGCCGAGGCCGAGGACTTCGCCTTCCAGCAGAGCCGCACCTACTACCGCCAGCAGAGCAACGGCGCCGAGACCGTGCGCCCCGTGACCGATGCCGACGGCCATCCCATCTATGACATATACCTGCGCCTCGACGACAAGAAGACCAAGGGCTACAGCACCGACGGCACCACCAAGACCGACGAGACCACCGACCTCGATGCCACCACCTACGACGCCGACCACTGGAACGCCACCAACGACTACAGCTTCATCTACATGCTCGACGAGCGCACCAACATGGCGCAGAACGGCGACGGTGCCTACCGCTACGACTTCACCGGATTGGGCGACTACGCGTGGTTCATACAGAAGCAGCACACGCTCTACGTGGGACCCAACACCTACCAGGGCTACGACCGCGCCACCGCGGCCAGCAACATCAAGTCGGCCTACGTGCGCACCGTCGATGACGACCACGACGAGATTGACAACGACTGCTACGACGCACACATACGCGTCTATAACGCCAACGGGCAGCTCATGCACGAGACCACACAGATCGAGGTGCGCTACACCGACCTCGCCAAAGGCATCACCTTCGACAATACCATACCTGCCGAGGTGAAACGCTTCGGATGCACATACCGCGCATACCTCTCGTGCACCCTCAGTGGCACCAAGGCCACGGCATTCGCCAACGAGATCACCGCCTCCACCGAGGTCAACAAGGCCTTCCTCGACGACGGCAGCTACTGGACAGCCGAGAAGACCGCCGGCGAGGCCAACCAGCGCCGACACGTGGATATCTACCTCACCTACACCGTCTCCTCCAACGTCACCGTGGATGGCACCTCGGGCGTCGATTTCGCGGCCTTCTTCACCGACCAGACAGCCGCCGCACGCGACGAATACGCGTGGGTCAACAGCTACTACGGCTGGAAGGAGACCTACCGCGTCTCGGGCAGCACGCAGACCATACCCGTGGAGGTGCCCGACTACGACAGCCCCATCCTCAACGAAGACGGCCTCATCGTGGGCTACAGGACCAAGACCGAGTACCGCACCATCGAGGTCGGAGGCACGGCCAACAACGTTGATGTGCGCGGCTACCTCAACGCCAAGACCACTGGCGACGACGCCACCACGGCGGCCAACCGCGTCTTCGGCGACGAGCGGCAGCGCTACGACGACGGCACCAACGACGACCCCAACCGCGCCAGCGACCAGAAGTGGGCCTTCGTGGGCGACCCCTACAACTTCGAACTCAAGAACTACTCCCTCTACCAGGCCGACGGCGCCGCCACGGCGCTCACCGGCTCGTCGCCGCTCACCACATCCACCACCGCCACCACCGCCACACACTGGACGCTGAAGGTGGGTAGCGACGGCACGCCATACCTGGCGCTGCTCAGCGACGACACCAACCGTGAGGTGGGCACCATCGTCAGCTACGCCACCTTCGACCGCGCCAGCAACGGTCAGGACCTGGTGTGGACGCGACAGTTCATCTACCTCACCGGCGGCGAGACAGTTGACCCCACGGGGCAGGCCATGAACGCCAACGGCGCACATCCCTTCTACCTCGTGGCACTCAACAGCTATGCCTCGGTGCTCGTCTATCACCTCATCATCGGACACCAGCACCAACAGTACAACTACTCCGGCCTGAGTTCTGTCACGGGCATAGACGGCGCCGACAACCCCAACGGCCTCAACACCGACCAGCTCACTACACTCAAGAAGCACATCGACGAGATAGAGCACTACGACGCCCTGCGCCAGGCAGCCGGAGGCGCACCCGTCAAGGCCACCTCGCTGCGCGACATCGTCACCTACCCCATCGAGGACTATTCCGTGACACGCGTGGGCATAGGCAACGCGCTCACCGTGCCATGGTACATGCGCCGACAGTTCTGCAAATACCAGTTCTACCAGATGAAGGTGGAGAAGAGCGTGAAGATAACCCAGGGCGAGACGGCCGCCGTCAACGGCGTGGAGGACTACGCCGACGCTAAGGCACTACACGACAGCGAGACAAACGCCTACCTGCTCGACGCCGACGGCAAGCGCTACTACTACGTCTGGGTGCAGGTGAAGGACACCGACGACAACAGCGACGGCACCAACGACCGCGAGGCTCACGACGACACCAAGGTGACGAAGGTGGAACCGTGGTTCCAGGACCGCAAGGTCACCATCGCCGTCGTCTATGACGTCGATGAGCAGCAGTTCCGCTTCTCCGACATCGGCCGCCGCACCACGGCATGGTACACCATGCTCAACAAACACACCGAGACCGTGGATGTCACCGATGACGAGGGCCACACCACAACCCTCGACCACCCCATGGCCGGACTGATGAACTTCTCCTACAAGGACGGCATAGGCGCTCGTCTCGATCGCTCCGTCCACTACACCAACAACTACCTCTGGGCCCCCGTGGGCGACCCCTACGGCTTCGTGCTCCACAACCGCTACGCCACCGTCAACGGCTCGGGTTGGAGGAACATCGTCGTCACCACACCCGACTGGCTGCCCTCGCGCGAGTGGAGCATCAGCGGCACGCAGGACTGGTACAGCGACAGCGGCTACTCGCCGTTCAAGGCCGGCAGCCTCACCAAGGACAACCTCAAGGCCAACGGCCAACAGCTCACCTACACCAACGCCACAGACCATGGCATAAGCTTCTACGAGGGCCGCGTGGTTCACCAGCACCGCACCGCCGGGCGCCCCACCGATGGTGCCAACAACGCCGTCTATGAGATGATGACCACCAACAGCAACACCGACGGCACCTTCCTCATGCACCCCACGGCCGACTACATCAACCCCAAGGATGCCGACTTCGACGGCTTCTACGTGACCCACACCATCGACGAGCACAAGAACCATGAGCTGGTGCTCCGGCTCATGGACGCCGCCACGGCACGCGACAACGACGAGGCCAACTGGAAGCTGGAAACGACCCCCGAACAGCTGCTGCCCTACTTCCAACGCTCTGGCTACGTGGGTGGCCTCAAGCCCGAGATTGCCGCAACAAGCACGGCACAGGCCTACCAGACGCAGCTCGAGCAGTATGTTGCAGGCGGCAGCCTCTACGGCCAGACACCGCCCTTCGCCCTGCTCGACAATGCCCGCAAGCTCGTGTATAGCGGCAAGTTCCTCGACAACCTCGGCAACTGGATTATCTATGACCCCGAGCGCAACAACCTCTACTAT
Organism: Bacteroidaceae bacterium; assembly: GCA_017445145.1. Taxonomy (GTDB): domain Bacteria; phylum Bacteroidota; class Bacteroidia; order Bacteroidales; family Bacteroidaceae; genus Physcousia. Next base: position 3,870 of record JAFSVI010000167.1, on the reverse strand, counting down.
GCCAACGACGACGGCACCATCAACACCGGTCTGGGCGTCAGCGGCTATGTCGCCAGCAACATCGACGAAGCCTCCGACGTGCTCAAGGGCAGCTTCCGCAGCAACAACCTGCAGCCGCTCGAACAGGGCTACTACCGCATCGAGGCATTCTCGCGCGAGGCACTCGACGCCGACGGCAACGACCTCAAGGGCGACGGCTCCGGCATTAAGGGCATCACCGGCCCGCGCTTCATCAGCGGCTACCGCCACCTCACCGAGCAGACCTGCACAGAGAATGCCACCCACGCCGGCACTGGCCGCTGGCTTCACTTCTACGAGACCGACGAAGCCAACCGCACCATCAGCACCTTCGCCGAGCTGCAGGACAAGATTAGCGCCTCCAACGACGCCGACCGCAGCCTGCTGGACCACCCAGCCATGGCAGGCAACATCGACATCCCCGCCGCCGAATACGACGCCGCCACCATCTTCCACTTCAACCCCGTCGAGGGCGACCGCTACCAGCGATGGACCTTCGCCACACAGGGCCTCACCGTGGCAGGCTACCCCGACGCCGAAGGACCCTCGGCAGCCGAGAGCGGCAACGGCTACACACGCATGATATCCCCGACCGAGACGCCCGCTGCCACCGACAACACCAAGTTCCGCATCGACGACATCGGCGGCACGGCAGTCACCATACGCAGCCTCGGCGCGGACTATGACACCGACGACAAGTCATCGACCTGGCGCACCGACGTAGGCGCGAACATACAGACCAACTACCTCTGTATCGACGCACACCACCGCTACCGCATCACCATGCACACCGACAACGAGATGAAGGAAATCGGCGACCACGCCTCGCACGGCTACCACGGCATCCAGGACACAAAGTGGATGCTCAAGCCCGTGCAGGACCGCGCCACAGCCGACCCCTTCCGCCACGACATGCCGCTGCGCCTGGAGCTCTTCAAGGGCGGCGTGAAGGACGAGGACCTCGAACAGGTGGAGGGCAACTACGACGACAACTACTACGCCTCGCTCTACGTACCCTTCGACAGCCGCCTGACGCAGACCACTGCCAACGCCTTCACCTACACCGGACCCGCCACACCCGGCGAGACGATGAACATGAAGTCACTGAGCACCCTCACCGACATGGGCAACGGACAGTACATTCCCGCCGAGTGGCCCGTCATAGTGCGCAGCACACGACCCACCATCATCGGCAACGACGCCACTGCCCATGCCGAAGACGTGTCCCACGGCAGCGGCTCGAACAAGTACTACGTCGAACTCTTCATCCCCGACAGCAAGCCCAACGACGCCATCTCCGGCTACGACGCCGTCGGCGGCAAGCTCTCCGGCAAGTACCTCGAGCAGGACCTCGGCGCCATCGCCTCCGGTCACCGCATCATGGTCTTCGGACTGCCCATCCAAGACACCGGCTCCGGCGACACCTTCACACCCGTTTCATCCTTCGACCACGACTACACCAAGCGTGTCGGCGTCTATCGCAACTACAACTGGGCGCGCGAGCAGTACCCCAACGCCAACGCCCACGGCACCGGCGTCGCCACCGCCGCACAGCGCAAGGAGAGCTACGTCCTCGCCAACAAAGCATACTTCGACTACGACACCACATCACCCTCGCCGGCACCCGCACGCCACTACATCCCCATGCGCTTCGACGACGACGACCTCCCACCCACCGACCCCGACACCACCGACGCCACCACCGACACCTCCCGCATCACCGGCGTCTATGACCTCGCCGGACGCCTCATCCGCTCCCGCGAGTCCGTCCTCAACGGCACATGGCGCCGCAACCTGCCCCCGGGCATGTACATCGTCAATGGGCGTCAGGTGACTGTGGGGAGATAACCCCCTCCCCGTTGGTGCCCCACCCCGTTGGTGCCCCTCCCCGTTGGTGCCCCTCCCCGTTGGAGAGTCTGCGATACCATCGCAGACACCAACCATCGCAGACAGCAACCATCGCAGACAGCAACACCCCACACACCCGAAACACCCCCATCAATGAACAGCAATACCCACCCCCACCTCTTTGCTACAGCCGCCATGGCGCTCATGGCCCTGTCCGCCTGCACCGACAACCACACCCTCGCCCCCGGCTCACAACCCACCTCCGACCTGGCAACGCCCATCGAGTTCAGCGCCGTGGCCGCCACTACCACCACCGCCACCCGCGCCTCCACCTCCGCCTCCCGCGCCTCCACCGCCGCCTCCCGCGCCTCCACCACCACCCGCGCCGCCACCTCCCTCGTCAACAAAGGCGAGACATGGCTGCCAGCCACCGACGCCGGCACCAACACTCCCCGCGTGGGCCTCTTCGGCTACTACACCGGCACCTACACCTGGGACGCGCTGCAGACCATAGCCGCCAAGGATGCCGCCAGCCGCACCACAGCCGAGGCAGCGGCCCTCGCCGCCCACTACACAGCCAACACGTTCTACAACGTCCCCCTCACCATCGGCACCCCCAACACCACTGCCGCCAAGGGACAGATGACCAACGCCCTGTCATACGACGACAAGCGCTATTGGCCTAACGACGGCGGCAAGATGTCCTTCTGGGCATACTACCCCTGGACAGCCACAGCCACCACCGCCGCAGCAGCAGGCATCTACATCGACCCCGCAGTCATTGCCGCCGGAGCAGGCATGGGCAGCATACGCTTCAACATGGAGGAGTATGCCCGCAACCAGGTAGATTTCCTCATCAGCGACCTCGTCACCGACAAGACAAAAGCCAGCTACCCCCTCACCGACGAGAATGGCGACGATGCCAAGCGAGAGCCGGCACGTGTGCCGCTGCGCTTCCGTCACGCCCTGGCACAGGTGCGTCTCTACTCCCACGTCAGCTATACCCCCAAAATCATCTACGAGCGCACGGCGCTCACCGGCGAGTTCGTGCTCGCCACAGGCGGCGAGGAGTTCACCTACAATGGCGTCTCGGGGCAGACATCGGCCACCTACACCGACGCCGACGGCAACACCGTCACCATCAGCAACGTCGCCGGCCAGCCCAAGATCAAGGAGGTGACGACATGGGGTGATGGAGCCAAGACCGTGGAGCTGGCCTTCAACAACATCCACACCGACGCCATCTTCACCCCCACTTGGAGCAACACCGGCGGCACCGCCATCACCTCTGCCGTCACCGGCGCCCTCGGCGCCGCCAAGGTTGATGGCTACATCGAGAACCCCTACTGGTTCTACCACCCTGGCAGCGACGACAACGGCAAGAAGATAAACACCGACTTCATGTACGAGAGCATCGAGGCACAGGAGAGCACCTACGACCTCGACGGCTCCGAACTCGCCGCTGGCGACGAGAAGACAAAGCGCGCCACCACATACTCGGCCTTCCTTGCCGACGCCGAGAAGAAGAACGACAGCTACCACTACAACTACGCCCCCTCCAACATCATCATGGCCGTGCCACAGCACCTCAACGACGACAACGTGCCCAACGTCACCATCACCGTCAGCTGCGGCACGCAGACGGCACGCGTCACCGTGAACCTCGTCGGCATGAACATCAAATGGGAGAGCGGCTTCATATACTGCTACGCCTTCGTGGATGAGCTGGCACCCGGCGACGACATCGTCCGCGGCCCGGAGAGCATCACCGTCCTCTTCGACCCCCTACGCTGGAGCGACCAGTGGTAGTCTGCCCCCTCCGTCTCTGCCCCCTGCCTTCCCCTGCCCCCCGGTCCCCCTCCGTTCCCCTGCCTGCCTCTGTCCCCCTGCCTTCCCCTGCCTGCCTCTGTCCCCCTGCCTGCCTCTGCCTCTGTCCCCCTGCCTGCCTCTGCCTCTGTCCCCCTCCCTGCCCCCTGCCTGCCTCTGTCCCCCTGCCCCCCGGTC
>JAFSVI010000166.1 GCA_017445145.1 Bacteroidaceae bacterium | reverse complement strand
GGGACAGCGCCTCCTGCAGTTCCAGCTGCGCCGCGAGACGGCAAAGCTCAACCCCGAGCAGTGGATTGGGCGGTAGCCATGCCTCTGCGCCTGCATGTGGAGTGCTTCCCGGCTCTTGCTCCGGGCTGTGGGATGCCTGCTTTCATGGCTCACACGGGACCAGCACCCGCCGGACGGTGCTCATGCCGGGCATAGGGCGACACGGGCAGTTCGCGATTAGAGCTGGCAGCTTAGCGGCTTTAGCATTTATTTGCTGCCAGCAAACAAAATTCCCGGTTTTCATTTGCTGTTGTCAAACAAAGTCACTACCTTTGCGCAGGATTTGATGATGTCTTAATGACGCCGCATTCTATTATGGCTATAACGAAAGAAACATTCCGCACCCTGATTCGTGAAGGACAGGAAGAGATAAGGGACGTGGAGCTTTACGACCGTCCTTTTGACTTCGAAGAGAACGGACGCTATGTTCTTGTCGGCGTCAGGCAGGCGGGTAAGTCATATATGCTGTACAAACGTGCCCGGCAAATGCTGTATGCCGGCTACCAGTTGGAGGACATGGTGTACATCAACTTCGACGATGAGCGCCTGATGGGCATGACGGCAGACGAGTTCGACCTTATCCTGCAAGCCTATCAGTCGGTGTACAATCGTCCACCCGTCCTATTCTTTGACGAGATACAGAATGTTGAGGGCTGGGAGCATTTTGCCCGCCGCTTAGCGAATAAGAAACACCAAGTCTATATCACTGGCAGCAATGCCAAGATGTTGAGCCGCGACATACAGACAGTACTTGGCGGTCGTTTCCTCGATGCACTCATCTATCCCTATTCTTTTGCAGAATACCTGGAGGCACAAGGAGTCGCATTGGAGAGGGAATGGCAGTATGGCCGTCAGCGCAGCACCGTTCAGCAAGCCTTTGCGGATTACATGAAGTGGGGCGGTTTCCCGGAACTGCTGTTGTTCCGCAACAAGCGCAACTGGCTCAACGGCCTCTATGAAAAGATTCTCCTGGGCGACATCATTCAGCGCAACAAGGTAAAGAACGAGATGGCATTACGGCTGACCATGAAGCGATTGGCAGAAAACGTCATGCAGCCGATATCGTATAATCGCATTGCCAACCTTATCCGTTCGACGGGCTCCAACATCGCCGTTTCTTCCGTCAGCGACTATGTGCGCTATGCGCAGGAAGCCTGCATGCTGTTCTCACTGGAAAACTATGCATCGAAGTTCGTTGAGAAAGAGACGGTGAAGAAGCACTACTTTGTAGATAACGGCCTCTTGAGCATATTCCTCTTTAGCGGCGAGGCAGCCCTGTTGGAGAATCTTTGTGCCACACACCTGCGCAAGAGACATGGAGATGAGCTGTGTTTCTACAATAAGAACATCGAAGTGGACTTCCTGGTTGCCGAGCAAGGCTATGCCGTCCAAGCCTCCTATTCCATCTATGGCGAGGGCATGCAAGAGACTTTCGAACGCGAGACCAAGGCGTTGAAACAGCTGGATGCTTTCCTCCCGTTGGAGCGTATGGTGATTGTCACTTACGACGAAGAGGGCACGGTTCCCTTGGACAACGGCAAGCAGATTGAGGTAATCCCCGCCTGGAAGTGGCTGCTTGAATGACGTAATCATGGTAGCCGCACGGAGGATGCGACGGTGCTCGCGCAAGGTATCCGGCGGCAGCCACGGAAGGAAAAGGCGGCAGCCACGGAAGGAAAAGGCGGCAGCCACGGCGGGTTCAGGCGGCAGCCACGGGCGGCAAAGAAGAAAGCCGCGGCAAGCATCGATGCTTGTCGCGGCTTTCTTTTGTGTCTGCTGCGGCGCTCACTGCTCGGGGCGCTGTATGGTGCCCGAGCGGAAGCTCATGTTCTGCATGTGGGCCGAGCGCGGCACGAGGTATGCCACGAAGTCGAACTGCCACGTCTGGCGGTCGGTGCTCATGGTGCCGCCCGTCAGGACGATGGGGTAATGACCCACGGTGGCCGTGCCGCCCTGCGGGTTGCGGTTGGGCATGGCGATGCTATCTACGGGTGCTGAGAAGTCCCACTGCGAGCGGTCGTCGCGCAAGGTTGCCGTGATGGGCTTGGCGAAGGTGAAGCCCGCATCGGTGCTGGCGTAGGCCACCTTCTTGATGGTGGCCGTGCCCCACGTCTCGCTCGTGTAGGTGATGTCGCACAGGGCGTCGTCGGCGTATGGGAAGCTGATGGTGAGTGCGTCGCCGTCAGATGGGATGAAGGCGGCATACTCGTTGCTGCCCAGTGTCCAGCCGCTGTAGGTGCCGGCGGGCATGGGGTCGGCGGCGGGTTCTGGCTGCTCGGGTGTGGGGTTGGGTGTCAGCTCTTCGTCTTTGCCACAGCTGCCGATGGTGGCGGCGGCGGCGAGCACGGCAAGTGCCATGATGGCAACAGTCTTTTTCATTGTCGGGATGATGTTGGGTTGATGATGTTTGTGTATGTGTTGCAGATTGCGGGGCAAAGGTAGCTTTTTCCCGCATACTGCGCAAGGAATGAGTGCTTTTTTGCACCACAATGGCAAATTATAAGCCCGTGAACCATGCTTTCTGACGGAAAAGGCGTAACTTTGCGCCCGAAATGCACACACAGATGCTCCCACAGATGCTCCCACACCGACGCCTCACGCTCCTCGCTGCGGCATGGCTCGTGGCTGCCGGCGCGGCCGCCAACGACCACGACGAGCAGGGCGACTCGCTGCTCACGACCGACATCGAGGAGGTGGTCATCGTCTCCACGCCCAAGGAGGGCGTGCGCCTCAGCCAGCAGCCGCTGTCCTCGACGTCGTTCGCACAGGCCGACATGCGGCAGCTCGGCATCGACGGCATGAAGGCTCTCTCGGCCAACGTGCCCAACCTCTTCATACCCGCCTACGGCTCGCGCCTCACCACGAGCGTGTATGTGCGCGGCGTGGGGTCGCGCACCGGCACGCCCGCCGTGGCCCTCTACGTCGATGGTGTGCCGCAGCTCTCGCCCGCCAGCTACGACTTCAGCTTCAGCGACGTCGATCGCATCGACGTGCTGCGCGGGCCGCAATCGACGCTCTACGGCCGCAACTCCATGGGCGGTGTGGTGAGGGTATATACGAAGAACCCCTTCCACTACCAGGGCACCGACCTCACCGTGCGCGGCGCACTGCGCCCGGCAGCGTCGGCAGCGTCGTCCACCGTGGGCGGCGCCACGGCAGGGCGGCGCGCCGGTGGCGCCACGGGAGCCTTCAGCCTCACCCACTACCACCGGGTGAGCGAGCGCGTGGCCTTCTCGGCCAACCTTTTCGGCGAGCACGACGGCGGCTACTTCCTCAACGCCGGGCGCAACGACGAGGTCATCGACGACCTCACGGACCTCGGCGCACGCATGCGCATCGTCTGCCGCCCCACAGCGACGCTCAACCTCGACATCACCGCCAGCCACGAGTGGCTCAAGCAGGGAGGCTACCCCTACGAATACCTGGGCGCCGCCGGCAACCCCACCACGCCCGACCCACTGCACCCCGCCGGCATCATAGCCTACGACAACCGCAGCGGCTACCGCCGCAACCTCACCAACGCCGGCATCACCATCGACAAGCGGTGGCAGCGCGCCACGCTCACCAGCGTCACCGGCTTCCAGCACCTCCACGACTGCATGCGCCTGGACCAGGACTTCACCGACCGCAACCTCTACACCCTCGAGCAGCGCCAGAACGCCAACACCGTGAGCCAGGAACTCATACTGCGCAACACCGCCGACGCCGACCGCGCCACCGCCGGCAACACCACCGGCGGCGACCCGCGCTCCAATGCCTACACGTGGCTCACCGGCCTGGCGGCCATCAGGCAGTGGAACACCACCGAGGCACCCGTGACGTTCCACACCGACGGTCTCGACTGGCTCAACGCCCTCATCAACCGCCAGGCCAACACCCACCTGCCCACCATACCCAGCTACGACGAGATGGGGCGCGAGCAGTACGTCATGAACTTCCTCTTCAACAACATCATCGAGGGCACCGACCTCGCCTTCCCCGGGACATACGCCACACCCACCACCAACGTGGCACTCTTCCACCAGAGCACCATCGACAACCTCTTCGGCGCCAAGGGCCTCGGACTCACCGCAGGGCTGCGCCTCGACTACGAGCACTGCGCCCTCGACCACGACACACACTACGCCTTCGAGCAGACCTACGGCCTCGGCGGGCGCCTCACCTACCCCGACGGCAGCGTGCGCGACGGCATGACGCTCGTGCCCACGCGCCACTACGCCGTGGCCGACGACCTCGACGGCCACACCAGCAAGGGCTACCTGCAGCTCCTGCCCAAGGTGGCGCTGCAATGGACCACGGAACCGCTGAGCGCCGGCAGCACGAAGTCGGTCATTTATGCCTCCATGTCGCGCGGCTACCGCTCCGGCGGCTACAACATACAGCTCTTCAACGAGCTGCTGCAAAGCCGCATGCAGGCCAGCATCATGCGCAACGTGGCCGACGCCACATTGCCCGTGGTGGAGAGCGTGACGGCCATGCCCGCCGACGCCAAGGCGCGCGTGCGAGACATACTCACCTCCATGGCCGCCGACGGCGGCGCCGACGTGCAGCAGACCACGTGGTACAAGCCCGAGACATCGTGGAACGCCGAGGTGGGATGCCACCTCAACCTCCTCGACAACCGCCTGCGGGCCGACGTGGCAGCTTTCTGGATGGAGACGCGCGACCAGCAAGTGGCGCAGATGTCAACCTTCGGGCGACTCACCGTCAACAACGGCCGCAGCCGCAGCATAGGCGCCGAGGTGGCACTGCGCGCACAGCCCAGCGACGCCCTGCTCCTGCAGGCCGCCTACGGCTACAACAACGCCCGCTTCCGCAACGACGACATGACATACGTGCCATTCGTGCCACAACACACGCTCTCCGTGGGAGCCACCTACACCTGGCAGCTCAACGCCGCCCACGCCAAAGACATCTTGCTCCACGCCGACTACCGAGGCGCCGGACGCATCTACTGGAACGAAGCCAACACCGCACACCAGAACTTCGCCGGAGAACTCAACGCGCGCCTCGCGCTCCACTGCCCCTTCTCCTGGGCACACACGGAGCTGGCACTCACGGCGCGCAACATCCTCTCCACGCGCTACCAGACATTCTACTTCGAGACCATGCAGCGCGCCTTCGCGCAGTTCGCCCGACCCGCCCAGATAGGCATCGAGGTGAGGATGCAATTCTAAACTACCGCCCGCCGGAGCCGTCGGTAGCTGCCGCCAAAAACGCCCATTCCACCGCAATTGTTTATTTTGCAACCCGCTTGCACTTTCTGTAAATGCACTTGCACTTTCTGGTTTTTGCTTGCGGTGAAATGGGCGTTTTTGCGGGAAATTATGGTATTTTTCACACTTTCTACCGATGCGTCGCTGTTGATTAAGTTAAAATAACTACTTTTGCAACCGCTTTCCCACAACGAGGCAGAAACACATCAACCCAATAAAAACAATGAACACAAAACAAACCATCATCCTCATGATGCTCGGAGCTACACTCACCACAGCGTGCGTCTCCGAGGACCACGACCTGGCACCCTCAGCGACCCCGACAGCCGCCAAGAAGGGCACACTCAGCGTGAGCCTCGCAGCCGACGCCAGCTTCGACGCCAACACGCGAGCCCTCACAGAGGCCAACTACCGCAACACAAACAACTACACCGTGCAGCTCGTCAGCGCAGCAGCACCCGCCACACCCATCGTGGAGTGCCTCGGCTCGCAGATTGCCGAGAACATGCCCAAGGACCTCGAGATAGGCTCCTACGAGGTGCGCGCCTTCTACGGCACCGAGAGCGCCGCCTCGCGCAACGACTTCCGCGTCGAGGGCAGCAAGACCTTCACCATCAGCGCCGGACAAACGACCAGCGTGCGCGTCGATTGCGCACCCACATGCGGTAAGATAAGCGTCGATTTCGACGCCGCCATGGACACCTACTACAGCGACTACAGCGTGACCTTCGGGGGCACGGCAGCCCTCGCCGCCAACACCATCGCCTGGGCCAAGGCCGACAGCGAGCCCTGGTACGTGAAGCTCGGCACGACGGCAGAAACCGTGGCCTACACCATCAGCCTCACCGCCAAGAGCGACTATGCCATCACCGACGCCGCCGGCAACAAGCAGACCACCGGCACCGCTACCGGCACCTTCCAGATCGAGCGCAACAAGGCACAGAAACTTACCATCAAGCCCAACTTTGTGGCCCCCACAGAGGGCGCTGTGAGCATCACCATCACCATCGACGACAGCACCAACGACCGCCCCGTCACCATCGAGGTGCCTGTGAACTGGGTGTAAGCCGACACGTCACACATCATTCATAATCCACAACAGCATCAACACATGAAACTCAAATACACTTACCTCACAGGCCTCATCGCAGCTGCCACACTGACGGCATGCGTCAGCGAGACCACCGACAGCCAACCCGCTGCCGCCAACGGCAAGATGGCACTCACCGTGACCAAGAGCGAGCCCAAGACCACACGTGCCAACACACAGGTATATGACTTCCCCGTCGTCGTCAAGGACGCCGAAGGAGCCACCGTCAAGAGCTACGAGCGCGCCGACGCCGTGCCATCGACAGTGCTCCTCGCCGTGGGCAACTACACCGTGGAGAGCCACACACCCGGCGAAATAGCCAAGCGCATGACGACGCCCTACTACGCCGGCACCGCCGCCATGGAGATACAGAAGGACATCACCACCAACGTCGATGTCGTCTGCAAGATGCTCAACAGCAGCATACAGGTGAAGTACGACGCCGAATTCCTCGCACTCTTCGCATCGTGGACCATCACCCTCGACGACGGCAGCGAGACGGCGCTCTCCTTCACCAACACCGACGGGCAGGAGCCCGCAGCCGTGTATTGGTACTTCGAGGACCCCGCAGAGACACTCACGCTGCAGTTCACCGGCACCACCACACAGGGACGCACCATCACCGCCACGCGCAACCTCTCCAAGACAGACCCCGCCGTGGAGGGCCAGTATGACAACGACCGCAGCGAGTTCACCGGCGGCGACATCGTCGTCATCAACTTCACACCCGTCGAGAACACCGAGGGCACCGTCACCGACATCACCATCAACGCCGACGTCACCTTCGCCGAGACCAACACCATCATTCCCGTGGATGTCACCGACGC
>JAFSVI010000165.1 GCA_017445145.1 Bacteroidaceae bacterium | reverse complement strand
GCTACGCCGATGGCCAAGCCCCTCGCCGTCGGCATCGACGCCGCCACGGCCATCACAGCACCCGCCACCGCTGCACCCACCACCGCCACACCCGTCTATGACCTCGGCGGACGCCGCCTGCGGCAGCCCCGCACTGGCATCAACATCGTGGGCGGGCGCAAAGTCCTGACCAAATAAACACCTACGAGATATGAGACCCTACCTCCTCATTGCCACGCTGTGGCTCACAGCCCTCGCCACAGCCATGGCACAGCCCGACGCCAAGAAGGCCGGGCCGCGAAAAGCCCAGATTTACAGCTCCCTCCCCTCCGGCTACTCCCGCGTGGGCAACACGATGCTCTACAAAAAGGCCACAGGCACCAGCATCGATGTAATCGGACAATTCGGCACACGCTATTACTCTTCTACATACGCTGACGTTGGCTACAGAGCTGCGATGAAGGTCGGCAGCAACTCTGCTGTTGCCATCAGCGGCACATCATCTGTCACCAGCGGCAAAGTGACGGCCACCTCCACAATCCAGCAGCAAGGCACCATGGCCCGCATCGTCTATACCTTCAAGAACAGCAACACCTCATCTGTGACCCTCTCTGCCGGTGTCTATGCCGACGTGATGATAGGCAACAACGACCATGCACCACTCGAACGCCGCCTCACCCCCAACGGTGCCGTCTATGGCATCACCATGAAGAACGGCGACGGCTCGCAGCTATGCGCCCTCTTCGGCGGCGACATGACGGGCGTGACGGCTGCCGACGACTTCTGGTTTGGCCATTACTATCAGAATACGAGCGCCGAAGCCATCGTGGGTGCCTACTCGCGGGGAGATAAATGGATGGAGGAGAACGGCACCTACGACAGCGGCATGGGCTGGTGCTGGAAGAACCGCACCATCCGCGCCGGCGCCACGCTGACGCTCTCATGGATTATCTGCGTGGGCGAGGTGAACCTCGTGCCCAAGGCCACTTTCTCGCTGAAGTCCGTCAGGAACGACAACTGGAACTACTACGACCTGCCGCATCCCTTCCACGTGGAGGGCAACTACGAAAGCCCGGCGGGCCTCAACGGCTACATAGAATACATGACCGACAACAGCGGCGTGTGGCAACGCTGCGGAGGGGCCATAGCCTCCGGCAGCAACTTCACCTACGACTTCAACGCCACCTTCAGCGAGGAAGCTCTCACCCACACCCTCACCATACGCACCTGCGACGTCGTGGGCAATGCCACGGAGCTGAAGACCCTCACCTGGCCCGACATAAAGCAGTACACCCTCTCCGGCATCGCCGACAAGACCTACACGGGGTATGCGCAGACACAGACAGCACTCACCTGCAACGCGCCTTCGGGTGGGTGGACCGTAGGCAACTACGCCAACAACATACACGCCGGCGAGGCCTCCTTCGACCTGCTCGGCGTCTATGACAAGACCATGGGCCACAGCACATACACCTTCACCATCGAACCCGCACCGCTGCCCAGCGAGGTCACCGTGCGCGGAGGCCCCGACTACACCTACACGGGCCAGGAGATATGCCCCGAGATACGTTTCTACTTCAACGGCACGTATCTCGAGGAGGGGCGCGACTATGTCGTGGCCTATTCGGACAACGTCGAGGTGGG
>JAFSVI010000021.1 GCA_017445145.1 Bacteroidaceae bacterium | reverse complement strand
GGGCCCCCACCCCTCTTGGTGCATCAGCGGCGCGCCGCTGGCGCGAGAGTGGCGCCGGCGCGTGCGGCTGTGGCGTGTGGGCGTGCTGTTTCGGGCCTTATGGCCTGTAGCATGCAAACATGCGGTCCACGATGTCGGCGGGCATCTTGGGGCTGACGAGGCTCACGAGCGCCACCACGGGGAAGCCGCCGAGCATGGCTATGGCTCCGCAGTTGATGGGGTTGATGGGGTTGCCCATGAGCATGTTCACCACTGTGAGCCCCACGCCCCAGATGAAGCATGCCCACACGGCGGCCGGCGTGACGCCGCGCCAGTACAGGCCGAGCATGAAGGGTGCGAGGAAGGCTCCCGCGAGAGCGCCCCACGAGATGCCCATGAGCTGCGCGATGAAGGTGGGCGGGTTGAGGGCGATGAGGAGCGAGATGACGATGAAGAACACGATGAGCACACGCATGACCACCACCTTGCGGCGCTCGATGCGCTCGGAGACGATGTCGTCGATGGCGCCGTCCTCGACCTCGCCGGGCAGTGCTTTCTTGTCGCGGTAGATGAGGTCGAGCGTCATGGTCGATGACGAGGTGAGCACGAGCGATGCGAGTGTTGACATGGAGGCCGATAGCACGAGCAGCACGACGAGTGCTATGAGTGCGTCGGGCAGGGTGACGAGCATCGACGGCACGATGGCGTCGAAGTCCAGGCGGCCGTTGGGCAGCATGGGCGGTGTGCCGAAGAGGCGCCCGAAGCCGCCGAGGAAGTAGCATCCTCCGGCCACGATGAAGGCAAACACCGTGGAGATGATGGTGCCGCGACGGATGGCGCTCTCGTCGGTGATGCTGTAGAACTTGCCCACCATCTGCGGCAGGCCCCACGTGCCGAGCGAGGTGAGCACCACCACGCCCAGCAACCCCCACGGGTCGGGCCCCCAGACGTCGGCAAACATGCCCGTGCCGGCCACGGAGGCGGCTGGTCCCTCGGCGTCGTCGGCCGGCAGCTCGGCCAGACGCGCCACGGCCTCTGCGAGGCCGCCCTGCGAGGCGAGCACGGCGGCGATGACGGTGACGATGCCGAAGAGCATGATGATGCCCTGTATGAAGTCGTTCATGGCGGTGGCTTTGTAGCCGCCGAAGATGACATACACGGCGGTGAATGCCGCCATGCCGATGACGCAGTACTCATACGGTATGCCGAAGCCCATCTCGAAGAGCGTGGAGATGCCCTTATAGACGCCGGCGGTGTAGGGGATGAGGAACACGAAGGCGATGACGGAGGCCACGACGCGCAGGCTCTGGCTCTGGTAGCGTGTGCCGTAGAAGTCGGGCATGGTGCGGCTCTCGATGTGCTGCGTCATGAGTTTGGTGCGGCGGCCGAGCACGAGCCACGCCAGCAGCGAGCCTATGACGGCGTTGCCCACACCGATCCACGTGGATGAGAGGCCGTATTTCCAGCCGAACTGCCCGGCATAGCCCACGAAGACGACGGCCGAGAAATAGGAGGTGCCATAGGCAAAGGCCGTGAGCCAAGGGCCCACGCTGCGGCCGCCGAGCACGAATCCATCCACAGAGCTGGCCTGTTTGCGGGAGTATAATCCCACGCCAACCATCACGGCCAGGAAGATGATGGTCAGAAAGACTTTTATGAACATTGTCTGCGATTGTTTGGCTTGTGTGAGTTGGGAAACGAGGTGCGTCAGTTGAAGCGCACCTGCATCTGGCACATGAGGGCATGGCTGTTGCCATGCACGAAGCGGCCGCCGTCGAGGTATGCGCTCTTATACACATACTGCACCTGCGCGCGACAGCGCCCGAAGAACCAGTACTGCAGGCCGGCCACGGCCTTGTGCTGGTCCATGCCGAGGGAGGTGTTGAAGTTGAAGAAGTCGTAGCTTGCCACGGCCTCCAGGCCCTTCACGCCGAGCGGCACGCTGCCGGTGACGTAGGCGCCCCAGCTCGTGGCCTTGCCGTCCCAGCCCTGCAACACCTCGCCGTGGAGGCGCGCGAAGCTGACGGTGTATTGCGCGCCGAGCGACCAGCGGTTGCGTTTATAGTTTTGCCCGGGGAGGATGTCGGGGTTGTAGGGCGAGGCAGCCTGTGCGTGGCCTCGTCCCACCTGCCCCGTGGCCACGATGTTGAGCCCCTTGGCGGGGCGCAGCTCGAGGCGTGCGATGAAGTCCTTCTCGGGGTTGTCGTCTTTCTTGTTCACACCCCGGCCGTTCATCACCTGGAAGGTGTAGGCCAGGAAGCCGTTGTTGGTCTCGCCGAAGAGCGAGAGGCCCATGTCGCGGCCATACTGCACGCCGAAGAGAGGGTCGCTGCCACATCCTGCGAGGTAGGTGACGCCCTCGGAATAGACATCGATGGTCTCCATGTTGGTCGGCGAGAGAGGGTTTTCGAGCGTGTAGGCGTTCTTGTACTGACCGATGCGCACGGTGAGCGCCTTGTTGCGTGTGATGCGGAAGTCGGTGTAGTATTCCTGCACGACGCTCGAGAAATCGTGCATGAACAAGAATGACCACCGGTCCGTGATGCGCGCGTCGATGAAGAGCAGTGCGCGCTTGAGTTCGAATGTGTTCTTGTCGTCGCCCGCCTGGTGGGTGTAGTTGTAGCCACCCTGGGCGTAGCCGTGGACGTTGAGGCGTGAGCTGACGTCCTTGAGCCATTGTGGTGCCTTGTCGCCCACGAGGCGGCGTGGCAGTGTCTGTTCGGGTGCCCCGGTGGCGAGGCTGTCGGTGGTTGTCGTGTTGGGCTGTTGGCCCATGGCGTAGGTGCTGCTCATGATAGCCAGCAGCACCGCCAGCATCAATTTGTTGTGTAGCATTGTGGTTGATGATTGAAGGTTATGTGCAAAAATCTGCGTTGTCCATGGTGGGAAGGCGCCGGCGGCGCGACGCGGCGTCATGGCGGCGGCGCCGGTGCCGCGATGGCGCGTCGCTGCGGTTGTCGTGGCGCGGTGTGTTGTGTTGCTTGCCGCGGTGAGTTGCGATGCTTGCCGCGGTGAGTTGCGATGCTTGCCGCGGCAAGTTTGGAAACTCGCCGCGGTGTGTCGGGGCATTGTGCGTGGAGCGGCGGGGCATTGTGCGTGGAGCTGCGGGGTTGATGTCGCGGCGTGTGGTGCGGCTCAGGGGTTGAGGCGGTCGAAGAGCGCCATGCGGCTGTCGAGCTGGTCGTACTGGTGGTCCTCGATGAAGGATGTGCACACGCGCAGCCCCTCCTGGTGCGAGCCTGTGGTGACGAGGCAGATGGCCGACACGCCATAGTACATAAGTTCACGCGCGAGCTGGCCGCTGGTCATGCCGCGGCGGCCAATGGTGAAGTAGAAGCCGTCGGCCACGGGTTCGTCGCCGTCGCGGTCATAGACGATGTGGAAGCCGTGGCGGAGGAAGATGTCCTTGAGGCGGCGCGCCCGCTCGCCATAGACGCGCACCTCGTCGCGGAAGCGGTAGGTGCCGTCGGCAGCGGCGCGGAACATGGCGGCCAGGGCATACTGCGCCGAATGGCTCGTGCCGGAGCTGAGGGCATAGAGCATGCGCGTGGAGAACACCAGGCCAAAGGGCAAGCCCTCGTAGCGCTCGGCCAGCGCGTCGAAGTGGCGGTGGAAGAGGGCGTCGCTGATGCACACCACGCCGATGCGCTCGCCGGCGTAGGAGAAAGCCTTGGAGCCGGAGATGAGGAGCATGTAGTTGTCGGTGTAGCGCGCCACGGTGGGCTGGTAGGGCGGCTCGAAGGGCACGCTCATGTCCTTGCGGAAGTCCATGGCGAAGTAGGCCAGGTCTTCCATGACGATGCAGTCGTACTGCGTTGCCAGGCGGCCAATCTGCTCCAGCTCCTCCTCGGTGAGGCACACCCACGACGGGTTGTTGGGGTTGCTATACACGATGGCGCAGATGTCGCCGCGGCGGAGGTAGCTCTCGAGCTTCGGGCCCAGCAGCGGGCCGCGGAAGTCATACACGTCGAAGGTCTCGTAGGGCACGCCCATGACCTGCAGCTGCATCTTCTGCACGGGGAAGCCCGGGTCGATGAACAGCACCGTGGAGCGCCCGGCGCGGGCCTGCGAGCAGGTGAGGAACGAGGCGAAGGTGCCCTGCATGGAGCCGCTCACAGGCACGCAGCCCTCGGGCGCCACATCGACGCCCACGAAGGCGCGCACGAAGCGCGACGCCTCGCGCTTGAGGTCCGGCAGGCCCTGTATGTCGGGGTAGCTGTGGGCTATGCCGGCACGCAGCGCGGCCACCTGTGCCTCGACGCCCACGCTGGCGGCAGGGAGGCCTGGGATGCCCATCTCCATCTTGATGAATTCCACACCGCTCTGCTTCTCGGCGGTGGCTGCCACTTGCTTCACCTCGCGTATGGTGGCCTTGGCAAAATCCTGTATGCCCATCTG
Source organism: Bacteroidaceae bacterium (assembly GCA_017445145.1). Classification (GTDB taxonomy): domain Bacteria; phylum Bacteroidota; class Bacteroidia; order Bacteroidales; family Bacteroidaceae; genus Physcousia. Next base: position 10,886 of record JAFSVI010000021.1, on the reverse strand, counting down.
GGCTATGAGCCCATCTACGAGCTCGCGCGATATTGGTGTCTGGTCCATGTGGTGTATGTGGTTTGCGGGCGGTGGGCGGCGGCTGGCGTGCCGGCGCCACCGTGGCGCGTTAACGATTTGCTGCCGTTTGGGCGAAATGTGGCGGCAAAGGTAAGGCTTTCCCGCGAAACGGAAGAACATTTTGCCACAAAAAACGTGCCTAGGCGCTTATTTCTGACAGAAACGTTGGCCACATCGCCCATAATGCATAACTTTGCACACCAAAACGGCGGCGCCACAACCCGGCGGCGCCGCCACAACCAACAACCCCCACAACCGCTATGAAGATATTTGGAATAGGAATGAACTACGCCGAGCACAATAAAGAGCTCCGACAATCGTTATTAACAACGGAAGCACCCGTCGTGTTCACCAAGGCCGACTCGGCACTGCTCACCGGCGGCAAGCCCTTCTTCATCCCCGACTTCACCCAGCGATGCGACCACGAGTGCGAGCTCGTCGTGCGCATAGGGCGACTGGGGAGGAGCATATCACGGCGCTTTGCCCACAGATACGTGGACGCCGTCACCGTGGGCATCGACTTCACGGCGCGCGACCTGCAGGAGCAGCTGCGCGCCAAGGGGCTGCCCTGGGACCTGTGCAAGGGCTTCGACGGCTCGGCCGTCGTGGGGCGCTTCGTGCCGGTGGCCGACGTGGGCGACGTGCAGGACCTGCACTTCAGCCTCCACCGCAACGGCCGCGAGGTGCAGGCGGGCCACACGGCAGCGATGCTCCACCCTGTGGATGAGCTGGTGAGCTACATCAGCCAGTTCTTCACCCTCAAGACGGGCGACCTCATCTTCACCGGCACGCCGGCAGGAGTGGGTCCCGTGGCCATCGACGACCACCTCGACGGCTACCTCCAGGGCGAGCACCTGCTCTCCTTCAACGTCAAATGACTGCCGCCGCCACACACACCGCCACCCCGCCCCCCACACACCACACACCAACGCACACCATCACCCGAATGCACACATACATCATCACACGCACACGCATCATCGCAGCACTCGCCATGCTGGCAACGGCACTCGGCGGCGGCGGCGCACGCGCGCAGTCGGCCTTCACGCAGGTGGACTGGCAGGCGCTGCGCATCGACAGCGTGCTGCCCACCTACAACGAGGTGGTGCCGCTCGAGAGCGACTGCAGCCGCTACGACTACAGCGTGCGCATAGCCTACCCCGAATGGGCGCCGCTCACAGCCGACGAGAGCCGCGTGGCGGCAGCGAGGCCACACCTCGTGGCCGACACGCTGCGCGTGGAGACATACGTGGGTGTGAGCCGCCGCCAGGGATACCTCGACGTGTCGTTCACGCCCATCGTCAGGCGCGGCGGCAGCTACCTCAAGCTCCTGAGCTTCAAGATGGAGATCACGGCCCACCCCAAGGCCGCCACGGCACGCCGCACGCCGCGCCGCGCCGCCGGCGAGGGTGCCGCGCGCTATGCTGCGTCGAGCGTGCTGGCCCAGGGCCGGTGGGTGAAGGTCACGCTGACGTCCGACGGCATCTACCGCCTCACCAACGAGGCGCTGCGCACGCAGATGGGCTTCACCAACACGGCCAACATACATGTCTATGGCTACGGCGGCCACCGTCTGCCCGAGACGCTCACGGGCGCCGAGTGGGACGACCTCGAGGAGGTGCCGCTGCTGCCCGTGGCCGACGGCTACCTCTTCTTCGCCAACGGCCTCGACGACACCGACGGCGGCACACACGTCATCAACCACTACGCGCGCCAGGCGGCATACTTCATCACGCAGACCGACACGCCGGCCACCACGCCGGCCACAGCGCCGCAGCCCGCCACGACGCCCGGGGCCACCGTGCGCACCTTCGCCGCCGTGGCCTACCACGACCCGCAGGAGTATGCCTGGTTCAGCGGCGGGCGCCAGCTCTTCGAGAGCTACAACTTTGCCACCGGCAACAGCCGCACATACACGCTGCAGCTGCCCACTCACGCCGCCACCACCGACGGCACACTCACCGTGGCATTCTCTGCCGCCAACACCAGCGAGACATTACTCACCACATCGGCCAACGGCACGCAGCTCGGCTCCATGAGCATAGCGTCGCTGGCATCATACAGCGCTGCCACGCTCGCCACGCGCAACTACCCCGTCAGCGTCCTGCCCACCAACACCGTGCAGCTCGCCACAACACGCGGCAACACCGCACGCCTCAACTACCTGGAGCTGGCATACACCGGCCTCATGCGCATCAGCGCCGACATACCGCAGATTCACTTCGCACACACAGCACAGACGCCAACACGCCTCGCCATAGAATATGCCACAGGGCAGGCACCCACCGTGTGGCGCTTGGGCGAACCCGGGGCGCCGGCAGCCGCACTGCCCACCACCACCGCCGACTCCACAGCCGCCGACGGCTCCGTGCACCACCTCCTGCTTGCCGACATCGAAGGCGACGGCGAGAGCCACCGCTATGTGGCCTTCGACGCCAACGCCGCAGCAACATACCCCACACCCACCTACGCCGCAACCATCGAGAACCAGGACCTGCACGCCACAGAGCCCATCGACATGCTCATCATAACCCCCACAAGCGGCATCTTCGACAGCGAGGCACAACGCCTCGCCGAGGCCCACCGCGCCCTCGACGGCATGCGGGTGGCCGTCGTGAGAGCCGACCGCATCTACAACGAGTTCTCAAGCGGGACGCCCGACGCCACAGCCTACCGCCGATACCTCAAGATGCTCTACGACCGCGCCGCCGACACCGACGACGCGCCGCGCTACCTGCTGCTCTTTGGCGACTGCGCCTGGGACAACCGCATGCTCTCGCCGGCATGGCTCACCTACGACCCCGACAACTTCCTGCTCGCCTTCGAGAGCGAGAACTCCGTCAGCGACACACGCTGCTATGTCATGGAGGACTACTTCGGCCTACTCGACGACGGCGAGGGCGCAGCACTCACGCGCGACAAGACCGACATCGGCGTGGGACGCTTCCCCGTGCGCACGCTCACCGAGGCACGCAACCTCGTGGACAAGACCGTGGCATACATGAACAACGAACAAGCCGGGGCGTGGAAGAACGTCATCAACGTGCTGGGCGACGACGGCACGGCCAACGACGACGGCAACATACACATGCTGTATGCCGACAGCGTGGCGCGCGTCATCGCACGCCTCAACCCCGAGGTGGAGGTGCGCAAGACCATGTGGGACAACTACATACGCGTGGCAGCCTCCACGGGCTTCCGCTACCCGCAGCTGGCGCAGGTCCTCAAGGAGCAGATACAGGAGGGCGCGCTCATGTTCAACTACACCGGCCACGCCGCAACCTACTGCCTCTCACACGAGCAGGTGCTGCGCATCGAGGACTTCCAGAACATCGTGGCGCCGCGGCCGGCGCTGTGGGTCACCGCCGCGTGCGACGTCATGCCCTTTGACACGCAGACCGACAACCTCGGCGAAACGGCCATGCTCAACGCCAACGGCATGGCAATAGCCTTCTACGGCACCGCACGCACCGTGTATGCCAACAACAACCTGCAGATGAACCGCATGTTCTGCCAGGCGGTGCTCGGCACAGACACCGACGGGCGACCCAACCGCCTCGGCGACGCCGTGCGCAGCGCCAAGGTGAGCCTCATCACGGGCAACATGGAGGTGGGCAACTACGAGAACAAACTGCACTACGCGCTCCTCGGCGACCCCGCACTGCGCCTCGGAAGCGTGGAGAACCGCGTCGTCATCGACAGCATCGACGGACAGCACATCGACCACCTGCCCGAGGGATTCGCCATAAAGGCCGGACAGCGGGTGCGATTCGCCGGACACATCGCCGACCCCGACGGCAACACCATGCCCGACTTCACAGGAACCGTCACCGCACGCCTCTACGACAGCGAAAGCCGCGTCACATGCCGCAACAATGCCAGCGTGGACACAGCATTCTGGTACCGCGCCTACGACAAGTTGCTCTACACCGGCGCCGACAGCGTGGCACAGGGAGGATTCGCCATCACATGCCCCGTGCCCATCGACATCAAGTACAGCGACGAGGCGGGCAGACTCGTGCTCTTCGCCGTGAGCAACGACCGGCGCACCGAGGCCAACGGCTACTGCCACGACTTCGCCGTGGGAGGCACACTGCCGGGCCTCGACGACACCACCGGCCCCGACATCACCGCCTACCTCAACAACGACACCTTCGCCGACGGCGACAAGGTGGGCGCAACGCCATACTTCGTCGCACAGCTGCATGACCCCAGCGGCATCAATGCCTCCGGCAACAGCCTCGGCCACGACATAGAACTCATCATCGACAACAACCCCGCAACGACCTACAACCTCAACGACTACTACACAAGCCACTTCGGCGACTACAGCCACGGCACAGTGGCGTTCAGCATACCCGCTCTCGAGGAGGGCGAACACAACATGCTCTTCCGAGCATGGGACCTGCTCAACAACTACTCCACAGCGCAACTGCGGTGCATCGTCGATCCAACCATAAAGACCAACATCGTCAAGCTAACGGCATCGCAAAGCCCCGCCACCACACAGACGCAGTTCCTGCTACACTACGACCGCCCGGGAAGCCCATGCGAGTTCACCATCGAGGTGTTCGACTTCGCCGGACGACTCATGTGGACACACACCGAGAGCGGAAGCAGCGCCAACGGCATCTACGCCATAACGTGGAACCTCACTTCAGGCAGCGGAATGCCACTCCACAGCGGCATATACCTCTACCGCGCACGCATACGATGCGACAGCGCCGAGGAGGCCACCAAGTCGCAGAAGATCGTCATCAACCGCAGGAAGTGACAGCCACAACACATTTGCCAACGATAACCCACAACCACACTCACGTGAACAACACACACCTACAGACACGGATGCGAACAGCAGCACTCACATGCCTCATCGCCCTCGCGGCAACAGCCGCCGCGCAGGACAAGCAGAACATGTTCAACCCCGTCACCACAAGCGTCACGTCACTATCCATAGCACCCGACGCACGAGGCGGAGGAATGGGCGACGTAGGAGCCGCTACCGAGGCCGACGTCAACTCGCAGTACTGGAACCCCGCTAAGTACCCCTTCTGCGTGGGACGAGCAGGGCTCGCCGTGAGCTACACACCGTGGCTACGCAAAATCGTCAGCGACATCAACCTCGCCAACGTATCGGGATTCTACCGCATCGGCAACTACTCTGCCCTCTCGGCATCGCTCAGGTACTTCTCACTCGGTGAGGTTGAACTCGGGTGGGGCGACGAGGCCGGAGCCACCAACGGCATGACCATCAAGCCATACGAGCTCGGAGTGGATGTCGCATACTCGCGTATGCTATCCGAATACTTCTCCATGGGTGTGGGCATGCGCTTCATATACTCCGACATCACCTACGACTACACCTCCGAGAGCAAAGCCGGCAAGGCTTTTGCCGCCGACATCGCCATGTACTACAGCAACTACGTCATCATCGCCAACCGCGAGTGTAACCTCGCCGCAGGCCTCAACATCAGCAACATAGGCTCCAAGATAAGCTACGGAGGCACCGACAACTCGGAATTCATACCCACCAACCTCAGACTCGGACTCAACCTCACCATACCCTTCGACCAGTACAACCGCTTCTCCATCGCCACGGACATAAACAAAATGCTCGTGCCAACGTACCCAAAACGCAAAGAGGACGAGACAGACAACGACTACACCGACCGCGTGCAGCGCGAATACTACGACATATCGCCCATCGCAGGCATCTTCAAGAGCTTTGCCGACGCACCAGGCGGATTCAAGGAGGAGCTGCAGGAGATACAGTGGAGCATCGGTGCCGAGTACAGCTACAACGACCGCTTCTTCGTCCGCGTTGGCTACCACGACGAGGCCGCCAACAAGGGCAACAGAAAGTACATCACAGCCGGCGCCGGCTTCCACATGAGCGTATTCGCACTCGACGCCGCATACGTATTCTCAACAGCACAGTCCAACCCCCTCGACCAAACCATGCGCTTCACACTCGCCTTCGACCTCGACGGCATGAAGGACCTCTTCGGCAGAAAGCGCAGATAACCCGCCCCGCCAGCACCCCCGGCCAGCGCCCCCGCACCCACCAGCGACCGCGGCCAGCACCCCCAGCCCCCCCCCGCCTCCGGCCAGCACCGCCCCCGCCAGCACCGCTGAGTGTCCCGTGGCGAGCGGCTGTGCCGCGAGCCCCACCTTTAACCCCCACCCCTCCCCATGCGAATAGGCTTTGGTTACGACGTCCACCAGCTGGTGGCAGGCCGCGAGCTCTGGCTCGGCGGCATCCGCATCGACCACTCCCTGGGCCTCCTGGGCCACAGCGACGCCGACGTGCTCATCCACGCCATCTGCGACGCCCTGCTTGGCGCCGCCAACATGCGCGACATTGGCTTCCACTTCCCCGACACCGCCGCCGACACCGACGGCATCGACAGCAAGATACTGCTCCGCCGCACCGTGGACCTCATAGCCACCAAGGGCTACCGCGTCGGCAACATCGACGCCACAGTATGCGCCGAGAGGCCAAAGCTCAACCCACACATACCCGCCATGCAACAGTGCCTGGCAAGCGTCATGGGCATCGACACCGACGACGTCAGCATCAAAGCCACCACAACCGAGCGCCTCGGCTTCACAGGGCGCGAGGAGGGGATAGCGGCATACGCCGTGTGCCTCATAGACAAAGCATGAGCCACACAGCCGCACATTTCGTGGCGTTTTAACACTCTTTAATCGTTGGGCAACGCGCTTTCTCCCACACATTCAGTACCTTTGCGCCCAAATTGCAGAACACACACGCCACAATGAGAAAGCTCCTTTGCTCTATAGCCCTCATGGCTGCCATCACAGCCCATGCCGGCGTCATCAAGACCATAGCACTTGTCGAGGACATACGCCTCCAAGCACCCGTGGGCACTGTGCCACGGCTGCCCTACCGCGCATGGGTGCAATACACCGACGGCAGCGGCGAGTGGCGACAGGTGAAATGGCCCATAGCAGCACCTGCCACAGAACTCGCACTGGCCGACAGCACACAGCACCCCGCTGGCTCGGCCTACGACGTCAGAGGCTACATCCTGGGCGACAACGCCACCACACAGGGGCAACCCATCATGGCACACGTCACCGTCACGCACGGCACATATCCCACACCGGCACCAAAGCCCGTGGCGGAACCACTGCCGCTCGGCAGCGTGCGTCTCACCGGCGACAACCGCCTCACACGCAACCGCGACCTCGACATTGACCACCTGCTGACACTCGACGTGCGGCAGCAGCTCTACAACTACCGCGACACCTACGGCCTGCCCACCGACGGCTACCCCGAGGCCGACGGATGGGACTCGCCGACAACAAAGCTCAAAGGCCACGGCAGCGGACACTACATGAGCGCGCTGGCACAGGCATGGGCAGGATGCCCCGACCCGGCACGCCGCCAGCGCTTGCTCGACAACATACGCACCATGGTCAACGAGCTACGCGCATGCCAGGAGCGCACATTCGTTTTCGACGACAGCCTCGGACGTTACCGCGAGGCACGCGACTTCGCACCCGAGGACGAGCTGCGCAACATGCAGGGCACATGGGCTGACTTCGACCGCTACAAACGCGACTATGCCCACTACGGCTACGGCTACCTCAACGCCATACCGGCCCACCACTGCGCGCTCATCGAGATGTACCGCGCCTACAACAACGAGCAGTGGGTATGGGCACCCTACTACAGCGTACACAAGCAGCTGGCAGGACTCATCGACATCGCCACGCTCGTCGGCGACAAGGCCGTTGCCGGCAAGGCGCTGCTCATAGCACGCGACATGGGGCTGTGGGTGTGGAACCGCATGCACTACCGCACCTTCGTCAATAGCAGCGGCACGCAGGAGCAGCGACGCGCGCGCCCCGGCAACCGCTATGAGATGTGGAACATGTACATCGCCGGCGAGGTGGGAGGTATGGCGGAGTCTCTTGCACGTCTGGCAGAACTCGTGGACGATGCCGACGACAGCCGACGTCTGCTCGAGGCTGCCACATGCTTCGACAGCCCCGCATTCTTCGACCCTCTCACACGCAACATCGACGCCATACGCACACGGCACGCCAACCAGCACATACCCATGGTCACGGGAGCACTAAGGGCTTTCCGCGCAGGAGCCGCACCGCGCTACTACGACCTGGCGGAGAACTTCTGGACACTCGTGCAGGGACGCTACCGCTATGCCATGGGCGGCGTGGGCAACGGGGAGATGTTCCGCCAGCCATACGCGCAGATGCTGGCCATGACGACCAACGTCGGCACCGACTGGCACGACCGCAGCACATACCCCGAGCCAACGCTCAACGAGACATGCTGCGCCTACAACCTGGCAAAGCTCACCAAGGACCTCAACACCTACCACCCCAACGACGCACGCTACATGGACTACTACGAGCGCGTGCTCGCCAACCAGATCGTGGGCTCGCTGCGACCCGACAGCTACGCCGTGCTCTACCAGTATGCCGTGGGCCTCGACGCATCAAAGCCATGGGGCAACGAGACGCCGCAATCCACATGCTGCGGTGGCACTGGCGCTGAGAACCACGTCAAGTACCAGGAAGCGGCATACTTCACCGCCAACGACACCATCTGGGTGGCTCTCTACATGCCCACAGAGGCGCGGTGGGATGCCAAGGGCGTCACCATAAGCCAGCAGTGCCAGTGGCCGGCCGAACGCACCACACTACGCATCAGCCGCGGCAAAGCACGCTTCGCCATGAAGCTGCGTGTGCCATACTGGGCCACCGAGGGCTTCGACGTGCGGCTGAACGGACGCAGCATCTGCAGCCGCTACCAGCCATCGAGCTACGTCACCATACCCGTGCGCCGATGGACAGACGCAGACAGCGTAGAAGTAATCATGCCGTTCACCACGCACATCGACTTCGGACCCGACAAGATGGAGGTGGCAGCAACAGGGAAGAACCAACCTGCCACGCGCTTCAAGCCCGAATGGTGCGGCGCCATCATGCGCGGACCACTCGTCATGGCGGCAACGGGCATCAGCACATGGCAGCAGGCAACACTCGACATCGCCGCCGGCGACATCGACAAGATAACCCCAAGCCTCATTCCCGACTACGACGCCGACCGTCACGCCACACACTACTTCCGCATGCTCATGCCCGGAGAACCCGTGGCGGAGGCCGCGCCCAACGGCAACGCCGGCGCCGACGACAGCCGCCTCAAGGAAGCCATGCAGACAGCACGCGCACGACGCGACGCACAGACGGCGTGGCAACAGCTGCAGGTGAAGGTGCCGGAATACGCGCCTTGGGCGCCACACGGATTCGCACGGCTCATGGAGCACTACGACCGCGCACGGGCTCTCTGCGACGACGCCGAGCGCAGCCTGAGCCAGGAGGCCATCGACGAGATGACAACAGCTCTCAACACAGCCCTCAACACCATGCGACCCGGCAACCTGCCGGAACTCGAGGACCTCGACGAGCTGCTACCACTGCTCGACGAGGCGCAACGCGCCACAGCACCATCCGAAGCCCTGCGCCAGGCCAGCGACTATGCGCAGATGGTGGTGAAATACGTCAGCGACGGCAGCGGAACGGCCGACATGATCGCCCGGGCCACACGCCAGCTGCGACAAGCATTAGGCAAATAGCACTTACACACATACACACACGACACACAGCTCACGATGACAGACAACCTGAAAGTAACAATCATGCAGCACGACATCCGCTGGGCAGACCCAGAGGAAAACAGGCGGGTGCTCGAAGAGAAGTTCCTCAAACTGGAACCCACCGACCTCATCGTGCTGCCAGAGGTATTCACAGCCGGATTCGGCACACTGCCCGAGGTGGTGGCTGAACCCGACGACGACGGACCCACACTGCAATGGATGCGCCGCATGGCCAAACAGCTCGACTGCGCCATCTGCGGCTCCGTGCCTATCGCTATCCACAGCGACACTCCACGAAGCAACAATGCCATGGTCGATGGACATGTCATAGAGAACAACTTCGAACGGCCCAACATACCGTGGGCAAGATACGTCAACCGCGCATACTTCGTCATGCCCGACGGGACATACGCCTTCTACGACAAGCGACACCTCTTCATCTACGGTGGAGAGTGGCCATACAGCTCGGGAGAAGAGCGCAAGGTGGTGGAATTTCGAGGGGTGAGGTTCCTACTCCAAGTGTGCTACGACGTGCGCTTCCCGCTATGGAGCCGCAACTTTGGAGACTACGACGTAATCATATACTGCGGCAACTGGCCCACGACGCGCATCACACAGTGGTCCGCACTACTCAGGGCAAGAGCCATAGAGAACCAGGCATACGTCGTCGGAGTGAACCGCGTTGGCACGGACCACCTCTGCGACTACCCCGGAGCGTCAGTCATCATACACCCCTACGGCTACGAACTCGCCGACTGCGGCGACACAGAATGTGCCGCAACAGCCGAACTCGAAATCAACAAGCTCTTCACCCTGCGCGAACGCTTCCCCGTGCTTAAGGAGCAAGACCCCATAGAGGTCATCGTTCAGCTGGCCAAGGATGCCAAAAAGCAGTAACCGCCACTTCGCCCTCCTTTGCTCGCTTCCGCCTTCCGCCCCTTCCGCCCTGTCCCCTGCTCCCTCTTCCGTCCGTCCCTTCTCGCCCCCCTTTCGTCCATTGCGTGCGGCTGCCAGCCGCACAACCCTTCACCCCTCACCCCTTCCCCCTGCGCCCCCGCCGCCCCCTTTCGTCCTGTGCGTGCGGCTGCCAGCCGCACACCCCTCAAATCGTAAATCGCTAAATAGTAACTGAAACGTCTTCTCCTTGGCGACGAGGCAATAGCCCTCGGTGCCATC
>JAFSVI010000164.1 GCA_017445145.1 Bacteroidaceae bacterium | reverse complement strand
GCTGAATACCGGCGGCGTCATAGTCGCGAGGAGGCATGGAAGGAAATCCGCGACGGCAAAGCCTACTTCAACCTCGGCTACAACATCCCCTTGGGCGAAGGCTGGCGCGCAATTCACGCCACCTACTACTTCGAGCACCGATGGCAGCACCACCGCTCGACGCTGTATCTGCTGGAAGAACAAGACCCACTTCTCCAAGACCCACCCCTCACCCTCCCTGTGAGGGAGGGAGTGGAATGTTCTGACTGGCAGTCTCTCCCATCTCCAAAGGTAACCGCTCCCTCCCGTATAGGGAGGGCGGGGGGTGGGTCTGCTGGGGGTGGGTCTCTTCTCCCCTCTGTAACCGACTACCACCAGGTGATGGACCGCGCGAACAGCTTCGACAGCCACTCCCGCGAGAACCGCCACAAGCTGGACATCAACCTCGGCTACAAGTTCAACAAGGCCTCCTACGGCCAGATATGGACGCTGCTCAACGGCGACATCACCCTACACCACCAGGGCCTCGACTACCAACGCGGCAGCATTGATACCACCCTCCATCGCACCGCCGTCACCTTCAACCTTGATGACAACACCTTCCTCGACTTCAAGGGCGGACACCAGCTCGGCATCACCATGGGCATCCACGAGACGCTGCCCGAGCTGGAACACCGCATCGACCTGCGCGACGACTCCGACCCGATGAACGTCCGCTTAGGCAACACACGCCTGCGCAAAAGCAGCAAGGTGGACTTCGGGGCCTACTTCGCCTTACGCTCCAAGCAGAGCTTCCAGCGGTGGGAATGGCACCACGTCCAGACCTTCAACGCCGTGGCCATGGGCTACACCTACGACACCCAGACGGGCGCACGCACCTACCGCCCCGAGAATGTCAACGGCAACTATACCAGCGACGGCGGCTACACATTCCACCACAACTTCGGCACCGCCCAGAAGGTGAGCATCGACCTCCCCCTGCACCTCACCCTCATCCAGAGCGTGGACATGATAGGCACCGCCCCTCTCAGTAATTCCTCCTCTGTCCCCTATGACGCGACATTGTCGCGTCCCTCCCCTTCCACCGTCCACCGCCTCAACCTCTCCTTCTCCCCCTCCGTCAAGGCCGACATCGGCAAACAACACCTCGAGTTCACCTGCCAGCCCACGTGGGAACGCCTCACCAGCGACCGCAGATCCCCTCCCCAGGGAGGGGATGGGCTTAACTTCAGCGCCTTCAACTGCCGCACATCCCTCTCGGCCATCCTGAAGCTGCCGTGGAAGCTGGACCTCTCTACCGACCTCAACCTCTACTCCCGCACGGGTTATGCCGACCCGCAGCTGAACACCAACGACTTCGTATGGAACGCCCGCCTCTCCCGCCCCTTCTTCAAAGGTAAGTTCCTCGTCCTCATTGACGGCTTCGACATCCTCGGACAACTCTCGAACGTCACCCGCACGATGAACGCACAAGGCCGCACCGAGACCTACACCAACGTCATGCCCCGCTACGTGTTGCTCCATGCCGTCTGGCGCTTCAACAAGCAGCCGAAGAGGGTCGAACAGAAACAGTAAGATGACTTGATTTCAATAAAGCAGTTAGTAACAGAGTGGTGTGAGATGTCGATGAGTTGACAAGTCGATGAGTTGACATGTTGACGTTATGCATTTCACATTCACTAAGAAGTCCTATAGGCTTTGATGGCCTCGCTGCGTCGCGACGATGCGGCGGGGCTCGATTTTGTGTGAGGATAAATACTTCGCATCTTCGTGACTTCGCGACCTGTATATCCGGCATTCGAACATAGGTGGGGCGCAGTGTGCAATGCCTCACGCCCACTTGCCCGAGGGCCGTGGACGCCTCCCCAGCTCTTGAAAGGAGGCCGCGTTGCGTAGTTGCTGGTGGTTGGATTGCGGATAATGATTATTTTTTTTTGAATAATATGTGGCGATACCATTAATTTGTCGTACCTTTGCACACGTTAATCATCCAACGTTGCAGCCTTTGGCCAACTAAACACTTGAAAACATGTTCTCAGGCATAGTAGAGACAACGGCCGTGGTCACGGCCATCGAGCACGAGCAGGACAACATACACCTGACGCTCACTTGCTCCTTCGCACAGGAGCTGAAGATAGACCAGAGCGTATCCCACAACGGAGTGTGCCTCACGGTGGTGAGCACCAATGGCGACACCTACACCGTCACCGCCATGCGCGAGACGCTGGAGCGCTCCAACCTCGGCCAGCTGCGCGTGGGCGACGAGGTCAACGTGGAACGCTCCATGCAGATGGGCGGGCGCCTCGACGGCCACATCGTGCAGGGCCATGTGGATCAGACGGCGCGCTGCACGCGCATCGAGGACCAGGCCGGGAGCTATGAGTTCACCTTCGAGTACGAGAGCACCCCGGAGATGGTGCGCCGCGGCTACTTCACCGTCGATAAGGGTTCCGTCACCGTCAACGGCGTCAGCCTCACCGTGTGCCGCCCCACGCGGGGCAGCTTCTCCGTGTGTATCATCCCCTACACCTTCGACGTCACCAACTTCCACTCCATCGCCGTGGGCAGCGTGGTCAACATCGAGTTCGACATTCTCGGCAAATACATCGCCCAGTACCAGAGCCAGCTCAACGCCCTGGGACAATAACCCCATCATAACATCACTATCATGGCAGAGACAACAAACATCGAGACAACCGACCTGCGAGGTCTCAACTTCATAGAGCAGAAAGTAGTAGGCGACCTGGCCGAAGGCAAGAACGGCGGACGCTTCCAGACACGTTTCCCGCCCGAACCCAACGGCTATCTCCACATAGGCCACGCCAAGGCCATAGCCCTCGACTTCGGGTTGGCAAAGAAATACGGCGGCGTGTGCAACCTGCGCTTCGACGACACCAACCCGCAGAAGGAGGACACCGAGTACATGGACGCCATAGAGCAGGACATACGCTGGCTGGGCTTCGAGTGGGGCAGCATCTTCTATGCCTCCGACTATTTCCAGCAGCTGTGGGACTTCGCCGTGTGGCTCATCCGTCAGGGACGCGCATACGTCGATGAGCAGAGCAGCGAGGAGATAGCCCGCCAGAAAGGCACCACCACCTCGCCGGGCATCAACAGCCCCTGGCGCGACCGCCCCGTGGAGGAGAACCTGCGTCTGTTCGAGCACATGAACAGCGGACAATGCACCCCCGGCACCCTCGTGTTGCGCGCCAAGATCGACATGGCCCATCCCAACATGCATTTCCGCGACCCGCTCATCTACCGCGTGCTCAACATGCCACATGTGCATGCTGGCTCGAAGTGGAACGCATATCCCATGTACGACTTCACCCACGGGCAGAGCGACTATCTCGAGGGTGTCACACACTCGTGGTGTACGCTGGAGTTTGTGGAGCACCGCCCCCTCTACGACCTCTTCGTGACATGGATGAAGGAGTGGCGCGGCGAGACGGACGCCATCGAGGACAACCGCCCGCGTCAGACGGAGTTCAACAAGCTCAACCTCAACTACACGCTCATGTCCAAGCGCAACCTCCTGGCCCTCGTAGAGAACGGCATGGTGAGCGGGTGGGACGACCCACGCATGCCCACCATCTGCGGGCTGCGCCGCCGTGGCTACTCGCCCGAGAGCATCCTGGCCTTCATCGGCAAGATAGGCTACACAACCTACGATGCGCTCAACGACTTCGCCCTACTCGAGAGCGCCGTGCGCGACGACCTCAACCAGCGTGCCACGCGCGTGGCTGCCGTCATCAACCCCGTGCGCCTCGTCATCACCAACTACCCCGAGGGACAGACGGAGCAGCTCACCGCCGTCAACAACCCCGAGCGCCCCGAGGAAGGCACACACACCGTGACCTTCGCACGCGAGCTGTGGATAGAGCGCGACGACTTCCAGCCCGAGGCCGAGAAGAAGTTCATGCGCCTGGCCCCCGGCAAGGAGGTGCGCCTGAAGAACGCATATATCATCAAGTGCGACGAGAACCACCCCTGCGACTACGACGACGAGGGCCGCGTGACGTGCGTTTATGCCACCTACGACCCCGACACGCGCAGCGGACTGCCCGGCGCCGACCGCAAGATCAAGGGCAAGACCCTCCACTGGCTCGCCACAGACCACTGCCTGCCGTGTGAGGTGCGCATGTATGAGCGCCTGTGGAGCGTGGAGAACCCGCGCGACGAGCTTGCACGTCTGCAGGACGAGGGCCTCACGCCCGTGGATGCCATGCGCCAGATGATGAACCCCGACTCGCTCCACGTGTACAGCAACTGCTACGTCGAGCCTTTTGTGGCCGACATGGCGCCACTCACCTATCTGCAGTTTCAGCGCATAGGCTATTTCAACATCGACACCGACTCGCTGCCCGGCCACCTCGTGTTCAACAAGACCGTGGGGCTCAAGGACACGTTCAAGAAGAAGTGAACAGAGACGACCGACGATATTTCGAGTCAGCGGACTTCCAGGCCATACTACAGCGATGGGAGTCCATGCTGCAGAATGGGCAGATGGGCTACATGGATGCCGAGGACCTGGCCGACCTGGCCGACTACTATTCCATGCTGGCCGAGGACGATGAGGCCGCCGACGAGGTCATAGACTTCGCCATGACGCTGCACCCCGACGCTGTCGAGGTGACGGTGTTCCGCGCTCGCCGCGCCCTGCGCGAGGGCGACCTCACCGCTGCCGAGGAGCTGGCCTCAGAACTCGATGCCGACAACTTCCGCGAGGCGGCGCTGCTGCGCGCTGAGGTCATGGTGTGCCGTAAGGAGAATGCCCACGCGCTGGACTATGTGGTCACCGTCGCTGCCACCGACATCGACGAGGACCTCGACTATTTCTTCTACGATGCCGCCTACATCTTCTTTGACCACGGCGACATGGACTCGGCCATGACGCTCGGCCACAAGCTCGAGGACATTGCTCCCGACTGGTACTCGACATGGGAGCTGCTCGCCGACATCTACATCAGCGAGGAACTCTTCCAGCCTGCCATGGCATACGTGGAGAAGATGCTCGACGAGGAAGCCTTCGACGTGGAGACATGGAACTGGGCCGCCGAGGCAAGCTGCGGCATGGGCGACATGGAGCGCGCCATGGAGAGCGTGGACTATGCCCTCGCCATAGACCCCGACAACGTGCGGGCCCGACAGCTCAAGGCATGGCTCCTCAGCGCCGACGGCCACCCCGCAGAGGCCCACGACATCTACAGCGAGCTGCAGCAGTGCCAGCCCGACGATGCCGAGCACTGGCTCTACGACGTGCAACCCCTGCTCGACACCGACCGCAACAACGAGGCGCTCGATGCCGCACGTCGCGCCTTGCAGCTCCTGCCACCCGATGCGCCCAGCATGGCCTATGCCCACGAGATGATGGCCATGGCATTGAGCGCCAACGGCCACTGTGTGGATGCCTTGGACCACGTCGATGCCGCCGAGGGCTTCGCTGCCACCGATGCGGAGCGTGCCGAGCTGCAACTCATGCGCGTGCGCATCTGCCTGCTCACCAAGCAGCCGCGACGTGCCGCCGACTATGTGGCGGCAGCGCAGAAGGCCGATGCCCCTCATGCCGCCGATACGCTTTACCGCGCTGCGGCTCTTTTCTACGAATATTACTACGACGACCTCGCGCTGCCCATGTTCCGCGAGGCCGACACGCGTGCCGACACCGACATGCAGCACGCCAACTGCCAGGCGTACATCGCCGCATGCCTCATCAACGGCGGCAAGAAAAAAGAGGCGCTGCCTCACTTGAGGTGCGCCGTGGATATGAAGGCCGAAGTGCTCGACGAGCTATTTGCCGAACTCTTCCCGGCCGGAGTGCTGCCAGCCGACTATCCCGACTATCTCTACCACGACATACATGGCCGCTGGCCCGCCGCTGGCGACAACGGCGGCCCAGCGGGAGGGTAGGGCAGTGGTGGCGGACGGGTGCCGCGCCAGCATGTGGTGTGGCCTAACCCACGAGGTGGTTGGCGGCGTCGGGGAACACCACTCGTGGCTTGAAGGCGCGGGCCTCGTCGGGCGTCATCGTGGCATAGGACATGATGATGCACACGTCGCCCACCTGCACCTTGCGCGCCGCAGCACCGTTGAGGCAGATGCATCCGCTGTCGCGGGGGCCGGTGATGATGTAGGTGTCGAAGCGCTCGCCGTTGTTGTTGTTCACGATGTGAACGCGCTCGCCGGCTACTAGCCCGGCGGCATCCATGAGCGCCTCGTCAATGGTGATGCTGCCCATGTAGTTGAGGTTGGCCTCGGTGACATGGGCACAGTGAATCTTGCTTTTCAGTACTTCAATAAACACGTCAGTGGGCTTTTGGGGCGCGCGGCACACCTCTGGTGCCGCGCGGTGGGTTGTAAGGCAGCGCCGGGGCGGCGCACGTTAGCGGTAGCGTATGTGGTCGATGAGGCGGATGGGCGTGGCGCCGCAGAACACGGTGATGCATCCCACCACGCTCGGAGCATCGTCCCACGATGCCACGTCGGCCAGCGTGTCGCCATCGACGATGGAGAAGTATTGCACCTCCAGGCCGGCCACGCTGTTGATGTTGCGCACGACGTAGTCGCGTGTCTCGGCCACGCTGTGGGAGGAGGCAAAGGCACGGCTGCGCTCGAGCGTGCGGTAAATGGCAGCCGCCGTGGCGCGCTCGTCGGCGCTGAGGAGGGTGTTGCGGCTGCTCATGGCCAGGCCACTCTCCTCCCTCACCACGGGACACGGCACAATCTGTATGTTATAGCTCAGGTCGGCCACCATGCGGCGGATGACGGCAATCTGCTGGAAGTCCTTCTCGCCGAAATAGGCGCGGTCGGGCTCCACCATGTCGAAGAGCTTCGACACCACCTGGCACACTCCGTTGAAGTGGCCCGGGCGGTAGGCACCCTCCATGACGGTGTCGGTCGGGGAATAGCTGAACACGCGCGTGTCAGGCACGGGATATACCTCAGCCACCGTAGGCGTGAAGACTATGGTGGTGCCCAGGCTTTGAAGCAGGGCGCAGTCGGCTTCCACGGTGCGGGGATAGCGCTCGAGGTCGCCCTTGTCGTTGAATTGAGTGGGGTTGAGGAAGATGCTCACCACGGTGACATCGTTCTCACTCACGCTGCGGCGCACCAGAGAGGCGTGGCCGGCATGCAGGGCACCCATCGTGGGCACCAGACCTACGGAACGGCCTTCGCTGCGGGCGTCGGCCAGCAGCACTTTCAGTTCCTTGACAGTTGTAACTGTTGTCATTTCTTGTGTGTAACGTTCCGGGGGAGGTGGTAATCCCCCAAAAGCGGGTGCAAAATAACACATAAAATGTCAAATACGGAAGCAAAAATGCAAAGAAATCGCAAAAAATAAGCCCGAAATTGATTTTCATGCCGCAAACGTTGCTTTTATCCCGTTTTTTTTCTATATCTTTGCAGTGCGAAAGCATTACCTCACCCCAAGCCTATCATAAACGACTTATCAAGATGAATACAAAGAAAGTGCTCTTCATCACTCAGGAAATCAACCCTTATGTTGAAGACACCGACATGGCATTGCTCGGCCGGAAGATGCCTCAGCACACACAGGAAAAAGGCCGCGAGATTCGTACCTTCATGCCCAAATGGGGCACCATCAACGAGCGCCGATGCCAGCTCCACGAGGTCATACGCCTCTCGGGCATGAACATGATTATCGACGAGACCGACCACCTGCTCATCATCAAGGTGGCATCCATTCCCGCCGCGAGGATGCAGGTCTATTTCATCGACAACGACGACTACTTCATGCGCCGCCTCGAAGCATGCGACGAGCAGGGCAACGAGTATGCCGACAATGGCGAGAGGACCATCTTCTACGCCCGTGGGGTGCTCGAGACGGTGAAGAAGCTGCGCTGGGTGCCCGATGTCATTCACTGCCACGGCTGGATATCGGCCATGGCACCGCTCTACATCAAGACATCCTACCACGAGGAACCCTCCTTCCGCAGCAGCCGCGTGGTGTTCACCCCCGGGGGTGAACACCTCAAGCTGCCGCTCACGGAGCAGTTCCGCAGCAGCTATCTCTTCAAGGGGCTCACGGGCAATGAGCTCGACGAGTTCGGACCCGTGATGACGCAGACCGAGCTTTACAAGCTCGCGGTGAAATACAGCGACGGACTGCTCACCCTGCCCTCGCAGCCGCATCCCGAGCTGGAGGAATATGCTGCTGCGTGTGGCATACCCGTGTTCCGCGGTGGCGACGTCGCCGAGCCTCAGAGCCTGGCCGACAACCTCGCATTCTTCGACCAGGTGTGGAGCGCCGGCAAGGCAAACGATTAGCCACAGCTGGCGCATTGCACCATCAAATCACTTAGCATGACTTTCAGACATCTTTACATAGCCGCCGTGGCCGTGGCAACGCTTGTGGCGTGCGACGATGACACGGCATCGCTCGGCATCTACGCCGAGACCGACGACGTGGCATCGACATCCCAGACCTTTGCCGTCACCACGCGCTCACAGCGCATCGAACGCGTGCAGGCAAACACCGTCAAGGCATATCTCGGGCGCGTCGTTGATCCCGAGACCGACAGCGAGATACGTGCCGAGTTCATGGCACAGTTCCACACCTTCGAGAACTTCACCCTGCCCCCGCTCGAGCAGCTCAAGCTCGATGCCGAGGGCTTTCCCGTGTGTGACAGCGTCGAGGTGCGCCTCTATTTCACCAACTACTATGGCGATGCCGACAACCCCATGCAGCTGAGTGTCTATGAGCTCGACCGCGACAACGTGCTGCGCGAGGACCAGACATATTTCTCCACCACAGCCATTGCCGACTACATACCCGCCGGGGCTGAGCCGCTTGCGCGGAAGACCTTTGCCGTGGAGGACTACACCCTCACCGACGACGAGCGCACCAGCACCACCCACAACAAGAATGTGCGGGTGGTGCTCCCTCAGGCCTACGGCACCGAGCTGCTGCGCAAGGCCGTGGAGCATCCCGACTATTTTGCCGACTCGTGGCACTTCCTGCGCAATGTGTGCCCGGGCTTTGCCTTCGTGCTCGACAGCGGCCTCGGCACAATGCTCACCCTCGACGTCGCTGCCCTCAACGTGTATTTCAACTACACCAAGAGCGACAGCACTTATGTCGGCATAGCCCGCTTTGCCGCAACGCCGGAAGTCATTCAGACAACGACCATTGCCAACAGCGACCTGCAGCAGCTCGCACAGCAGCAGCAACCCTATACCTACCTCAAGAGCCCGGCAGGGCTGGCCACGGAGGTCACACTCCCCGTGGATGAGGTGTATGAAGGCCATCAGCGCGACAGCATCAGCCGCGCACGCGTCATCCTGCAGCGCTACAACAGCCGCGAGCAGAACACATACTCCCTCGGGGCACCTTCAGCCGTGCTCCTCGTGGTGAAGGACAGCATGGATGCCTTCTTCGACAACAGGCGCGTGTCCGACGCATGCACGTCATACACAACCGTATTCTCGTCGGCGTTCAACTCCTACACCTTCACCAACCTCGCAAGGATGCTCTCGTTCATGCGCGCCACAAAGCTGCAGGGAATGGAACGCGAGGGCCTCACCTCCGAACAGTGGAATGCCGCACACCCCGACTGGAACCGCGCCATGCTCGTGCCTGTGGTGGTGAAGAACACCACCAACGCCTCCACCGGCACCGTCACGGAGGTCAGCGTGACCCACGACTTCAGCCTCAGCAGCACGCGCATCGTGGGCGGCACACAACCCATCGACATGCACGTCATCTACAGCAGATACTGACGTCCGGCATCCAGCTCACCGCCCAACAAAAAAACCGCAGTGCCACGTGTGGCACTGCGGTTTGCGTTGGGCGGTGTGACGTCATTCCACGGGGAAGTCGGTGTAGAGGTAGCGCTTGATGCTCTTCTTCGGCGTCTTCTCGAACTCCTGGCCCATGAGGCGGATGCCATGGAGGCGGGCGTAGGCCGGGACGATTTGGTTGAGCTGCAGGCGGTTCTCCTCCATCTTGTCCTTGAGCTGGCTGGGGTCGAGGCGTGCCTTCTTGATTTCGTCGGGGTCGGAATAGACGAGGCCGTAGAGATGCTCGCCCTTCTGTATGACCACACACTCGGTGACGAGCGGCAGCGACGAGAGCTTGTCCTCAATCTCCTCCGGGTAGATGTTCTGGCCGTTGGCGCCAAGGAGCATGTTCTTCGAGCGGCCCTTGATGTAGAGGTTGCCCTCAGAGTCCATCACGCCCAGGTCGCCAGTGTGGTACCAGCCGTCGGCGTCGAGTGTCTGCGCCGTGGCCTCGTCGTTCTTGTAGTAGCCCAGCATGACGTTCATGCCGCGGGCCAGAATCTCGCCAGGGATGTTGCGGGGGTCGCGGCTGTCGATGCGAAGCTCCATGCGCGGGGCGGCCTTGCCGCACGAGCCGGCGCGGAAACGGTGCCAGTCCTCGTAGGCCAGGATGGGTGCGCACTCCGTGGCGCCGTAGCCCACGGTGTAGTTGAAGCCGATGCCCTGCAGGAACACCTCGATGTCGTGGTTCAGGGCTGCGCCGCCTACGATGATCTCGTAGAAGTTGTCGCCAAATGCCTTCTGCATCTTGCGGCGGATCTGCATCTTGATGTGGTCGCGAAGGAAGGGCGTCATCAGCGCCAGGCGCATGGCCGGGGCTTGGATCTTCGGGAAGATGGCCTTGCGCACAATCTTCTCGATGATGAGCGGCACGGCGATGACGATGCGGGGTTTGATTTCCGACATGGCCTGCAGCAGCACCACGGGTGACGGGTTGCGGGTGAGGAAATAGACGTGTACGCCCTGGATGAACTCGAAGATGAATTCAAAGGCCATGCCATACATGTGGGCCATGGGCAGGAGCGACACCACGCTGTCGCCGGGGCGCACCTCCTTGCCCATCACCTCCATGGCAAACTGGAGGTTGCTCCACAGGGCGCGATAGGGGATCATCACGCCCTTGGACTTGGAGGTGGTGCCGCTCGTGTAGTTGAGCACGGCAAGCTCTTCCGACGAGTCCTCGTAGTACTTGATGTGCTTGGCGCGGAAGTTCATGGGGAACTTCTCGCCGAACAGGCGGTTGAGGTTCTCGCGCGCGTACCTTACTTTATCTGTGCGCGCAACGAGGATCTTGTATTCGTCGTTGGAGTTGGAGAACACACCCTCCAGGCCCGGCATCTTCTCCGCATCGAGCTTGGGCCACACCTGGTCGCCTACGAAGAGAAGCTTGGCGCCAGAGTGGTTCACCACGTCGTGGATCTGCTCCGGGTGGAACTCGTGGAGGATAGGCACAGCCACGGCGCCATACGTCAGCGTGGCCATGAAGGCTATGCCCCAGCGGGCGGTGTTGCGGCCGCAGATGGCCACCTTGTCGCCGTGCTGCACCCCCGAGGCTTCGAGGATGATGTGGAGCTTTTCGATGATGCGTGCTACGTCCTTGTACTGGTATGTGTGGGTGCCGTAGTCCGTCATCGACGGCAGGTCCCAGTGGTCGTGGATGCTTTTCTGAATACAGGCGTTAAAACTTGGACATTCCATGTATGTGTTGTTGATTGATGTTGGTTAGCATTTGGGGGCTAACAGGTTGGTTGTTGTAAAATAGAGCGGTGGGGGAATGCATGCGGTTGCACATTTCCTCAATCCATGTGCAAAGGTACGGCGTTTTCTGCACACGCGCAAGGGAAATGTGCAAAAATGCACACCATCACGGCCAAATTGTGCAAAAAAATATAATATTTGGTGCTTTTTTGCCATGCTTTGCGCGAAATATCGCTATCTTTGCAGCGCATTATGCACTTTACGACGTAAAGGCAAGAACAAACATACCATACAATGTACAGGACTAAAACATGTGGCGAGCTGCGTCTCGCCGACGCCGGACAGACAGTGACACTGGCCGGATGGGTGCAGCGCACCCGCAAGATGGGGGGCATGACATTCATTGACGTGCGCGACCGCTACGGCATCACACAGGTCGTGGTGGAGGAGGCATCGCCGCTCTTCGAGGTGGCCAACCGCCTCGGCCGTGAGTGGGTGGTGCAGGTGACGGGCGCCGTGGGCGAGCGTTCGAGCAAGAACACCCACATCCCCACGGGCGACATCGAGATACTCGCCACCGAGCTGCGCGTGCTCAACGAGAGCCAGACACCGCCATTCACCATCGAGGACCAGAGCGACGGAGGCGACGACCTGCGCATGCGCTACAGATACCTCGACCTGCGCCGCACGCCCGTGCGCCGCAACCTGGAGCTGCGCCACCGCATGACCATGGAGGTGCGCCGCTATCTCGACAGCCTGGGCTTCCTCGAGATAGAGACACCCATGCTCATCGGCAGCACGCCGGAGGGGGCACGCGACTTCGTGGTGCCCTCGCGCATGAACCCCGGACAGTTCTACGCCCTGCCCCAGTCGCCACAGACGCTCAAGCAGCTGCTCATGGTGTCGGGCATGGACCGCTACTTCCAAATCGTGAAGTGCTTCCGCGACGAGGACCTGCGTGCCGACCGTCAGCCCGAGTTCACGCAGATCGACTGCGAGATGTCGTTCGTCACGCAGGAGGACATCCTGCAGACCTTCGAGGGCATGGCCAAGCACCTCTTCCGCGAGCTGCGAGGCATTGAGCTGGAGGGAGCCTTCCCCCGCATGATGTGGGCCGACGCCATGAAGTACTATGGCAGCGACAAGCCCGACACGCGCTTCGGCATGCGCTTTGTGGAACTCAAGGACCTCTTCGCGCAGGCTCCCGGCTTCACCGTCTTCGACGATGCCAAGTATATCGGCGGCATCTGTGCCACGGGCCAGGCCGCATATACCCGCAAGCAGATCGACCAGCTCACCGACTTCGTCAAGCGTCCGCAGATAGGCGCCAAGGGACTTGTCTATGCCCGCGTGCAGGACGACGGCTCTGTGAAGTCGAGCGTCGATAAGTTCTACACGCAGGAGGTGCTGCAGCAGCTGCGCCAGCGCATGGACGCACAGCCCGGTGACCTCATACTCATCCTCTCGGGCGACGATGCCATGCGTACCCGCAAGCAGCTGTGCGAGCTGCGCCTGGAGATGGGCGCACGCATGGGGCTGCGCGACAAGAACACCTTCTCCCTGCTCTGGGTCATCGACTTCCCCATGTTCGAGTGGAGCGAGGAGGAGGGACGCCTCATGGCCACACACCACCCCTTCACCCACCCCAAGGACGAGGACATACCACTCCTCGACACCGACCCGGCAGCCGTGCGCGCCGATGCCTACGACATGGTGTGCAACGGCGTGGAGGTGGGCGGTGGCAGCATCCGCATCCACGACCCGGAGCTGCAGGACAAGATGTTCCGCATCCTGGGTTTCACCGAGGAGCGCGCACAGGAGCAGTTCGGGTTCCTCATGAATGCATTCAAGTATGGAGCACCGCCCCACGGAGGACTGGCCTACGGCCTCGACCGCTGGGTGAGCCTCTTCGCCGGCCTCGACAGCATTCGCGACTGCATAGCCTTCCCGAAGAACAACAGCGGCCGCGACGTCATGCTCGACGCCCCAGCAGCACTCGAGCAGAAACAGCTCGACGAGCTATGCCTCAACATCGTAGCACCACAAAAGTAAGCAACGACGATGACTGCCACAACAGCCATGCCACAACGCGTGGCAAGACTCGCACTCCTCGCTCTCGCACTGTGCACGCTCGCAGCGTGCAGCGAGAGCTTTGAGGAGCGGTGTCGGCGTGAGGCGCGCGAGTTCACCCTCAAGCAGTGTCCGCGCCGCCTCGACGAATGCACCACGCTCGACAGCATGGTGTTCACCGACAGCCCCTGCGGCTTCAAGTACTGCTACCGCGCCAGCGGCCAGCTCGACAATGACAGCGTATATGCCGACCAGGAGAGCTTGGACGAGTTCCGCGACAACCTCGTGCAGAGCATACGCGCCGACATCGGTCTGCGCCAGTGCAAGGACCGCGGCTTCACCTTCACCTACATCTATTCCTCAGCCTCCACGGGGCGGCTGCTCATGCAGCATGTCATCACGCCGGACGACTACCGTTAGCCGGCGCTGGTCGGCACGCGTTTGCCACAACACAAAATCATAAACCCTTATACCCCTCCACTCACGATGAAGAAACTACTAACTACAATCGCATTGGCGGCAGCGGCAACGGCCATGCTTGCCGACAACAGCGTGCAGAGTGTGGCACAGGTCGCCGGCAACGTGACCATCACCGACGACGTCGATTACCACGTCACCGGCGACACACCATTTGCCGATGATGCCAAGGTGGATATTGCCAACACCGACCATGCCGTGCTCATCCTCGATGCCGTGAGGCCGTCGGCCGCCATCAAGCTGCTGGCCAAGTATGTCACCATCGGTGGCGCGCGAGCCGTCAACAACACCAACTGCCAAGTCAAGATGTACGACCGCGGGGCAATCATACTCCCATACGGCACCAGCACCAAGCCTCTCACCGTGTTCGAGCAGCCCGACTTCGGAGGCGAGAGCCTCAACACGCTCACCGAGGGACACAACGGCAGCGGCTACATGAAGAACCTCCCCACGGCATGGAACAACCGCATACGCAGCTTCCGCCTCAAGAGGGGCTACATGGTCACCTTCGCACTCAAGCGCGACGGACGTGGCTACAGCCGATGCTTCATCGCCGACAAGGCTGACATCGACATGTCGTCGATGCCCGACATCATGGACGGACGCATCACCTCATACCGCATCTTCAAGTGGTACGACTCCTCCAAGGCCGGCATCGCCGACTATCTCGATGATGCTGTGCTCGCAAAGCTCGTTGCCACGACGTCGTTCACCTGGAGCGCAGGGCGCAACATGCTGCCCGATGTCGAGTGCGTGCCTCACCACATCAAGGAGAACTGGCCCACGGCGTCCGAGCTCGGCAAGGCCGACTACTCGCCCCACATGAAGACCAACAACGAACCCATCAACACGAGCGACGATGCACCCACGGACCTGCCCACCATTCTCAGCAACTGGGAGGCGCTGATGGCCACTGGCATGCGCCTGTGCACACCATCGTCGTGGGACGGCAGCGACTACTGGAACGCCACCGGCTTCCTGGCTGAGTTCCTCGACAGCATTGACACCCGCGGGTGGCGATGCGACATCATCGACCTCCACGGCTATTGGAACGAGGGCAGCTTCACCACCAATGTCAACAACTGGGCACAGAAGTTCCAGCGCCCCGTGTGGATCTCTGAGTGGGTGTGGGGCTCGTCGTGGGGCAATGCTGGCATCTTCGGTCAGGCCTCCAGTCGCGACAACCCCACGGCTGCCGACCTGCAGCTCAACCGCACCGTCGTGGGCCGCATACTCGACAACCTCAACGCTAACCCGGCCGTGGAGCGCTACTTCTACTGGAACAGCGAGGCCAACTGCTCAAAGCTCTACCGCAACGGGCAACTCACGCCAGCAGGGGAATACTTTGCGCAGATGACAACCAACGGACCCGGCTACACAGGCTACGGCAGCTACGTGCCAAAGCCTTGGCGATTGGAGACGCCACAGCTCACGGCCACCTTCACCGCCTCCACCTCCATCATGAAGCTCACATGGACCAACCCCAATGGTGACCTCGCAACCACCGTCGTCCTCGAGCGCGCCACCACGGGCGGGTGGGAACAGCTGGCTGAGTTCGACGGCATAGCCAACGAGGCGCGTACGCAATATCTCTACAACGACACCCTCGTGGCAGCCGGCAACTACCGCTATCGCGTGCGCGAGGTCACATATAATGATAAGAACAACATCTCCAACATCGTCACCTTCACGCTCGGAGGCACCACCGGCAAGGCCGGCATGCAAACTGGCGCCATCAGCGCCAAACCCACGGAGACGAGCATCAACTTCTTTGCCGTGCCTTTCGACGAGAAACCCGTCATCGTCACCGGAAGCCCAACAAACAAGAACCTCGGTGTGGGCATGGTGGACAACATCTTGAGCATCAACCAGGTGCGCAACCAGTATGCCTACTTCCAGTTCCGCTTCAACCTTTGGAACAGCAACGCCACGGCCACGGCGCGAACGGCCGAGGAGGTCAACTGCCTCGCACTCAGCCCCGGACGTGGAGCTATAGGCTCGCTGGCCTACGAGGCTGCATACACCGACAACATCACCACCGAGGCCGTGGAGGTGCGCTTCAGCCAGCCCTTTGCCGAGGCACCCGTGGTGATGGCAACACCCGTTTTCGCCACCATCAACTCTCCGGCGTGCTTCTGGCGCATCAGCAACGTCACCACCGAGGGCTTCACCATCCAACTCATGTTTGAGAGCAAAGTCACCACGAAGTTCATGCCACGCCAAGTGGCTTGGGTGGCCATAGAGAAGGGCTCTGGCGCCGACGCCAGCGGAAACCTCTACACCGTGTTCGACACCGAACTAACCTTCAAGAGCGCCAACGTGCCGGTGGCATTCACCACCACCTTCGACGAGGCGCCACGTGTCATGGCACAGCTGCAGACAAGCAACGTGCTCTCGGCATCCAACCTGCGCATTGGCACCGTCACAGGGGAGCAGGTAAGCATGCGTCTCCACACCGACAAGGGCGACACCGCCAACCAGCCATCGTCTTCTAACCCCGTAACGGAGAAAGTGGGCTTCATAATCATCAGCCCAGACCCCAACTACGACGCCATCGCCGCGCCCACAGCACCCACAGCCAACGACGACGTCATCTACGACCTCAGCGGACGACGCGTCACGGCAACGCCGCAGCGTGGCCTCTACATACGCGGCGGACGCAAGCATCTAATACAGCGCTGACAACGTCATGCATAACCGATAACAAAGGCCGTCCTGCACACCCGCGGGGCGGCCTTTGGGCATGCATGCGATAATTTATGCGATAGGCAAACACACTTTTTGGCGTAAAACGTTGGCGCAAAGCGAAAATTGTTGTAACTTTGCAGCCGATTTCAGGGCTTTGGACCGCTGGCCAGCACTGGAACAAGGTATTTGTTCGCACCAGGTAAACCATTCATTGATGAATCAAGACCCCCTTAAACCCGACTTCATCTTCGAATCAAGTTGGGAAGTCTGTAATAAAGTCGGAGGCATTTATACTGTTCTCTCCACGCGTGCCAAAACCCTTCAAGATGCCCTGCCCGACCATGTCGTTTTCATCGGGCCGGACTTTTGGCAAGACAAGGAGAACCCACTCTTTGAGGAAGATACCAGGCAATGGCAGCAGTGGCGCAAGAAAGCTGCGGCCGAAGGCGTCGCCGTGCGCATAGGGCGGTGGCAGATCCCCGGGCGGCCTCTCGTGGTGCTCGTGGACTTCAAGCCCTTTTTCGCACAGAAAAACGATATCTACGGCGCCCTGTGGACCAGCTTCCAGGTCGATTCGCTCCACGCCTACGGCGACTACGACGAGGCTTCCATGTTCAGCTATGCCGCGGGGCGCGTCGTCGAGAGCTTCTACCACGCCATGCTTGGCGAGGACAAGCGCGTCGTGTATCAGGCCCACGAGTGGATGACGGGCCTCGGTGCGCTCTACATCAAGAAGCACGTGCCGGCCATCGCCACCATCTTCACCACCCACGCCACCAGCATCGGGCGCAGCATTGCCGGCAACGGCAAACCCCTCTACGACTATCTCTTCGCCTACAACGGCAACCAGATGGCCGACGAACTCAACATGCAGTCCAAGCACAGCATAGAGCGACAGACGGCCCACAACGTGGACTGCTTCACAACAGTGTCTGATGTCACGGCACGCGAATGCCTCGAACTGCTCGACAAGCAGCCCGACGTGGTGCTGCCCAATGGCTTCGAGATGGACTTTGTGCCAAAGGGCGTCGCATTCACCAACCGACGCCGCAAGGCCCGCACACGAATACTCGACGTGGCCAACGCACTCATGGGCACACAGCTCACCGACGACACCCTCATCGTGGCCACCAGCGGGCGCTACGAGTGGAAGAACAAAGGCATTGACGTCTATCTCGACGCACTCAACCGCCTGCGCCACAACGATGCCCTCAACCGCGACGTGCTCGCACTCGTGGAGGTGCCGGGATGGCAGGCCGGACCATGCGAGGACCTGCGCCAGCGCCTCGATGCCGAAGCCGCAAAGGCCACCAAGCAACAGGCCCGCAAAGGCAAGGCTGCCCAGGCCCCACAGGCAGCGCCGCTCGTCAACGTCTGCACACCCCTCCACGACCCCATCTGCACCCACTACCTGCACGAACCTGGCTCCGACCGCGTCACTGGCGCACTCCACGCCTACGGCATCAACAACCATCCATCCTCGAAGGTGAAGGTCATCTTCGTGCCGTGCTACCTCGACGGAGCCGACGGCATCTTCAACATGCACTACTACGACCTGCTGCTCGGACTCGACCTCACCGTATATCCCTCATACTATGAGCCGTGGGGCTACACCCCGCTCGAGAGTGTGGCATTCCGCGTGCCATGCCTCACCACCACGCTCGCAGGATTCGGCCTCTGGGCCAACGAGGTAAAGCAGCAAGCCGGGCTGCCTGAGTGCCGCCTCGATGTCGATGGAGTGGAGGTCATCCCACGGTCGGATTACAACTTCGTGGAGGTGGCCGAACGCATCGCCGGAGAAATCCTCGGCTTCGCGGCACTCACACCAAAGGAGGTCGATGCCGCACGAAAGGCTGCCCACGCCCTCGCCGAGAAGGCTCAGTGGAAACACTTCATACGCTACTACTACGAAGCCTACGACATAGCCCTGCGACGTGCCGAGGCAAGAGCCACCGAATAACATCATACCCGCTCATCCCGCCTCCACCTCCTCGCTCCACCTCCTCGCTCCCGCTACCCCTCAGGTCCCACTTCAGGCTCCCCCTCAGGTCCCCCTTTAGACTCTCCCCATCCCGCTCCCGATCCCTCCTCAGGCTCTCCCCATAATCCCATATCCCCCTCCCGGCCCCTAATTTCGTCCATTGCGTGCGGCTGCCAGCCGCACCTCCCCATCCCCAAATATCAACACATTTATCAACACACACAATAGTCTATGAAAATCAAGGCAAGCAACGCCAACGACGCCAGCTGGAAGCCAGTTGCAGTGAAAAGCAACATCCCCGCTGAGCTCACCAAACTCGAGGAACTCGCACATAACATGTGGTGGGCATGGAACCACAGCGCACGCTCGCTGTTCATGCACCTCGACCCAGACCTCTACGAGACATGCGGACAGAACCCCGTGCTCATGCTCGAGCGTCTCAGCTATGAGAAGCTCTCCGAGCTGGCTAAGGACAAGGCCATCATCAAGAAGATGAACGACACCTACTCCGAGTTCCGGGCATACATGGACGTCGAACCCCGCAAGGACCGTGCAAGCGTGGCTTACTTCTGCATGGAGTATGGCCTCAACCAGGTGCTGAAGATCTACTCCGGTGGCCTCGGCATCCTCGCCGGCGACTACGTCAAGGAAGCATCCGACTCCAACGTCGATATGGTGGCCGTGGGATTCCTCTATCGCTATGGCTACTTCACACAGACACTCTCCATGGACGGACAGCAGATTGCCAACTACGAGGCACAGAACTTCGGCAGCCTGCCCATAGAGCAGCAGATGGATGCCAATGGCAACCCGCTCGTCATCGACGTGCCCTACATGAACTACGTCGTCCACGCTTACGTCTGGCGCGTCAATGTCGGACGTGTCAAGCTCTACCTCCTCGACACCGACAATGACCTCAACTCCGAATACGACCGCCCCATCACCCACGCCCTCTACGGTGGCGACTGGGAGAATCGTCTCAAGCAGGAAATACTCCTCGGCATCGGCGGCGTGCTCCTACTCAAGAAGCTCGGCATAAAGAAGGACATCTACCACTGCAACGAGGGCCACGCAGCACTCTGCAACGTGCAGCGACTCGTCGATTACGTGCAGAGCGGACTCACCTTCAACCAGGCTATCGAGCTTGTGCGCGCCAGCTCTCTCTACACCGTCCACACACCCGTGCCGGCCGGCCACGACTACTTCGACGAGGGCCTCTTCGGCAAGTACATGGGCGGCTATCCGCAGCTGCTCGGCATCTCGTGGGACGAGTTCATCGGCATGGGCCGCCAGAACCCCGACGACCACGGCGAGAAGTTCTGCATGAGCACCTTCGCCTGCAACACCTGCCAGGAGGTCAACGGCGTGAGCTGGCTCCACGGCGAAGTCAGCAAGAAGATGTTTGCCAATATCTGGCGTGGCTACTTCCCCGAGGAGAGCCATGTGGGCTACGTCACCAACGGCGTTCACTTCCCCACCTGGTGTGCCAACGAGTGGCGTAAGCTCTATGCCAAGCACTTCGATGCTTCACACCTCGCCGACCAGAGCAACGAGCAGATCTGGCATGCCATCTACGACGTGCCCGACGCCGAGATATGGAAGACACGCATGCAGCTCAAGACGAAGCTCACCGACTACATACGTCAGCAGTTCCGCGAGAGCTGGCTCAAGAACCAGGGCGACCCCAGCCGTGTCGTCAACCTCATGGAGAAGATTAACCCCAACGCCCTGCTCATCGGCTTCGGACGTCGCTTTGCCACATACAAGCGCGCACACCTCCTCTTCACCGACCTGGAGCGTCTCGAGAAAATCGTCAACAACCCCAACTACCCCGTGCAGTTCCTCTACACCGGCAAGGCTCACCCCGCCGACGGCGCCGGACAGGGACTCATCAAGAAGATATACGAGATCTCACAGCGTCCCGAGTTCCTCGGCAAGATTATCTTCCTCGAGAACTACGACATGCAGCTCGCACGACGCCTCATCTCGGGTGTCGATATCTGGATGAACACACCCACACGTCCGCTCGAAGCCAGCGGCACCAGCGGTGAGAAAGCGCTTATGAACGGCGTCGTCAACCTCAGCGTCCTCGACGGATGGTGGCTCGAAGGCTACCGCGAGGGAGCCGGATGGGCGCTCACCGAGAAGCGCACCTACGAGAACCAGGCCTATCAGGACCAGCTCGACGCTGCCACCATCTACAGCCTCCTCGAGAACGAGATCATGCCCACATACTATGCCCGCAACTCCAAGGGCTACAGCTCTTCGTGGATTCAGGTCATCAAGAACAGCATCGCACGCATCGCACCCCACTACACCATGAAGCGTCAGCTCGACGACTACTACAGCAAGTTCTACAACCCGCTTGCTGCACGCAGCAAGAAGCTGAAGGCCGCCGACAACAAGCTCGCCAAGGAGATTGCACTTTGGAAGGAGAACGTTGCCGAGCGATGGGACAGCATACGCGTCGTCAGCGCCGAGAAGCCCGACCCACTCAAGATCGGACAGATTGAGGCCGGACAGAAGTATGACATCTACATCACCGTTGATGAGGCAGGACTCGACAACGCCATCGGCGTGGAGCTCGTCACCCTCACCACCGACAATGAGAATGTGGACCACATCTACAGCGTGGAGCCTCTCGAGGTGGTGAAGCGCGAAGGCAACCTCTACACCTTCCACGTCACACACCGCATCAACAACGCCGGAAGCTTCAAGATTGCTTACCGTATCTTCCCCAAGAACGAGGAACTGCCCCACCGTCAGGACTTCTGCTACGTCAAGTGGTTTCTCTAAGCCGATAGCCATATAGTTGACACATGCACCCACACATGGTGGACGGCATGGTCACCACCCTCGCAAATAACAACTGCCGGCCCCACGGGGTCGGCAGTTGTCGTTGAGCAGTATTCACAACTTGCGGAAGAGTTGGACGATGTGATTTTGCCGCTCGCTTGTGGCGGCAGATGCATCTATGTGAAGGCGCGGCGCAGGATGCCCATGACGATGTCGGCCGGGAAACCATCGAAGCGCGAGCGCACACGCTCCGACGTGTGGTGGACGAGGCGGTACAGGAAGTCCTCGAAGCGGGGCAGCGTCGAGGCGTTGTCCTGAGGCTCGGTGGCGTAGCGACCTATGCATTGGCCTTTCTTTGGGTCGTACCACTGTGCCTGGTGGTTGTGGGTGAACCACCAGTAGGCCCTGTAGAATAGCTTGTACTCGCCTTCGCTCAACACGGCCTCCACCAAGGCTAAGGGGTACTGGCTCCACAGAAAGCGCTCGGGTGGGGTGGAGCCATCGCTCATGCCCACCACACGTGCATACCGCGAACGGTAAACGGCGGGCGACGCCATGACCTCGCCCACGAAGCTGTGGAGCTTAGTGCCGCGCATAACACCGAAGTTCTCCAACGCCGTGAAAAACGACAGCGCATCCGTGGCCGCACGCGATGCCGCAATCAGTGCCTGCTTCTGCTCGGCCGTGCGCACATGGCCGAGGCGGTAGGCCAGCAGGAGGGCGTCGATGTAACGCATGTCGGGCGGTGGGGGGAATGTCTGGTATGCCATTGAGAGAGGGACGTGTTGCTGAGGGGTTGCCGCCGCAAAGATAGGCATTTCCGCCGTCATGGCAATGGCTGACAACGCTATTTTCTCTTGGCAACCACAAAATGCTGCCGTATAGTGGTTAAATAATCTTAATTACACGGCTTCCCAAACCTCCAACGCTTTGCCTTTCAAAGATTCTCACTACATTTGCGCAATAAATGTGGGTTTTCCATGCCGCATAGCCTTCATCACGATTATGGATTATAACGACTTCCTCAGCTTGATGTACACCGACAGTGCTAAATCGCTTCCTCTCGACACAATTCCCGTACTCAACCCCGAACTCTTCATCAACACCTTTTTGCCTTAACAATATCATTCAAACTAATAATCATCAAACTTAACAACTATCAACAACATGAAGAAAATCTTACTTCTTTTATGCACACTGCTCACTACGGCGGGGGCATGGGCTGAAACGTATACCATCTTTAATCAAGGGGTAGGTACGTTCTATGACTACTACGGCACCCGGGCATCAGACAAACTGTCGTGGACTTCAGGCTCCAATGCAGACAAAACGGAATTTGTCATAAGCCTGACTGGAAGCAACGTCACACTGGACAAAGCGAGCAACTGGGCTCTCGTTGTGCATTCAAGTGCTGAGGAGACGGCATACACAATGACCCTTACTGCTCCAGAAGGTTATATCATCACAGGATATGACTTGACAGCACAAATTTGGAGTG
>JAFSVI010000163.1 GCA_017445145.1 Bacteroidaceae bacterium | reverse complement strand
GGGGTGGTTATGGCTGTGGTGGCAGCCTCAGCCGTTGCGCCGAGCCATGCTGCAAGGAGTAGTGGTAATGTTAGCTTGTTCATGATGTTTGCTACGTTGTGTCATAGTGAACGCCATTAGTGCTTTCCTATTATGGCGCATGTGTGGCCTGACAGGCCACTCAATTGACGAAAGGTATTCTGGGGGTTACTATAACAGGTGATTGGCATCTGAGATAGCAGACTATTTGCATCTGAGATGGAACACACGGCTGGCATAGTCCTCCCACAGCGGCACCTCGATGCCCACCTCCATGAGGAATCGGCCCGTGAAGCATTTGCCGCTGAGGGAGCATGGCTGCTGCCCTGTGCGCACGTTCTTCTCCGTGAGGGTGTAGGTGGCGTCGGGGTTGAGGCCAGCGAGGCAGAATCGTGGTATGGGCTGGTCGTAGTAGTTGTCGATCTTGTAGATGAAGAGCACAGCCTCTCCGGCTGTCGTTGCCTGCCCGACATACATCAACGCTGCCACCCCCTTGCGGTCGTATGGTGAGATGAGGCGGTATAGGTCGCCCGTCTGCACCGTGTGTCGGAGTTGCTTGTAGTCCTCGAAGCACGTTGCACACTGCCGCCGTTCCTCGTCTGTCATGTCCTTTGGCTGCAGCTCGATGCCCAACCGCCCGCTCATGGCCACGTCACAACGGAACTTGATGGGCGTTGTTCGCCCCCCTGTGTTCCAGTACGGGCAATGGTTGATGTGGGCAGCCATGGCGTTGGCCGGGAAGAAGTACGAGGTGCCCCACTGGATATAGACTCGCTGCAGGGCGTCGGTGTTGTCGGATACCCAGAACTCGTCGAAGTATGGCAGCAGGCCGTAGTTGGCACGTCCGCCTCCGCTCGCGCAGTCCTGTATCACGACGTCGGGGTATTTCTCGCGTATGCGTTGCATCACCTTGATGAGTCCCAGGTGGTAATCGACGTACAGGTTCTGCTGCCTGTCGCGCGGCAGGTATGTGCTCCCGAAGTTCTGGATGCTTGCGTTGGCGTCCCACTTGATGTAGGCTATCTCGGGATAGCGCGTGAGCAGGTCATCGACGATGCCGAATGCGAAGTCCTGCACCTTGGGGTTGGTCATGTCGAGCACGAGCTGCGAGCCGCCACGCCCCAGCTTGAGGTCGCGTCCGCGAGCCTGCAGCACCCATTCCGGGTGGCGTTCGAAGAGCTCACTGCGTGTGTTCACAGCTTCGGGTTCCACCCAGATGCCAAACTTGATGCCTCTGTCTCGTGCGCCGTCGGTGAGAGCCTTGATGCCTCCTGGCAGCTTGCGCTTATCGACCACCCAGTCGCCGAGCGATGTGGAGTCATTCTGGCGCGGGTATTTGTCGCCAAACCATCCGTCGTCCATGACGAATAGCTCGCCGCCCATGCCCGCAATGTCGTCCATCATCCGCATCATGCGTTCCTCGTTGATGTCGAAGTATAGGCCTTCCCAGGAGTTGAGCAGAATGTCGCCCACACGCATGCCACGATGCAGCTGCCCGCAGGTGCGTGCCCAGCGGTGGAATGCCCTGGACACGCCGCCCATGCCCTCCGTGGAGAATACCATTGCGAGGTGCGGCGTGGCGAATGTCCTTCGTGGTTCGAGCACATACTCCGTGCTCTGCGGGTCGATGCCGGCATAGAAGTGGTGCTCGCGCCGCGCGATGGTGTTCACGCGCAGCTCGTAGTTGCCGCTCCAGCATAGGGCTGCGCCGATGACACGTCCGCTGTTCTCCTGCGGCCGTCCGTCGAGCGAGAGCATGACCTCCGGTGCGTCGAGATGTGCGTTTCGTGCGCCGTCGGTGTTGCGTATGGTCTTGAGCCCTCTGGTGAGCGGTTCTGTGGTGGGTTCGGCCTCGGCGGCCCAGTTGCCGTGCAGGTGTGTGAGCCACACGTCGCCCTGTCTCAGCGCCAGGTGTCCGCTGTCGTAGCGTTTGAGCGTGATGGGGCGTTTGTGGCCATTCTCTATCTCCGTCCATGTCTCAATGACATCGACGTCGGGATATGTTTTGTAGCATAAGCGAACGCTGACGGGTTGCAGTCGGTCGCGCATGGTGATGGTGGTGAGGTGGCGTTCGGTGGTCACTTCGTCCACGTAGAGGCTGAGGTTTAGGTCGCCGTCGGGGTGCTGCACCTGCAGCGCGGGCAGCTGCACCATGTCCACGGTGCCGAATGCCGGCAGTGCGGCAGTGGCCAGTGCGCTGCCGGCGTCGCGCAGCTCGGTGTGTGTGGCGGCCTTGGGGCCGTAGTAGTCCATGAGCAGGTCGCCGCCTTCGTCAGCGTGGAGCAGGAGCTGCGTGTTGGGGGTAGTGATGGCGATGCTGCCGTGCCATGCCATGGCGGGTATGGTGGCGAGGGTGGCGAGGGTTATGGCCGCTGTGATACAGCGGCATACTCGACAGAGGTGATGGGGGATGTGGTGCATCTGTTGGAGGGGTTTAGTTTGGTTGGACTGCTGTGGTGCCATTGGGGTCGCTGACGATGCGGAAGTTGGAGAGTCGCAGGTTGTAGGCAGCATTGTCCACGATGGGCGACAGAATGATGCCGAAGTGGGTGGTTCCGCCCCACGATACCGGGCGCAGACCTTTCTGTGCTACGTCGCTCAGGTTCAGGCTCACGGTGCGCCATTCGCCGTTGGTGGTGAACTGTTCACCCTGTGGTGCCGGGCTCCACTCAGTGCGCTCGCCCCATTCCATGCTGAAGGTGAGTCCGTTGACGTCGGCGTCGGCGGATGATGGCATTGGCTCGAGCGTCATCGCCTCAAACTGGAAGAGGTAGCCTTGTGTGCGTGTGGCGTCGTAGTCGTTTGCTCCGGCTATGGCGTAGGGTGTGTGAAGCTCCGAGTCGATGTTGACGGAATACCATCCCCACTGCTTGGCGTGGCCAGCGAGGCGCAGTATTGGTGCTCCGAGCTGTGGTATGCCGTCTGTGCCGTCGGCCTCGACCGTTGCTGCGAGGTCATAGCCCTGCTGGTCGCCGAAGCTGTCGCCGGTGGTGAGGTTGAGGGTGTCGAAGCATCGGTAGGCCGTGGGTCGGTAGTGGCAGGCATATTGCTGTGATGTGCCGTCGGCATCTTTCCAGGTGAAGAGAATGAGGCTGTTGTCTGGTGCGTCAGCTGGTATGGCAATGTTCATGGCCTCGTCTGTGGCGCTGGTGACGGTGATGGGCGTGCGTGTTCCGTCGGTGAAGGCGCTGTTGGTGTCGAATGGCAGCTGTGAGGGTGTGAAGAGGGTTACGGCGGCATTGTTGGTTGCGGTGCCGAAGCCGTAGGCGTGGAACCATTGACCACAGACGGTTGCTTCTGCGCCGGCCGTGGCGAAGGCGTTGGCCAGCCCGCTGATGGTGAGTGGCTGGGGCCTCACGACGACGCCGTAGGCTGTCGTTCCGAGGTCGGTGGTGTATGAGATGCCTGTGTTCTGTCCTATGGTGAAGCCTTCGGGCACGGTGGCAATGCAGTAGTCGAGTGTGGCGGCGGCTTGTGCCACATCGGCCTCAATGCCGTTGAAGGCTATGGCCTTGACGTGACCCAGGTTGGAGCCTGTGATGCGTATGCGCTGTCCGGGGTCGATGGTGTCGAGTGGAGTGTCGCCGATGATGTCGCGCACCTCGTAAATGCCTGTGATGGCGGGTGAGGCGGTGTTGGGGCGGTTCTCGGGAGAGACGTAGTCGTCGTCGCCGTAGGTGACGATGTCGTTGCAGGCGAGGAGCAGGGGCAGGGCGAGGGCGAGGAGGTGCGGGGCCGCCGTGATACGGCGGCATACGCGACAGGGGGGTGTGGTGGGGAGTGTTTTCAT
>JAFSVI010000162.1 GCA_017445145.1 Bacteroidaceae bacterium | reverse complement strand
TGTCGAAAGCGAGCGGCGGCGGGATGAGCTTGCCGGTCTTGGGGTCGCGGGTGCACTGAGCGGGAGTGAACTTGTATGCGCCGTGACTGGTGCCGATGCTGATGGCGAGGCTGTCGCAGCCGCTGCGCGTGCTGAAATCGATGACCTCCTCGGGCTTGGTGTAGTGGCTCACGGCGCTGCTCACCTCGTCCTCCACGCCGGCGAGCACGCCGAGCTCGGCCTCAACGGTGACGTCATACTGGTGGGCATACTCCACGACCTTCTTCGTGATGGCAATGTTCTCCTCGTAGGGCAGGGCAGAGCCGTCGAACATCACGCTGGAGAAACCGTTGTCGATGCACTCCTTGCAAATCTCGAAGCTGTCGCCGTGGTCCAGGTGGAGGGCAATCTGCG
This sequence comes from Bacteroidaceae bacterium, assembly GCA_017445145.1. Lineage (GTDB taxonomy): Bacteria > Bacteroidota > Bacteroidia > Bacteroidales > Bacteroidaceae > Physcousia. Next base: position 7,018 of record JAFSVI010000162.1, on the reverse strand, counting down.
GGTTGGGGCAGCCCAGCTCCTTGGCGTATTCCACTGCACCCTGGGCCATGTAGCGCAGGATGGTGCCGTTGGCGTATGCGCGAGCGCCCTTGCTCACCTGCATGATGACGGGCGACTTGGTCTCCACGGCAGCCTGCACGATGGCCTGCATCTGCTCCATGGTGTTGAAGTTGAAGGCGGGGATGGCATATCCACCGGCAACGGCCTTCTTGAACATCTCGCGGGTGTTCACCAGGCCCAGTTCTTTGTAACTTACCATTTCTTCTTGCTGTTTTGGGGTTATTATTAGGGGTTTGTATGTGTCGCGGCGGTGCGTGGCTGCCGACGCCGTGCCGACCCAGAGGCCAGCATGCGGCGCTTAACGCGCTGCAAAGATAATACGTTTTTGCCACACCGCCATCGCCTCTCACCGTTTTCTTCGCCGTCGCACGCGATTTTTGCCTTTTTTAACTCATGCTTCGCTCTTTCTTGCCTTGGCGGAAATCCGTCGTCGTGCCGTACTGCCGCATGACGCTGCTGGTGATTAATAGGCATGATGTGCCCATAACGCCGCTCGACCTCTGGTCGCTTCGACACTACGAAGCCCCAATTATGTTCGCCTGCTTACTTCAGATACATTCGGAAGAAGTCGGCCAAAGTGTCCCAAGGGATGAGATTCTTTGCTTCGCCCTTGCCTTCGGGGGCTGTGTAGCCGCCGTCGTAGAGGTCACAGTGTGAGGCTCCGGGTATGATGAGCAGCTGCTTGTTCTCAGGCACGGGATTGGGCTTGCCCACGACGTTCCCGGACGAGCCAAGCGGCATAGCCGAGCGATAACCCTCGGCCTGGCCCTCTACCATATATTTGTAGGCGGCCTCGCCGAAGTAGCGGGAATGGGCCTTCTCGCCGTGCATCACGAGGACGGCCGAGCGGATCTCATTGATGTAATAGAGGAAGCGCGAGTTGGCGTAGGCCTGGGTGCCGATTGCGCGCCAGCCGTCGTTCGAGTTGCCGCTGCGCTTGTGGTAGCCGCGCGGGGTGATGTAGTAGTCGTAGTAGTCCTTCACGAACTGCGGGGCATCGTCGGGTAGGGGATTCACCACGCCGCCTGCCATCGCCATCGGGTCGGTGAGGCGCTGCTTCGACAGCGCCTCGCGTGCGGCGTGGCGCGACTCCTCTTTGTCCTCGCTGTCGAAGTAGCCGTTGCCGCTCACGCGCGTCATGTCGTACATCGTCGAAGCCACCGTGGCCTTGATGCGCGTGTCGGCAGCGGCAGCATTCAGGGCTATGCCTCCCCAGCCGCAGATGCCGATGATGCCGATGCGCTCTGCATCCACGTTCTCCTGCTTCGAGAGGAAATCGACGGCGGCCATGAAGTCCTCGGTGTTGATGTCGGGCGAAGCCGTGCGGCGGGGTGCGCCGCTGCTCTCGCCGGTATAAGAGGGGTCGAAAGCCAGCGTCACGAAGCCACGCTCTGCCATCCGCATGGCATAGAGTCCGCTCGACTGCTCCTTGGTGGCTCCGAAGGGGCCGCTCACGGCGATGGCCGCCAGTTTGCCCTGCGCATTCTTCGGCGCATAGAGGTCAGCTGCCAATGTCAGCCCATACTGTGTTTCAAACGTCACCTTCTGGTGGCTCACTTTCTCACTCAGTGGGAACACCTTGTCCCACTCCTGTGCCAATTCCAGTTTCTGCATATTCTCTTCGTTTTGATTGTTTGATGTATGCTGTGTGCATGCCGCGAGCGTCACAGCTGCGAGCGATGCGATTGCCATTACTTTCTTCATCTTATATACTTCCTGATGTTCTTGCCTTGCCAGCTAATCCGCCGCAAAGGTACGCCGAAAAATCCGCAACCCGTATAGACAGATTGCAGATAAAATTACCAAAATTGCGGTTATGCGAGCACCTAATGAAGGTTACTTGCAGAGTGCATGTTCTACGAGTGTTTGATCATCCACTTCTCATAATAACTCCCTTGCAATCCACGCACAGGCTTCGGCATCGGCCAGAGCGTGGTGATGGCGCTCAAGTTGATAGCCGCAGGCAGCCGCTACGGTATGAAGCTGGTGGTTAGGCAGGTGGCGTAGTTTGCGGCGCGAGGCAGAGAGCGTGTCGTAGAACTTATAGTCGGGATAATCCATCTGATAGACGTGGAACACAGCTTTCAGGCATCCCTCGTCAAAAGGCTTGTTGTGGGCTACAAGGGGGAGGCCTTCAATCAGCGGCTCTATCTGCGCCCATACCTTTGGGAAAACAGGAGCATTGTCAGTGTCGGCACAGCCGAGGCCGTGTACCTGACTGCACCAATAGCTGTAGTAGTTAGGTTCTGGTTGTATGAGGGAGTAGAACGAATCCACTATCTCACCATTCCGTACTATCACCACCCCCACGCTGCAAACGCTGCTGCGCTCATTGTTAGCCGTCTCAAAATCTATTGCTGCAAAATCTCTCATTCATTGTCAATTTCACATTGTCCTTTCTCCATTCCGACATCGTTGGCGCATTCTCTCTGCCATATTTCTCCCTTTGTTATCTGCCGCCTGACTGGTTCAAGAACTCGCGGGGTGTCTGCCCCGTGGAGTTCTTGAACATACGGGTGAAGTGTTGGGGGTATTCAAATCCCAGCTCTTCAGCCGCCTGGTCGATGGACCTGCCGCTCAATATCAAGCTCTTGGCACGCATGACGACAAAGCCGCGGATATAGTATTTCGGACTCTCGCCCAAGGCACCGCGCACGATGTCGCCAAAGTAGCCGGGCGAGAGGCACAGTTCGCTGGCGCAGTATTTCACGCTGGGCAAGCCCTCGCTGCGCTGCTTACCTTGTTCGTAGTAGTCGATGAGCACCTGCTGGAAACGTGTGAGAATGTCGCTCTTGCCTGCTGCTATCTCCTTGAACTGGCGGGCGTAGAAACGGTTGCAGTAGTCCAGTATCAGCCGTATGTAGTCTCTCACGATGTCATCCTGTGCGTCATCGCTGTTGTCCGATTGAAGCTCCGTGCGTATGTTTTCCATCAGCCCCGCCAGCGTGTCCTTCTCTTGCGGCTTCAGGAAGAGTGCCTCGTTGCTATTGTAGGAGAAGAAATGATAGTCCCTCATGCGTCGATCTATATCCGTGCCGTGGATGAACACGGTATCGAACAGCAGCACCCAGCCGTGGTACTGCCGGCGTGTGCCGTCGTCGCGCTTGCCGCCAATCTGTCCTGGCGAATAGGCCATCAGCGAGCCGTCGCCCTCATGGTAGGTGCCTATGCCGTAGGTCAAGTTCTCGGGGAACTCCCGCTGCAGGAAGATGCCGTAGCAGTTGATGCGGTTCAGTGTATGCCGTATCTCACCTGCCTCGTCGTAATGGATGATGGCGACGTGGGGATGCAGGACAGGCACGCGGATGTCGCGTGCATAATCGTTGGCCTCGTTGATGTATAAATCCAGCTTCATGTCTATCTGCATCGTGGGGCTATCCTCGATGCGGGTCAGAAGGTCGTAGGACTGATGGGATTACCTTATGAAATGCATCGGCTGCCACTCCTCGCGCTCCGGATAGTCGGGAGTGCCGTTCATGGCTCGGCATTACCGCGAGAGTAGGTGGTCGTGCCGTCCTGGCCGTTGCGGACGATGCCTCCCCCGATGCAGAGCACCGCTTCATCGACGCTGATGAAGCGTGCGTTCAGGCTGTAGGCCACAGGTGAAGGCCAATCTCTCGCTTCGTCGAAGCTTGCCGTGAGCATCATCCTGTTGCCGCCGAGTGCGTATTCCGCCTCACGGCTCCACGACAGTTGCCACGTGCCCGCGAATGTGCCGTTCTCGCCATCCACCTCCTGCCAGTCGGTGTATCGCTCTTGGCCATCAATGGTGACAAGTGACCTGATTTGCCACTTGCGCATACCCTTCAGCGTACCGTCGCTGTTGAACGTCAGGCTCTCGAAGAAGCGCACTCTGTCTGCAACATGTTCGAGATGCCAGGTTCCCGCGATGAGCGGCGTGTATTGTTCACGCAGCAGCACGGTCTTTTCGTGCGCCTCTGAGTCAGCCCATTCGGCCTCGCTGCTGCATGAGGCGAGGGAGAAGGCTGCCAACATCGCAAAGGCGAGTTTCCAAATCTTCATTGTTGTCATATTGGCGATTTGAATATTTCCTATTAGAAGAACGAGCGAACGCGGGAATTATTGCATCGCCGTGTGGCAATTGTCTTTTTATTCTTGGCAAGCAAAGCGACTGGAGGCACTGCACAATTCTGTGACGAACGACACAAATCAAGCCCCCAGTCGGCCTTGTCCTTATATCCCTTTCTTGGTTACACGTTCTTGATGCTCACGCCGCCGAAGAAGTTGCTGGCGGTGATGTACAGGCTATGGGCGCCTTTGTCGGGGCAGATGTCGGCGTCGTTGCCCACGCCGCCGAAGAAGCTGCGGCTTTTCACGATGACATTCACGTTGGCAGGTACCAACAGCTCCACCCCACCCAGGAAAGTGTGGATGTCGATGGCTTCGTCCTCGGTGATGAGCGCCGCGCGCAGGTCCATGCGTATGCCGCCGCAGAAGGCGTCGAGGCGAGCACCGTGGAAGGCTTCGCCATTGTAGATATACTCATCGCCCCCGTAGCGTGCTGTGCATACCACGCGCTTGCCGTCGTCGCCGATGGGCAGCGGTCGCTTCAGCCATTGGTCAGGGTGTTGCTCGTAGCTGCTGATGATGAGTTCCACACCTATATATATTATAAGTGCCACGCCGACCCATGATGCCCAGGGGTGACGCCACAGCCAGCTCAGCTCCGCGATGCCCCACATGTCGGCCAGCTTCAGCAAGCCGGCAACGACGAAGATGATTCCAAAAACTGTTCTTCTTCTCATAATATGTTCATTTTTCAGGTTCTGCTTTTGGAGTGTCGGCACCCGTCATCGCGACGGATGCCGACCGAATAGTTGTTACTAAGAGAGAGTCTTTATGGGAAAACTCCACCGCAAAGGTAAGGGCTAATGCCTGTTCCCGCAAGTTTATGGGATATTCTGCGGGCTTCTGTGACGGAAGGTTCGACCGCGTGTGACGAATGGCACGAAATGTGACGAACGGCAGGATTTTCTTCATCCTTAGCGCCACGCATGTCGCCGAAAAAGCGTAACTTTGCGGCCGAAATGAGTATAAAGCATCAAGAAACGCTTCGCGTCCGCATCATCAGTGTCGGCTTCTCATGCCTCGCCTTCGCCGTTTTCAAACCTCTCGGCATGGGCGCACTGGGGCCGATGCTCTACGTGCATCTCCTGGCCGTCTGGGCGATGGGCGTGGGCGTATGCTATGTCACCGAGGGCTTGATGAAGTATGTCGTGAGGATGCCGGCAACTTTCGACAGGGGAGTAGATTACATCATACGGCGCAACCTCCGCTTCCAGCTCATCAATTCGCCTTTGGAAGCACTCATGACCTGTGCCTACATGCACTTCCCCATGGCCCGCATCGACGCCCCCGACCCACTGTCATGGCAGGGCTGTCTGCAGACTGTCTGCCTCCTGGCCTTCTGCTCGTTTGCCATCGGCATGTATTGGCGCTACAAGTTCCGCAGCCGCTATCTCGCAGCAGAGCTGGCAGAGACGAAGGCGCTGAACGAGCATCTGAAGCTGCTGCAGCAAAAAAGCCCCAAGCCTCATAAAGAGGAAACCGCCGAAGCGGCGGAAGGCGAGGCCACGCCCTCAGCCGCAACCGTGGCGCATGCGGCAGGAAGTGGTGCCGTTCCCTTTGTAGAAGACGGTGAGGCTACAATTGTGCTCCGTGGCACCACCAACGAGAGCGTAGCCCTTCATCTTGCCGACCTCCTTTACGTCGAAGCCATTGGCAACTACGTCAAGGTCTATCATCTTCGCGACGGTGCTGTCCGTGCCGACATGCTCCGCGCCACCTCCAAACAGATTGAGGAGGATTTGCGCGCCTGTCCCATGGTCGTTCGCTGCCACCGTGCCTTCCTCGTGAATCTCAGCCAGGTGGATCACCTTGTCTCAAATGCCGGACAGATGCAGCTCGTCATGCGCCATTGCCCTGAAGCCATCCCCGTTTCGCGGAGCAATGTCCCGCACATAAAAGAGGCCATACTCGGGCATACGTAGGGCGTGGCGCCACTCGAGGCGGGCTGAGGGCTCTTGGCCACGTACTCCTAAGAGGGTTCGCGTGGCAACTTATGATAACCGGCGCTGTCTCTTACGGTGGTTGGCGCGTGGTAACATGTCACACATTCGCGATATGCCCTTACATCATTATTCGAGGAGAACGGAGGATAAATGCCCCCGTGCACTCCATTTTCACAAGATTTATCGCGTGCCATGGCGTTAGTGTCGGAAAAAGGTTGTAGCTTTGCGGCGCGAAATGTGCAAGCAATATGAGAGGAGATATGGCTCAGACGACAGACACCGGCAATAGCTATAGGAGGCCGGTTGACCCCATGCGACACCATCGCGAGAACGGATGGGACTACCGGGGCCGTGGCATCTATCATTTTACACTGCCTGTGGAAGGGCGTTATCCGCTGTTTGGGACACTCGAGGGCGAGCATGCCGAAACGGCCATCGTCAGGCTCAATGCCTTCGGGCGGCGCGTCTGCAAGATGCTCGGTGGTCTTGCACAATTCTACAAGGGGAAGGGCTATGCCCTGAAGGTGCTGGCACAGATGGTTATGCCCGACCATGTGCACCTGGTAATCCAGGTGCTGGAGCCGCTGCCGCGAAGCATTGGGGCTGTGGTGCGGGGCTTCAAGAGCGGCTGCACCAAGCTCTATAAGGAGGATTTCTATTTCAGCGGCGAGAACGCCGCTGAAATGAACGGAGCTCAAACCCCCGCCTCTGCCCCTGCCCCCGCCTCTGCCCCGGCTCCTGCCTCTGCCCCTGCCTCTGCTACCAGCCGTCCCGCCCCCGTCGCTGCCCCGGCTCCTGCCCCCGCTTCTACCCCCGCCTCAACCCTCGCCTCGGCTCCTGCCTCTTCCCCCGCCTCTGCCCTGGCTCCTGCCCCCGCTTCTACCCCCGCCTCAACCCTCGCCTCGGCTCCTGCCTCGGCTCCTGCC
>JAFSVI010000161.1 GCA_017445145.1 Bacteroidaceae bacterium | reverse complement strand
GCCGGGGCGGGGGCTGGGTAGCCGGGGCTGGCGCTGGGCGGCCGGGGCTGGTTGGGCTGGCGCTGGGCGGCCGGGGCTGGTTGGGCTGGCGCTGGGCGGCCGGGGCTGGTTGGGCTGGGAGCCTGGCGGGCTGGTAGCTGGTGGGGAGCCTGGCAGGCTGGGAGCTGGTGGGGAGCCTAGCGGGCTGGGAGCTGGCTGGGAGCTGGCTGGGAGCCTCTGTTGAGTATGCCGCCGTATTACGGCGGCCACATGGGTGGCGGGGTAGCCGGAGGCCGCCGGAATACGGCGGCTTACTCAACCCGGCAGCTTACTCAACCCGGCGGCCCCTCTGGCGCCCGGCGGCCTCCCGGGGCGCCTATTTGATGTACTCTGCCCAGTCGGTGAGGCGCATGTCGCCCTTGCGGAGGAAGGTGTCGTGCATGGCGAAGGCGGCGCTGAGGCAGTGGTGTGTGTGGCCGCTGAAGGGCTCGGCGTGGCGGAGGTAGTCGCGCAGCAGGGGCTGGTAGTCGGGATGAGCCACGCGGATCAGCTCCTCGGCCTTCTCCATGGCGCACTTGCCGCGCAGGTCTGCCACGCCATACTCGGTGATGACGGCATCCACGAAGTGGCTGGTGTGGTCGATGTGGCTGGCGAAAGGCACGATGCTGGAGATGGCGCCGCCCTTGGTGGTGGAGCCGCAGGTGAAGATGCTCAGGTAGGCGTTGCAGGTGAAGTCGGCCGAGCCGCCGATGCCGTTCATCATCTTCGTGCCGCAGATCTTGGTGCTGTTGACGTGGCCGTAGATGTCGGCCTCGATGGCCGTGTTGAGCGAGCACACGCCGATGCGGGCTATGACCTCCGGGTTGTTCGAGATCTCCGACGGGCGCAGCACCAGCTTGTCCTTGAAGAAGTCCATGTCGTCGTAGATGCCCGTCAGGCACTCGTTGGTCACCGTCAGCGAGCAGGCCGAGGCCGAGAGCACGCGGCCCTCGCGCATGAGCTGTATGGGAGCGTCCTGTATGACCTCCGTGTAGATGTTGAAGTTGGGCACCTCGCTGCTGTGGCCCAGGGCGCCCAGCACGGCATTGGCGCCGCTGCCCACGCCGCTCTGCAGGTTGAGGAAGGTGGGAGGTATCTTGCCCTCGCGCATGTTATCGACGAGGAAGTCTGCCACGTTCTGGCCAATCTTGGTGGTGATGGGGTCCGGGTCCTTGAAGGCGCGCGCCTCGTCGGGGATGTTGCACTCCACGATGCCGCAGATGCGGTCGGCATCGACCTCCACGTAGGGCTTGCCGATGCGGTCGCCCGGATGGCAGATGTTCACCGGTGTGCGGTTGGGGTGGTACTCCAGCTCATACACGTCGTGCAGGCCCTTGCTCTTGGGGCTGTGGAAGGCGTTAAGCTCCACGAAGATGCCGCGGCGCGCCATGCGGCACACGGTGGGCGAGATGCCACCGGCGGCGGTGAGGAAGATGCGTGCCTTGGAGCCGTGGAGCTCCACGTCGCATGCCTCGATGATGCCCCAGTCCGGGCAGGGGAGGTAGCCCTGGCGCATCTGCGTGGCCATGTTGCTGAGGTTGAGGTCCGTGTAGCGTATCTCGTTGAGGTTGACGTGGCGGCGGAAGTCGGGGTTGGTGGTGTAGGGAGCACGCAGACCTATGGCCTGCTCGTTGGCCAGCATGCCGTCGCAGCTCTGGCCCGTGCTGGCGCCGGTGAGGATGTTGACCTTGAACTCGCGGCCGGCCTCGTGCTCGGCATGTGCCTTGGTGGCCAGGGCGGCTGTGACGCTCTTGGGCACGCCGGCGGGAGTGAAGCCAGAGAGGCCCAGCGTGTGGCCGTTCTCGATGTGTGCTGCGGCTTCTGCAGCAGTGATGCGTTGGATCATAAGTTGTATATGTGAGTGTAGATGGTTGTGCCTATACATACCTATTATTATAGGCATTTGCGGGCGCAAAGGTAGCGAAAAGTTTGCACCTTGCGGCCATGTAGGACAAGAATTTGCTGTTTTGGGCGAAGTTTTTTGCTTTTTACTTGACTTCGCCTTCCTCATGTTGTATCTTTGCAACCGAAATTGACCATTATGCGCAAACTTTTCATCGAAACATACGGGTGCCAGATGAACGTGGCCGACAGCGAGGTCGTCGCCTCCATCATGCCCATGGCGGGCTATGAGGTGTGCGACACGCTCGACGAGGCCGACGCCGTGTTCCTCAACACATGCTCCGTGCGAGCCGCCGCCGAGCAGAAGGTCACGGCTCGCCTGGAAGCACTGCGCGCCATGCGCCGCCGCCGCCCGGGCCTCATCATAGGCGTGCTCGGCTGCATGGCCGAGCGCGCCGGCCGCGAACTCATCGACCGCCACGGCGCCGACATCGTGTGCGGCCCCGACGCCTACATGCGCCTGCCCCACCTCATGGCCGAGGCCGAGCTGGGCCACCCGGCCATCGACGTGGAGCTCTCGGCCTCCGAGACCTACGCCGACATAGTGCCGCGGCGCCTCCACGCCGCCAGCATCGGCGGCTACGTGAGCATCATGCGCGGCTGCAACAACTTCTGCCACTACTGCATAGTGCCATACACCCGAGGCCGTGAGCGCTCGCGCTCCGTGGAGAGCATACTCAGCGAGGTGCGCGACCTGCGCGACCGCGGCTACCGCGAGGTGACGCTCCTGGGGCAGAACGTCAACAGCTACCTGGGCCGCCAGGGGGCCGACGAGGTGCCCTTCCCCGAGCTGCTGCGCCGCGTGGCGCGCGAGGCCCCGGCCATGCGCGTGCGCTTCACCACATCCCACCCCAAGGACATGAGCGACGCCACGCTCCACGCCATCGCCGAGGAACCCAACATCTGCCGCCACATACACCTGCCCGTGCAGAGCGGCTCCGACCGCATCCTACACCTCATGAACCGCCACTACACCCGCGAGTGGTATCTCGGCCGCGTCGAGGCCATACGCCGCATCGTGCCCGACTGCGGCCTCACGACCGACATCTTCGTGGGCTACTGCTCCGAGACGGAGGCCGACCACCAGCTCTCCCTCTCGCTCATGCGCGAGGTGGCCTACGACTCCGCCTTCATGTTCCGCTACAGCGAGCGCCCAGGCACCTACGCCGCGCGCCACCTCCCCGACGACGTGCCCGAGGAGGTGAAGCTGCGCCGCCTCCAGGAACTCATCGACCTGCAGACGGCCATCAGCGCCGAGCGCAACGCACAGCAGGTGGGGCGCACCGTGGAGGTCATTGCCGAAGGCACCAGCCGCCGCAGCCGCGACCAGCTCTACGGCCGCACGGAGCAGAACCGCGTCGTCGTCTTCGACCGCGCCAACCACCACCCCGGCGACCGCGTCACCCTCCGCATCACGGCATCCACATCAGCAACCCTCAAAGGCACAACAACAGACAACAACCCATAACCCCGCCGCAACCCGCCCGGCCTCCCGCCAGCCGCCAGCTCGCCGCCAGCGCCGCCCACAACCCGCGCCGCCTCCCACCGCTGCCCGCAACCCGCCAGCG
>JAFSVI010000160.1 GCA_017445145.1 Bacteroidaceae bacterium | reverse complement strand
GTGTAGCCGCCGTCCACGGGACGCTCGGGGGTGGGGAGGGGATGGTTGGTGGTTGGGGTATGGTGGGTGCCGGCGGCAGAGCCGCCGTCCACGGGACACTCGGGGGTGGGGAGGGGATGGGGGGAGGGTGTGAGGAGAAAGTAGTTGGTGAAGCCTCTGTTGAAGGAGCGGGTGGGGTCGGGAGTGAAGGTTATTGTTGATGTGCCTATGGATGCGCGGCAGAAGTCGTCGGGGCGGCGGCGTATGATGTCGTCGATGCAGCGGCGATAGAAGGCGGTGATGTTTTTGACGTAGGCCACGTCCTTGAGGCGCCCTTCGATCTTGAAGCTCGATACCCCGGCGTCCATCATGGCTTCGATGTGGTGGGAGCGGTTCATGTCGCGCAGCGACAGCAGGTGGAGCTGTCGCAGTGGCCTGTCGGCGCAGCTCACTATGTGCCCTCTGTCATCGACCAGATCGAAGGGCAGGCGGCACACCTGTGCGCATTCGCCCCTGTTGGCCGAGCGCCCCAGGAGGTGCTCGCTGGCATAGCAGCGTCCGCTGTAGCTCACACATAATGCCCCGTGGACGAAGGCCTCGAGTGGCATCTGCGGCACGGCGTCGTGGATGGCGCGTATGTCGTGGAGCGACAGCTCGCGAGCGAGCACGGTCTGTGTGTAGCCGTCGCGCAGCCGTCGGCGCACGTCGTCGATGGTGCGGTTGTCCATCTGCGTGGAGGCGTGGAGGGGTATGGTGGTGGTCACGGTGGTGCGTGTAGCCCCCAGGCGGTCGTTGGCGTGTGTGGCCTCGCTTGTGTTGGTGGTGCTGGCAGGCCTGATCCTCGTGTCCTGGACGATGAGGGCATCCACGCCGGCAGCTGTCAGGTCGTTGATGAGGGTCTGGGCTTCGTCGAGCTCGTCGTCGCGCAGCAGGGTGTTGACGGTGACGTAGATGCGTGCGCCGAAGGTGTGGGCGTGGGCCACGAGGGTGGCTATGTCGGCCACGCTGTTGCCCGCGGCGGCGCGTGCGCCGAATCGCGGTGCCCCGATATAGACGGCATCCGCACCGTGGCGTATGGCCTCGATGCCGCATTCCAGGTCCCTTGCCGGCGCGAGCAGTTCTATGGGTTGTGGTGATGTCAATGGTGTGCTCCGGGCTTGTGGGTCATGATGCCGGTGTCTGTGCGGCGCTGGGCTGACCGATCTTGTTGATGTCGTAGGGCGTTTCCTGATAGACGTAGTAGTTGAGCCAGTTGGTGAAGAGCAGGTTGGCGTGTGCGCGCCAGGTGACGACAGGTCCCTTTTCGGGGTCGTCGTCGCGGTAGTAGTGGCGCGGCATCTGTATGGGCAAGCCCTTGGCGAGGTCGCGGCGGTACTCGGTGTCGAGCGTCAGGGGTGAGTATTCGGCATGACCCGTGATGAAGAACTCGCGGCCGCCGCGCGCCATGACCATCGACACGCCGCTCTCGGGGCTCTCGGCGATGATGGTGAGCGGCGGCGTGGCGGGGGCGGGGGCGGGACCTGGCGGAAAAGCGCCAGGCACGGCGGCTGCGCCAGGCACGGGGGCTGCGCCAGGCACGGCGGGGGAACCTGGCGGAAAAGCGCCAGGCACGGCGGCGGCCTCGATGTCGGCTCTGTGGATTTCGGTGTGTCGCGAGTGTGGCATGTAGAAGATGTCGTCGAAGCCGCGGAAGATGGGTAGCTTTGGCATGAGTGGTTTTTGTGGGAAGATGCCGAACATCTTCTCTGGCAGCGGGTACTTGGGCACACCGTAGAAGTGGTAGAGTCCAGCCTGTGCAGCCCAGCAGATGTAGAGTGTGGAGGTGACGTGTGTGCGCGCCCAGTCGAATATCTCTGTCATCTCGCTCCAGTAGTTGACCTCCTCGAAGCTGAGGTGCTCCACTGGTGCGCCAGTGATGATCATGCCGTCGTACTTCTCGTGGCGCATGAGTTCGAAGTCGCGGTAGAATGCTCGCATGTGCTCAATGGGTGTGTTCTTGCTTGTGTGGCTCTTGATTTTCATGAACGACACCTCGAGCTGCAGCGGTGAGTTGGAAAGCACGCGTATGAGGTCTGTCTCAGTGGTTATCTTGATGGGCATGAGGTTGAGCACCACGATGCGCAGTGGGCGTATGTCCTGCGACGTGGCCCGTGTGGTGTCGATGACGAATATGTTCTCATGCTTGAGGAGCTCAATGGCCGGCAGGCGGTCGGGTAGGGTTAGGGGCATGTGTGTGTATCTGTGTGTGGTTTATTGCTGGGGTATTTCCACCCGGAACTCGATGTTGGCCAGTTGCACGAGGTCCCGGTTGCGTAGGGGTTGCGAGTGTCCGGGGGTGAGCCGGTTGCCGTTGACGAAGGTGCCGTTGCTCGATGCCTTGTCCTCGATGCACCACCCGCTGTCGGGTGTGTAGTGGAGCTGTGCGTGTGTGCCGCTGATGTAGTTGCACGATGCGAGGAACTGGCTGTAGATGCCAGCCCTGCGGCCTATGACGGCTCCGTCGGTTGCCGGCAGGCGCAGGTGTAGGTTGTCGTTGACGAGGAAGAGCTGCGGCAGGTGGCTGCGGTAGTTGGCTCCTATGGCCGCCGCTATGGCGCTCTCGCGCGCCGTGGTGACTTGTGTGGGCTGCGACGGGGCTGTGGCGTCGGGTTGCTCGTCGTCGAGGCGCCGCATGGGCGCTCCGCACGTGGTGCATCGTTGCCCCTTGCCGGGTCTGCCACACGCTGTGCAGTAGAGAATCTCCTGTCCGCACTGGTCGCAGTAGCGTGAGTCGGGGTCGATTTCGGCCTTGCATTTGGGGCAGTTGATCATGGGCGGTATGTGGTGTTAGTTTGTTGTGTCATAGTGATGTTGGGAAGTCCTCGGGGCGTATGATGCGGAAGGCGTCGGCGTTGCGCTCGTGCTCGGGCATCTCTGCCACACGCACGGACAGGTTCTGTATGGTCTGCGCGAAGAGGTTGCGTATGGCGCGTGCGTTGCCGAAGTTGCTCTGGCGGTGGTCGTACATGTTGCGTATGCATGTGTACATGGCCGTCTGTGCCTCGGGCGTTAGCTCGTAGTTCTTCTTGCTCACCATGAGTTCGAAGATGCGGACGAGTTCCGGCGCGGTGTAGTCGTTGATGTGCAGGCGGTAGTTGAAGCGCGATGCCAGCCCCGGGTTGGTGTCGAGGAACTGCTGCATGGGCTGGCGGTAGCCTGCCGCCACGACGACGAACTTGCCGGCGTCGTCCTCCATGCGCTTCATGAGTGTCTCTATGGCTTCGCGTCCATACTGGTCGTTGTCCTGCGAGAGCGTGTATGCCTCGTCGATGAAGAGTATGCCGCCCATGGCGCGCTCGACGTAGGAGTTGACCAGGCGTGGCGTCTCGCCCATGTACTTGCCGACGAGTGTGGAGCGGTCGCACTCGATGACCTTGCTCGTGGGCAGCAGACCCACGCTCTGCAACACCTGTCCCAGAGTGCGCGTGATGGTGGTCTTGCCGGTGCCGGGGTTGCCGGTGAGGATTATGTTGACGACGGGCATCTCCACGGCGCCGAGGCCCATCTTGGCCCTGTCGCGCAGGAACATGGTCTGTGCGGCGAGGCGGCGTATGGTCTCCTTGACGTCGTCCATGCCTATGAAGTCGCGGTCCATGGCGCGCGTGACCTCGTCGATGGGGCGTATGCGGCTGCTGTCGTCGCCCTCGATGTCGCGCAGCGTGAGTTCGTACATCTTCCCGGCATCGTAGGCGGTGGTGTCGGTGATTTCCTGCATGAGGCGCCGGCTCTGGTTGGCTACGGCGCTGTCGAAGGCGCGCCGCACCTCGCGTGCGTTGCCAAAGGTGCTTGTGCGCTGTGCGTGCATGCGTTCGAAGAAGCGCAGCACGCCTTCGCGCGTTGTCGTTGACAGAGTGAAGTGCTTGGCCTTGCAGAGGTTGAAGAATATGTCGGCAAGCTGCGCGGCGCTGTAGTCGGCAAAGTGTATGGTCTGCGTGAAGCGGCTGCGCAGGCCGGGGTTGGTGGATAGGAAGGCATCCATCTCCGCCGGGTAGCCGGCGATGATGCACACGAACTTGCCGCGGTCGTCCTCGAGGCGCTTGAGCAGCGTATCGACAGCCTCCTTGCCGAAGGTGTCGAGGTCGGAGGAGGTGAGCGTGTATGCCTCGTCGATGAAGAGCACACCGCCGAGGGCCTTATCGACGAGCTGGTTGGTCTTGATGGCCGTCTGCCCCACGAAGCCCGCCACGAGGGAGCTGCGGTCGGCCTCGACGAGCTGTCCGCGCGAGATGATGCCCATGGCTTGCAGCACCTCGGCCATGATGCGTGCCACGGTGGTCTTGCCCGTGCCGGGGTTGCCGCTGAACACGTAGTGGCGCCCGCCCACGGCCGCCTTGCCCTCGCGGCGTATCTCCATGGCGATGTAGTTGCACAGGTTGGTGACCTCGGCCTTGACGTTTTCCAGCCCCACGAGGTCGTCGAAGCGACGCAGTATGTCGTGGAAGTCGATGGCCACGGGGTCGTCGAAAGGCACGTCGGAGGCTATGAAGGTGAGCAGCGCCTCGTCGGTCATCTCCGACGGCTTGAGGCGGTGGACGCGCTCTGCCTGGCGTGCGCACATCTTCTCGAAGAGGGCGCGCACGGCTCGTCCGTTGGCAAAGGTGTTGTCGCGCGTGTCGTACATGGCACCGATGGCGGCTCGTGCGCGCGTCTCGGCCTCGGCATTCATGCGGTAGTCGGTGCGTGCGACGAATGACTTGAGGATGAGCAGCAGCTCGTCGGCGCTGTAGTCGTCGATGTGGATGAAGCGGTTGAAGCGGCTGCGCATGCCGGGGTTGACGCGGAAGAGGTTCTCCATCTCGGCCTGGTAGCCGGCGGCGATGACCACGAAGCGCCCGCGGTCGTCCTCCATGCGCTTCATGAGCTTCTCCAGGGCCTGTGTGCCCAGCTCGTCCTTGGTGCCGTCCTGGCGCACGGGAGCGAGGGTGTATGCCTCGTCGATGAATAGTATGCCGCCCATGGCCTTGTCGCAGAGGCGATCGACGACCTTCGGCGTCTCGCCGGCATACTGGCTGACCATCTGCGAGCGATCGACCTCCACCACGTGGCCGCTGTCGAGATAGCCCACGGCCTCGAGTATCTCGCCCAGCTTGCGCGCTATGGTGGTCTTGCCCGTGCCGGGGTTGCCCGTGAGCACGAGGTGCAGGCTGGGCTTGGCGCCGGTGCCTATGCCGCGCTGGCGGCGCTGCATCTCGGCCTGCACCTCCCAGGCTATCTCCCTCACGGCCTGCTTCACGGCCTGGCATCCCACGAAGTCGTCGAGTTCGGCCAGCACCTCGTCCAGCGTCTGCTCCTTGGGCACGTCGCCGCGTATGTCCTCCTCGAGCACCAGCAGGTTGTCGTTGCTGATGCCGCGCGAGATGAAGCTGGCAAACACCTCCTCGGCCTGCTGCTGCGCCAGGTGGCCGTTGCCGAAGCTCGCGTCGCGCGTCTTGCACTTGTGCTTGAAGAAGCGTTGCAGCTTCTTGGCTGCCTCGGGCGTGTATTCCTCGAGGCCGAAGTTGGTCTTGAGGGCGTGGCGGCAGAGCGCCGTCATCTCGTCGAAGCTGTAGGGCTGCAGGCGCAGCACGTACTTGAAGCGGTTGCGGGCCGAGGGGTTGTTGTCGAAGAACTGCTCCAGGCCTCCCGGCAGCCCCGCGAGCACCACGATGGGGTCGCCCCGCCAGGCATCCATGGCCACGAAGAGCTTGTCGAGGGGGTTGACCTGGCTGCTGTAGCTGTCGGGCAGCAGCTTCTGCACGTTGTCGAAGAAGAGCAGGCCTCCCCGCGCGCGGCTGATGTTGTCGTCCCAGTTGGCCACGAAGCGCTCGTAATCGACGGCATCGACCATGGTGAGGTTCTGCTGGCTGATGATTTTGTTCTGGAAGAAGTAGTCGCAGATGACCTGCGCGAGCATGGTCTTGCCCGTGCCGCTCTCGCCGATGATGATGGTGTCGGCCCCCAGGCGTATGTCCTGGGTCTCGCGGCGCGAGCGCAGGAAGGCGTATGTGTCCACGACGCTCTTGAGCTGCGCCTTGACGTCGTCGCGTCCAATGACCTGGTCCAGCGGGTTGGCGTCGTGTTCCAGGGCCTTGCCGCACCACTTGCAGAAGCGTGCGCTCGAGCGGTTTTCCTTATGACAGTGCTGGCATATCATAGTGTGGTCTTGATTTGGTGTTGCAGGTCCCACCACTTGAGCTTCCACGCCCAGATGTCGGGCGGCGTGAGTCCAATGAGGCGGGGGTGGTAGAGGATGAAGAGCAGTATCATCACCACGAGTAGAATGCTCCAGATGATGCTGTTGAGCACGCGCTCCTCGCTGGTGGCGCGTGCCTCGGCCACGGCGTCGTCGAGGAGTGCGAAGTTAGAGCCCTTGAAGCGGAAGGAGTGGGTCTTGTAGGTGTGGTAGAGCTGTTCGCGCAGCGCCTGGTCGTGGTCGATGTCGAAGACATGGCGCAGCTGCTGCAGCTGCTCGTCGCTGGTGTTGAAGGCGGTGAGCCACGCCATGGCCACGTATGCGAGGCTGAGGATGACGCTCATCGTCGTGAGCCAGTTGGGGAAATGCCAGCAGCAGAAGTCGAGGATGCCGGCGGGGATGAACGCCGTGAGCGCCCCGCCCACGGCCCACAGCGTGGCGAGCAGCACCCCGTTGCCGCGGAAATAGCTGTAGAAGGCGGCCATCGACGCCATGGCGATGCCCACGGGTATGCACACGTAGTAGTAGATGTTGTTGTGGAAGTTGAGCGAATAGTGCAGGCCCAGCGTGGAGAGCATGAGCAGCCACAGGGCTGCCATGGCGAAGAAGGCGAGCATCCACGAGCGCTTGCGGCGCTGGCTCCTGTCCCACTCCTCGCGGCTCAGGCGCACTTTCTCCTCCATGTCCTCGCGCGCCTTGGTGAAGCGCCGGTAGTGGAGGTCCGTGGGGTCGCAGCGCCCCACGAGTGTGAGGTATTTCTCCACGGCATGTTCGCGGCTCATGGGTTGCGACCAGTCGGCAAAGGGGTCCTCGTGGAAGAACACCGTGAGCCACTGGCGTAGGGCGCCGTTGCGCATCTCCTCGCGCACGAGGTGCTTGTCGGCGTCGGCGGCGTCGGCCGGGGTGTGGAGGACGACGGGTTCCTTGCCGGCGGCGGCGATGGCGTAGGGTGGGTGCCCGCCCATGGCCACGCAGATGTGGTAGGCCGCTGTGCGCAGGTCGTAGGCTCCGAGGCGCTCGCGGTTGTCGCGGCTGTCGGCGGGCAGCGCCGTCTCCATGATGTGCAGCGTGTGTTGCCACTGGTGTAGCGCGGCGTAGGTGTGGAGGCGTCCGCGCGGCTTGAGGTATGCTGCCATGGCGTTGGCAAAGTCGGCGTCGGAGAGGTGCTGGCAGCGCATGAGGTCGTCGGCCATGAGTGCTGCCACGAGGGCCTCGCTGGTGGCTTGGCGCAGGTCGTAGGCTGCCGTGCGGTCGATGTTATATAATATGGTGTAGGCATGGTCGCGCGGCGCGAGGTGTGTCTGCTCCATGACGATGCGCGTGCTCTCGCAGAGCGCCGCGTCGCAGTGGGAGTACATCCATGCCAGCAGGCGCCCGTCGGCAACGGCCTGCCAGTCGTCGTCGCTGCGGCTGGCGTCGCCGTAGGCCGCTACGATGTCGGCCACGGTGGCCGACGGCGCGTTGGCCAGGAAGGGCATGTCGGGGTCGCTCTCATACACCGCCTTGGCGATGGCCCTGGCGTCGGCGCCGTCGGCGGCGAAATATGCCCGTATGCGGTCCACGTCGGCCTCGGTGTGGGTCTCGAGGTATATGAAATAGGGGTGGAGGGGGTCCTTGAGCAGCACGAGGTACTCGTCGGCATAGCGCATGAGGCTCATGCTCACGGCGTGCAGGCCGGCACATGCCTGGCCGCGCACGTCGTGGAAGGGGAACGTGGGGTCGAGGGTGTAGATGGCGGCCTGCAGGCCTGCCTGTGGCTGCGTGGGGTAGCGGTGGTCGGTGATGTCGTTGAGCAGCACGGCCATGCGTGCGTTGCCACACTCGTCGAGCCAGCGGCTGATGCGCTTGCTGTAGAGGAAGCTGGTGGCTGTCTCGCGGTGCTCGTGGAGCAGCGGCGCCAGCTCCTTCACGTCGTGGGCGATGAGGTTGTGCTCGGCGTCGAGCACGAAGGTCTTGTAGCGCAGCACGGCGTTGCTGCGGTCTATGGCCACGTCCTCGCCACGGTACCAGCGCTCGACCTCGCCGTAGGCCCACCGCCGCTTGGGGTTGATGCTGGTGAGGCCGCGTATGAGCATGGCCACCCGCGGCGGCAGGTCGCCCATCATGGGGAGCTGCCCTTCCTGCTTGAGGCGCATCATGTTGCGCTCGTTGCGGCCGAAGGGCGAGCGCCCCAGCCAGAAGTAGAGCAGGGTGATGCCGAGGCTGTAGTAGTCGCTCTTGGGGGTGATCTCCACTTCGCCGTCGATGACGTCGTCGTACATCTCCGGCGCGGCGTAGGTGGGTGTGCGTGCCTGTGTGGTGCTGACGGGTTCGTCGTCGTCGTCAAAGCGGCAGCTGATGCCGAAGTCGCCCAGCACGAGCTGGCGGTGGTCGGCATCGCGGAAGAAGAAGTTGGCCGGCTTGATGTCCTTGTGGATGACACCCACGTTGTGGCAACATGCCAGCGCCGCCGCCGCCTGCAGGGCGATGGCGCGGAAACGCTTGAAGTCGCCGCCAAGGTGGTAGTCCTTCAGCGTGCCGCCGCGCAGGTATTCCATTAGCTCGTAGTCGCGCTCCTGGCCGGCCACCCATGTGTGGCCCCAGGCGTGGATGCGCACCACGAAGTCGGCATGTATGGCCCCCACGGCCAGCAGCGTGGGTTCCGAGAGGTGGTAGTTTGGGAAATAGAGCTTGAGCACATACTCCTGCCCGTCGCGCTCGACGAGATACACCTGTGACTCGCCGCTCTCCACGGCGAAGCGTTCGCGGGTGGTGTAGATGTAGCCGTTGAGCGCGAAGGTGCTGCACTCCGCCGCCACGATGTCCATGGCGGTGCCTCCCGGGCGTCCCGTGATGTCGGCGCGCCCGGTGGCGTCGGCCTGGGCGGTGGTGGTGTCGGGTTGTTGCTGTTCGGCATCGGCATGTACCACATATTGCGCCGGGCCGTCGGCCCGTGTGGTGGCGTCGGTGGTGGCGGCCTGTGCTGCGACCTTTGCGGTGGCGGTGTCGATGCGTGTTGTCTTGTCTGGTGCTTCCATGTCGTGCGGGGGGCTAAGTGTCGGCCGTGAGCTGCTGCTCGTCCTTGCCGCTGAGGATTACCCAGCGCCCGCCTTTCTGCGGGCATGCGCAGGCCAGCGGTGAGGGATGTAGGGCGTCGCGGTAGTTGCATCGCCAGGCCAGGCGGCTGATGTGCGGCTTGCATGCCATGGAGGCGATGCGCGCCATGGCGGGGTTGGCGGTTGGCGGCGTGGACAAGGTGTCGAGCAACGCCTGCAGTGACTTGCGGGCGGCCTCTGTCTGCGAGCGCAGCTCGTCGGTGGTGGGGCAGGGCAGCTCGGTGGCATCGGTGGTGGGGGGGGCGATGGCTGTGTCGGGGTCCTGGCTGAGTAGCTCCATGACGCGCTGCTGCAGCTGCTCTATGCGCTGGCGGCGTTGGCGTTCGCGCTGCGACGCCACGGGTTTGGTGTGCCACAGGCGTTCCAGCTGCTGCTCCAGCTGACGGACTTGCTCCGTGAGGGTGCTGCGCTGCCACACCGTCTCCTGGTGGTGGCGTGCGCTGTCGGTGAGCGGCGTGCCGCAGTGGGCGCAGAAGGCGAAATGGCTCAGGGTGTGGCATGTGGGGCACACGATGCCGCTCCTGGGCGAGCCACACTGCTGGCAGAAGGCGTCGTTGCGCGACATGGGCGCCCCGCAGAAGGAGCACCTGTCGGGGCTGATATACGACTGGCACGCCTCGCAGAAGTCGGCCTGGGGGTCCACGGTGGCGCCGCACACGGGGCATCGCACCTCGTGCAGCGGCGCCCCACACTGTTCGCAGAACGTGGCCTGGGCATCGTTGACGGCTCCGCATTTGGCACATACCACACCGGCTGTGGCGCTGGTGGCGAGGAGGCCCGTGGAGGGCCTCTCGCGCTGTGGCTCCAGCTGCTGTTGGCGCTGTGGTGCAGGCTGTTGCTGCTCTCTGTTGGCGTAGGTGGTCATGGCTGTGGTGGGGGATGGGCGTGGCTGTGTGTTACCAGATGTCAACGCGCTCTTCCTTGGGCACGTACATGGGGTCGTCCTCGGTGATGCCGAAGGCTTCATACCAGGCGTCGATGTGGGGCAGCTGGCCGTTGACGCGCCAGCGGCCCAGGGCGTGCGGGTCGCTCTTGGTGCGCTGGCGGATCTCCTCGTCGCGGATGTTGCCAGCCCACACGCCGGCGTAGGCCAGGAAGAAGCGCTGCTCGGGCGTGAAGCCGCCCTCGGTGGCGAGCGGTGCTGCCGCCGTGGCGTTGCGGAAGGCCTGGAAGGCCACCTGCAGGCCTCCGTGGTCGGCCATGTTCTCGCCCAGGGTGAGCTGTCCGTTGCAGCACAGGTCTGGCAGCACCTCTATGCCGCTGAAGAAGTCGCGCATGACGTGTGTGCGCTCCTCGAAGTTGCGGGTGTCGTCGGCCGTCCACCACTGGCGCAGGTTGCCGTCCTTGTCGAACTTGGCACCCTGGTCGTCGAAACCGTGGGTCATCTCGTGGCCTATGACGACGCCGATGGCGCCGTAGTTGAAGGCGTCGTCGGCATTCATGTCGAAGAACGGGGGCTGCAGTATGCCGGCGGGGAAGCATATCTCGTTGGTGGTGGGGTTGTAGTAGGCGTTGACGGTCTGCGGCGTCATGTACCACTCGGTATTATCCACGGGCTTGTTGAGCTTGCGCTCGACCATGTCGAGCACGGCCCACTGCGATGCGGCCTTGTTGTTCTCCCAGTAGCTGTCGCCAATGGAGAGGCCGTCGTAGCTGCGCCATTTGTCGGGGTAGCCCACCTTCACGATGAAGGCGTCGAGCTTCTCGTGGGCGGCGGCCTTGGTGCTGTCGCTCATCCATGTCTGCGCGTCGATGCGCTGCCCCAGCGCCACCTGCAGGTTGCGCACGAGCTGCACCATGCGTGTCTTGGCGGCAGGGGGGAAATGGCGCTCAACATAGAGCTGGCCGATGGCCTCGCCCAGCGCCTGCTCCGTGGCGGCCACGGCGCGCTTCCAGCGTGGGCGGTCCTCCTGGCGGCCGCTCATGGCGCGGCCGTAGAAGTCGAAGCTTGCGGCGCGGGTGTCGTCGTCGAGGAAGCTGGCGGAGCTGTCGATGAGCTGCCAGCGCACGTAGTCCTTGAGCACGTCGAGCGGCGTCTCGGCCCAGATGGCCTCGGCCTCGTGGAGCGTCTCGGGCTGGCCCACGCTGACCTCGCGCACATCGTTGGCGGCCATGGTGGCGAAGTAGTAGTTCCAGTCGAAGCCGGGGTAGTCGCGCTGCAGCTCGCCGATGCTCATCTTGTTGTAGTTCTTCTCGTCGTCGCGCAGCTCTGTGCGGCTGCGGCTGGCGCGTGCCAGGCGTGTCTCCAGTGCCAGCACGGCCTCGACGCGTGTGGGTATCTCGCTCTCGGGGGCTATGGCGTTGCGTGCGAAGAGCTTGGCCATGTACTGCTTGTAGGCCTCGCGTATGGCGGTGGTGGCGGAGTCGGTGTCGAGGTAGTAGTCCTTCTGGCCCATGACGAGGCCGCTCTGGTGTATCTGCACGAGGTTTTGCTTGCTGTTCTTGATGTCGGCGTCGATATAGGTGCCGAAGAGGCCACCCACGCCCTGCATCTGCAGCTGGGCGTAGAGCTGGAATAGGAGCTGGCGGTCGGGGCAGTCGGTGATGCGGCCGAGGTCCTTGCGTATGGGCTGCACGCCCTCGGCGTTGAGCTTTGTGCTGTCCATGGCGCTGTTGTACATGCGTGCAATCTTGTCGGCAATGGAGCCGGGTTCGTTGTCGGCGGCTGCCACCTCCTCTATGAGTGTGCGCAGCTGCTCGTTGCAGTCCTCGCCGAGCTTGTCGAAGCTGCCGTAGCGGCTATACTCGGCCGTCAGTGGGTGGCTGTCCATCCATCCGCCGCAGGCGTAGCGGTAGAAGTCGGTGCCCACAGCGGCCGTGGTGTCGAGGTTGTCGGGGTTGATGCCCGTGGTGAGCTTGTCGCCCTGTCCGGTGCCGCAGGCGGCAAGTGTGGTCAGTGCCATGATGGGTAAGATGTTCTTGATGTTCATCGATGTATGTTGTTTGTTGGTTTTGTGTCGCGGGTCATGCCGTGCAGTGCTTGTGAGCCGGCGTCATTGGCCACAGCTCTCCAGGGCCTCGCTGGCGTCGAGCCAGCGCGCTTCGGTCTGCTCCAGCTGCTCCTTCATGCGGGCGTAGCGCTCGTAGAGCGAGGCATCGGCAGCGCCGGCGGGTGTGGCGAGCTGTGCCTCGAGGATGGCTATGGCGCTCTCTGTCTGGCTCATCGCGGCTTCGAGGTCGGCCACCTCGCGCTCGAGCTTCTTGCGCTGGCGGGCGGCGGCTTTCTGCTCCTCGTAGCTGCGGCGTGCGGCCGATGGCTCTGGGGCTGCTGCTGCGGCTGGCTTGTCGCCGCCGGTGGCGGCCGCGGCGGTGGCACCCATGGTGTTCATCGTGGCCTCGCGGTTGCTGGCAATCCAGTCGTAGATGCCGCCGATGTGCTCGCGCACGCGGCCGCCGCCGAAGGCATACACCTTGCTGACGAGGCCGTCGAGGAACTCGCGGTCGTGGGACACGACGATGACGGTGCCGTCGAAGGCCGCTATGGCCTCCTTGAGCACGTCCTTGGAGCGCATGTCGAGGTGGTTGGTGGGTTCGTCGAGGATGAGGAAGTTGACGGGTTCGAGCAGCAGCTTGATCATGGCCAGGCGCGAGCGCTCGCCGCCGGAGAGCACCTTCACCTTCTTGTCCGACGCCTCGCCGCCGAACATGAAGGCTCCGAGGATGTCGCGGATGCGCAGACGCACGTCGCCGCGCGCCACGCGGTCGATGGTGTCGAACACCGTCAGCTCGGGGTCGAGCAGCTGTGCCTGGTTCTGAGCGAAGTAGCCTATTTGTGCGTTGTGGCCCACGCGCAGCGTGCCCTCGAAGGGAATCTCGCCGAGTATGCACTTGACGAGTGTGGATTTGCCCTCGCCATTGCGCCCCACGAAGGCCACCTTCTCGCCGCGGCGTATGGTCATGTTGACGTGGGCGATGATGGGGCGGTCGTAGCTCTTGGCAAGGTCCTCCACGATGAGCGGGAAGTCGCCCGAGCGCTGGCAGGGCGGGAACTTCAGGTGGAGTGCCGAGTTATCGACCTCATCGACCTCGATGGGCACTATGCGCGCCAGCTGCTTTATGCGCTCCTGCACCTGCACGGCCTTGGTGGGCTTGTAGCGGAAACGCTCTATGAAGTCCTTGAGGTCGGCAATCTCCTTCTGCTGGTTCTCGTAGGCGCGCAGCTGCTGCTCGCGTCTCTCGGCGCGCAGGCGAACGTACTCGTCGTAGCTCACCTTGTAGTCCCAGATGCGGCCGCAGGTGATCTCGAGCGTGCGTGTGGTGACGTTGTTGATGAATGCGCGGTCGTGGCTCACGAGCACCACGGCGGCGGCGCGCTGCGTGAGGTACTGCTCGAGCCACTGTATGCTCTCAATGTCGAGGTGGTTGGTGGGTTCGTCCAGCAGCAGCACGTCGGGGGCCTCGAGCAGAAGCTTGGCAAGCTCGATGCGCATGCGCCAGCCGCCACTGAGCTCCGTGGTGGGGCGGTCGAGGTCGCTGCGCTCGAAGCCCAAGCCCGTGAGCGTGCGCTCCACCTCGGCGTGGAAGTTGTCGCCGCCGAACATGCGGAAGCGCTCCTCGGCGTGGGCGTAGCGCTCGCACAGAGCCAGGTAGTCGGCGCTGTCATAGTCGGTGCGCTCGGCCATCTCGCGGCTCAGGAGCTCCACCTCGTTGCCCAGCTCGTGTATGTGGTCGAAGGCTGTCAGCGCCTCTTCCATCACGGTGCGTCCGCTCTGCAGCTCCATGACCTGCGGCAGGTAGCCCACACGTGTGTCCTTGGCCACGGCCACGGTGCCGGCGGTGGGGGCTTGCTGGCCGGCGATGATCTTCATAAGGGTCGATTTGCCGGCACCGTTTTTGCCCGTGAGGGCTATGCGGTCGCGGTCGCCGATGACGAAACTGACGTCCGTGAACAACGGACGCGCACTGAACTCTACAGTAAGGTTCTCAACAGAAATCATGCTTCATGCTTGCAAAAACGTGGCAAAGATAGCCTTTTGCGCG
>JAFSVI010000159.1 GCA_017445145.1 Bacteroidaceae bacterium | reverse complement strand
CGTTATGATGAAGTGGGCAAGCACTTCTTTGGGTAGCACCATACGGGCTAGCATAAGCAATCCTTTGTCTTCCATGAGGCAAAGGTAAGCATTTTATACGAAAAAGAATAAACTTCCCCCTATGAAATATCTACTGACGCCCCATCTCCATGTCGAAGGCCCTAGGAAAGCCCAAGTAGAAAAGATGATAATGCTCAGTCCCACGCTTGCGCGTGAAGCTGATATGTCAGTCGTTGCTCTACTTGGATTCCAATTGGTCAGGACTCCGGGGTTGAATCTATGCAATGATGAAAATTTCCTAGGTTTTCGACATGCAAAAGACGTGCATAACGCTTCGTTTTGTTTCCGGTAAGATGTGCCGGGCCGCTGCCCGGATGTGCGTAGCCGACACGTCCGTCGTGGGTGGCGGCAAGCTGGTGTGTGGCCTTTGCGGTGCAAATGTAGCGTGTTTCTGCGAGCTGACCAAATGAAAGGGCAAAAAAAAGCAAGCTCATGCCAAAAGGTGTGCATGAGCTTGCTGCGGGTGTGGCGGCAGTGGTGCGCCGTGGCGTGGTCAGCGTGGCGCGGCAGTGCGGGTGCAACGCCGTGGCGAGTTGCCTAACTTGCCGCGGTGAGTTGCGTTGCTTGGCGCGGCGAGTTGCGTAACATGCCGCGGGTGTCACTTGAGCCAGCGTGCGAGCCAGTCGAAGTAGGTGCGCTGCCAGAGGATGCCGTTCTGGGGCTTGAGCACCCAGTGGTTCTCGTCGGGGAAGAGCAGCAGCTTGGCCTCGATGCCGCGCATGCGTGCGGCGTTGAAGGCCGACATGCCCTGGGTGGCGTTGATGCGGTAGTCCTTCTCGCCGTGGATGCACAGTATGGGTGTGTCCCACTGCTCCACGAATAGGTGGGGAGAGTTGCGGTATGTGCGGTCTGCGGCGGGTGTGCGGTCGGTGTTCCAGTAGGCATCGTCGTACTCCCAGTTGGAGAACCAGTTTTCCTCCGTCTCGGTGTACATGGCTTCGAGGTTGAAGGCGCCGTCGTGGGCTATGAAGCACTTGAAGCGTCCGCCGTGGTGGCCGGCGAGGTAATAGACGCTGAAGCCGCCAAACGAGGCGCCGACGGCGCCGAGGCGGTCGCGATCGACGTAGGGCAGCGAGTTGCAGGCATCGTCGATGGCCGAGAGGTAGTCGGCCATGCACTGGCCTGTCCAGTCGCCGGAGATTTCCTCGAGCCACTCCTGGCCGAAGCCGGGCAGGCCGCGGCGGTTGGGGGCGATGACGACGTAGCCCTGCGAGGCCATGATGTAGAAGTTCCAGCGGTACGACCAGAACTGCGACACGGGGCTTTGTGGGCCGCCCTCGCAGAAGAGGAGGGTGGGGTACTTCTTCGTGGGGTCGAAATGTGGGGGCTTGATGACCCAGTAGTGGAGGGGCTGGCCGTCGGTGGCGGTGGTCCAGCGGGCCTCGGAGGTGCCGGGTGCGAGCTGCGAGAGGATGTGGTCGTTCTCGTGGGTGAGCTGCTGGATGCCGGCGGCGCAGCCGCCGGCAACGGGACACTCCATGGCGCCAGGGGTGGCGGGGGTGGTGGCAGGGTTGGCGGCGGGGGGGGTGGTGGTTGGGTCGGAGGGGGTTGGTGGGGTGTTGGGGATGGTTACGAGGTAGAGGTCGGCGGGGTGGAAGTAGTCGTGGCGCTCCATGACGAGGCTCGTGGGCTGGCCGGGGTCTGTGGCGGGCCGCAGCTTCAGGGCGCCCCAGTCGGCCTGTAGGCTTGTGAGCTGGGCCACGTTGGCGTCGAGGTCGGTGCGGTAGAGGTTCTCGGTGGCGTGCCACACGCCTATGAAGTAGATGGTGCGGCTGTCGTCGCCCCAGACGAAGGCATCCACGCTGCTGTCGAAGGCGGGATGTGCGTCGGCGAGCGGGTTGGCAGGGTCGGCGTTGGTGATGTAGCGCCGCTGGCCGCTCTGCAGGTCGAGGACGCAGAGGCGCTGGCGGTCGCTCTCGTAGCCGTCGCGAGCCATGGAGAGCCAGGCCACATAGCGGCCGTCGGGCGAGAATTGTGGGTTCTGGTCGTAGCCGGGGTTGTTGGCGGCGACGTTGTCGGGGGCGTTGACGCGCTGGTGGCGCAGCGACTTCGTGGGGTTGTAGCCCGACGGGGTAGCGGCGGGGGTGGAAGGACCCGACGGAGAAGCGTCGGGCACGGTGGCTGAAGCGTCGGGCACGGTGGCTGAAGCGTCGGGCACGGTGGGTGAAGCGTCGGGCGCGGTGGCGGCAGCGGCGGGTACGGTGGGTGAAGCATCGGGCGCGGTGGGGGTGGAAGGACCCGACGGAGAAGCGTCGGGCACGGTGGCGGCAGCGTCGGGCATGGCGGCAGCGGCAATGGTCTCGGCAAAGGTGAGGCCGGGCTTGCAGAGGTTGCGCGCGGAGGCGATGTCGCCGCTTGCCACGTCGTAGAGGAAGATGTCGGAGTCGGTGGAGATGCTGTAGGCCAAGCCCTTGCGCACACGGCAGGTGAGGGCTATGGTCTTGGAGTCGGGGCTCCAGGCGAGCTGCTCCACGCCGCCGAAGGGTTCCATGGGGCACTCGTAGGGCTGCCCGTCGAGGATGTCGGTCTCCTTGCCCGTGGCGAGGTCGATGATGAAGGGGTGGGGTATGTCCTGCACGTAGTGGTCCCAGTGGCGGTACATGAGGTCGTTGATGACGAGGCCGGTGGTCTTGGGCAGGTCGGCGGGCTTGTCGGCGATGATGTCGTGGAATGGCACGCGCTTGACGATGATGGCGCGCTTGCCGTCGGGGGCGAGGAGGAAGCCCTCCACGGCTCCGCCGGTGTTGGTGAGCTGCTTGCGCGACTTGCCCTTGGCGCTGATGGTGAACACCTCGCCCTTGGAGAGGAAGGCGAGCTTCGTGGCGCTGACCCATGCGGGGTCGCTGCCTGGGGTGAGGTAGATGGGGGTGGGACCCGACGGAGAAGCGGTGGGACCCGACGGAGAAGCGTCGGGCACGGCGGCTTCGGGCGCGGTGGCGGGGAGGTCCTGCACGTAGATGACGCTGTTGCCGCGGTTCTCCTCCAGGCTGTAGTAGGTGACGGCGTAGGCTATGCGGCGTCCGTCGGGCGATGGGGTGTATGCCCCGATGCGCCCCATGGCCCATAGGGCCTCGGGTGTGAGGGTGTCGGTGGCGAGTGTGATGTTGGCCCGTGTGATGACGGGTTTCTCTTCCTTGGTGCACGAGCTCATGGCTGCGAGGGTGATGATGGCAGCGACGACGGTCGCTGCGCGTTGGATGTGCGGTGTTTTCATGACGGTTGTGGGTGTGTGGGTTGATATGATGCGGCGGCAACCGTCGGGCTCGTGGCCCGGCAGCTGCCGCCGTGGGCATGGTGGGTTATTTCTTTTGCTGTCGCTGCTGCTCGGCAGCCATGCGCTGCAGGGCTTCGAGGCGTGCTGCCATGCCGGAGGTCTTCTTGGGGTCGTTGGCGTGGGCGGCGCGGTATGCCTCGAGCTGTGCGAGGAGCTTGTTGTCGTCGGTGGTGCGGCGCAGGAACCACATGATGAGTATGCTGGTGAGGCCGGAGAGGAAATAGTAGTAGTTGAGGCCGGAGCTGTAGGTGTTGAACATGAAGAAGAACATGATGGGCATGAGGTACATCATCCATCGCATCATCTTCATGCTCTGCTCCTGCTCGGGCGTCATGGCGGCGCTTTGCTGCTGCTTCATGCTCACCCACGTGTTGGCCACCTGCATGGCGCAGAAGAGAAGGCAGAAGATGCTGAGGTGGTCGCCGATGAGCCACAGGTCGCTGCCCCAGCGGATGACGTCGTCGTAGGCCGAGAGGTCGTCGGCCCACAGGAAGCTCTGCCCGCGCAGCTCGATGGCGTTGGGCACGAAGTTGAACAGCGCCACCCAGATGGGCATCTGTATGAGCATGGGCAGGCAGCCGCCCATGGGCGACACGCCGTACTGCGAGTAGAGCTGCATCATCTCCTGCTGCTTGCGCATGGCGTCCTCTTGGCGGGGGTACTTAGCGTTGAGCTCGTCCACCTTGGGCTTGAGCACCCGCATGCGTGCGCTGGCGATGTAGCTCTTCTTGGTGGCGGGATAGACGAGGGCCTTGACGATGATGGTGAGCAGCAGCAGCACGAGGCCCATGTGCAGGCCCAGGCCCTTGAGCCAGTCGAAGAGGTAGATGATGAACCAGCGGTTGATCCACCTCACGATGGGCCAGCCGAGATACACCAAGTCCTCGAGCTCCAGGTCGCGCCCGGCGTCGAGGCTCAGGTCGTTGTGGGCCTTGAGGGTGTGGAAGTCGTTGGGGCCTATGTACATCTGCAGCTGTGTGGGCTGCGCGCCGGTGGGGTCGAAGGTGGTGGCGAGTGCGGCGTGGTAGTCCTTGAGATAGCCTTGTCCTTTCTGGAAGGGTCGCGACGTGAGGTGTGCCTTGGTGAAGTGCTGGTGGCTGATGAGCACGGCAGAGAAGAACTGGTTCTTGAAGGCCACCCAGTCGAGGGGCTCGTCGCACTCCTCGTCGTCGTCGGCCGTCTCCGAGAGGTAGTCCGTGCCGCCGTCGGCCTCGTGGTAGCGTATGCACGAGTATCGCTGCTCGAAGTCGAAGCCCTTCTCGAGCTGGCGCGCGCGGTCGCTCCAGTCGATGGCGAGTGTCTGCTCCGAGGGCGTGAAGTAGTTGGCAACGCCGTTGGCGCTGACGACCATATCGACCATGTAGGAGCCGGGGCGGAGGCGGTAGGCGATGTCAATGGAGCCGGTGCCAAGCGGCAGACGCATGGTGACGGAGCTGCTGTCGGCCGCCACGGGCTGGAAGAAGAGGTCGGAGGTGATGATGTTGTCGGTCTTGGTGGGCAGCGACAGCACCATGGCGGCATCGGCCTTGCTCAGGAGGTGTATGGGTTGGTGCTGCTGGTCGTTGTAGCCCTTGAGCACGGCGTCCTCGATGGTGCCGCCGTGGGTGTTGATGGTCAGCGCGATGAGGTCGTTGGCGATGGTGATGAGCTGCTCGCTGCCCTGGTGTGCGGCAAAGAGAAGGCTGGTGCTGTCGGCCAGGGTGGCGGCGCGCGCCTGTTGGGCGGCGGCAGCCTGCTCCTTGGCGAGCTGGCGTTGGCGCTGCTGGTCCTGCTGCATGGCCACGGCGGCTATGGAGTCGGCCTCGCGCTGGGCTGCTATTTGCTCTGCGCTGGGCTGGCTGTACCAAGTGAAGCCGATGAGTACCACGGCCATGAGGATGAATCCGGTGATTGTGTTCTTGTCCATTCTGTCGGTGTGTGTGGCTGCCGGCGCGCTGTGCGGCGGCATGCCTGGTGTTCGTTGTTGTGGTGGGTGAATGCTATGTGTTTGCTGCCGGGCGTGCAAGCTCGGCGTTGATGTGCTCGATGTAGGAGAGTAGCTCGTCGCGCCCCTGGCGCGTCTCGGCCGAGGTGACGAAATGTGGCGGCAGCGGGTCCCACTCCTCAGCCAGGCGCGCCAGATAGGCGTCGATGTTCTCCCGCAGGCGCAGCGCCGAGAGCTTGTCGGCCTTGGTGAACACGATGCTGAATGGCACGCCGCTCTCGCCGAGCCAGCGCATGAAGGCTGTGTCGATGGCCTGTGGCTCGTGGCGGCTGTCGATGAGCACGAAGAGGTTCGTCAGGCACTCGCGCTGGAGCACGTAGCCCTCGATCATGTGCTCGAGGCGCGTGCGCTCGGTCTTGCTGCGCTTGGCAAAACCGTAGCCGGGCAGATCGACGAGGTACCACGTCGCCTCGCCGCCGCGGGCCGCGGTGGCAGGTGTGGAGTGTATCTCGAAGTGGTTGATGAGCAGCGTCTTGCCGGGCGTGGCGCTGGTCTTGGCCAGCTTCTTGTTGGCCGTGAGCATGTTGATGAGGCTGGACTTGCCCACGTTGCTGCGCCCGATGAAGGCGTACTCGGGGCGGTTGTGGGCGGGGCATTGCGAGAGGTACTCGCTGCTCTTGAGGTATGTGGCGGCTGTTATTTCCAAGTGGGGTGGGTGGTTAGGGGTTGGTCAGAAGTCGTAGTTGAAGCCCAGGGAGAAGAACTCCTTGAACATCCAGTGGGTCTCGCGTGCGCTGTCGTCGGCCAGGGTGCCGTCGTCGTTGCGCTTGAGGTTGTAGTACTTTGTGTCCTCGTAGCGGGGGTAGAGGAAGAGCTTCGTGGAGAGGTACTTGTTGATGGTGAAGGTGATGATGTTCTCGCTCTCGAAGCGGAACATGCTGAACGTGGTGAAGGCATACTCGCGCGACTCCCACGACACGTTCTTGACGATGTTCCACTTGAAACGGGCCTCGATGTTGGGACCCCACTCGTGCTTCGAGTGGTGGCCCTCGTGGATGCCGTAGCGGCCGATGAGGCTCGGGCGGCGCACGTAGGTGATGACATAGGAGAGGGGCGCCAGCTTGAGCGTGCCCTCGAACTTAGGCTTCTTGAGCTTGAAGTCCATACCTATCGACGCGCGCACGTAGAGGGGCGAGATGAAGTCGCCGGTGACATCGCTGGAGGAGCCGTTGTAGCTCATGTAGGGCTGTGTCTGCAGCTGCAGCTGTGCGGAGTAGTTCCAGTTGCCAATGGCCTTTATGCCGAGGTTGGAGGTCAGGCGCAGCAGGTTGCTCGTTGGGCGCAGCTTGGTGGCGGCGTTGTCCGACGTCTGGAAGCCGAGCTGTGCCTCGAGCTTGTTGTCGAGCTGCACGCGCCGCTGGTTGTTGTAGTTGGCGTCGAAGGTGAACAGGCCCAGGAAGGCGAAGTTGTTCTCGCCGCCCTGATACCAGTTCTTGGAGAAGTAGCTCTGCGTGAACTGCAAGCCGCCGTTGCCCTTGAAGGTCCAGAAGTTGGGCTTCGTGACCTCGGGTTCCACGGGGTCGATGTCGATGTGCATGGCCTCGGCCTCCACCTTGTCGGAGAGGTTCACCGCCGGAGCCACGACCACCTGCGCCAGGTCGTTGCGCAGCGTGCCGGCGTCCTGCAGCTCCTGCTCCGTGGTGGTGAAGAGCTGTGGCTGCGCCACGTAGGCTCGGGCGAGCTGCTCGCTGATGGCGGTGTTGAGCAGCAGCTGCGGGTCGGCGACGGTGCCCAGGGGCAGCGTGGCGGCTGTCGATGCCACCGTGGGCATGGTGGTGCCAATGGTCTGCGCCAGTGCGCTGGCATAGATGGTGCCCGGTCCGAGTATGCGAAACATATATGGTGTGGGCATCTTGGCCGGCTGGGTGGCTACGGTGGTGGCTTGCTGTGCGAGCGAGTCGATGGCAGCGGCATAGCGTGCCACGATGTCGGCGGCCGGGCTTGGGGTGTTGGTGGCCGCTGTTCGGGTTAGTGCGAAGCCTGCCATGGGCAGCAGGGCACATGTCAGTAGGATGTGTTTCATAATCGCTGAGTTGCCATTGTGGGTGCAAAAGTAGGCAAAATAGTTTGCGCTGGCAAACCTATTGCTCTTTTTTTCTTGCCGACCGATGCTTTTCTTGTTGCATGACAGGCGCGGCACCGTGGGTGAGAGGCGCTTTTGTGCTCCCAGGGGCAAGAAATAGGCCTCAACTTTTGGCCGTAAGGGAGCTTTTGCATAACTTTGCGCCATGAAACTGATTGTAGATAGTGGCTCCACGAAAGCCACATGGTGCGTGTGTGAACATGGGAATGTGCGCTGCATGTTCACAACCGTGGGCATAAACCCCGTGCGCGACAGCGACGAACACATAGCGGCCGTCGTGGGGGAGGCGGCGCAGACCGTGGCACACCAGCTCGCCACGGCCGCGGCAGCAGCGCCCGGCGGCGGCCCCCTCGTGGGCGAGGTGCATTTCTATGGCGCCGGATGCCTGCCGCAGTTCACCGCCGCCCTGCGCCAGCGGCTGCAGGCGGCCTTTGCCACGCCGGCCGTGGAGGTGGCGAGCGACCTGCTCGGTGCGGCCCGGGCGCTGCTGGGCCGCAGCGAGGGCATAGCGTGCATCCTCGGCACAGGGTCCAACTCGTGTCTCTACGACGGGTGCGACATCGTGGACAACGTGCCGGCGCTGGGCTGGATCCTCGGCGACGAGGGCAGCGGCGCCGTGCTGGGGCGCTTGCTCGTGGGCGATGTGCTCAAGCGCCGCTTGGAGCCGCAGCTGGCACGGGAGTTCATGCAGCGCTTCGCCCTGACGCAGGAGGCCGTCATCGATGCCGTCTATCGCCAGCCCATGCCCAACCGCTTCCTGGCGTCGCTCGTGCCTTTCCTGGCCGAGCATCGAGAGGCGCCCCACGTGCGCCGGCTCCTCGTGGGAGCCTTCAGCGCGTTCTTCGAGCGCAACGTCATGGCCTACGGCCGCAC
The DNA here is from genome assembly GCA_017445145.1 of Bacteroidaceae bacterium. Classification (GTDB taxonomy): domain Bacteria; phylum Bacteroidota; class Bacteroidia; order Bacteroidales; family Bacteroidaceae; genus Physcousia. The sequence goes on along the minus strand of JAFSVI010000159.1, from coordinate 29,498 downwards.
GGACTTGCCCGCGGGTTTCGTGGGCGGCGTGGCATATCAGTTTGAGGATGAGCTGCGTGAGGCGGCCGCGGCCGCGGGTTGCCGCGTAGGCACGGTTTTGCGCAATCCGATGGAGAAAATGGTGGCTTTTCACCAGCTATAGGGCGCCACAGGGCCTACGGACATAGCCTTTTCGGCGCTCGAAGGGTGGCACAAAGGTCAAAAAACGTTAACAAACCCGCCGAATCACCCAAAACATGTTGTACAACATGCAAAAAGATTCGACCCGTTGTGCGAAATGCCTTATCTTTGCTGCCGTTATCCTGAAAACAATCTTTTTACCTTAGACGGACTAATACCTAAAGACAAAAGCAAAGGAGCCGCTGTGAAGCGGCTCCTTTGTTGTGGCGGGGAGGCTATCTGAGGTCCACGAACTTCACAGGCTTGCGGCTCTTGGCTGGGAAGTTGCGCTGCTGCACCTCGGCGGGGTCGAGGAGCTGGATGTTGGGTGCCACGCGCAGACGTGAGCGGAAGCGGTCCTTGAGGTCCTTGACGGGGTCGAAGGGGGGCGTCTCTTTCAGCCCCACGCACACATCGACCTGGTCGGTGCCGGCATCGCTCTGGCGCACGTAGATGATGTAGTTCTGTATGTAGGGCGTGCCCTCGAGCACGTCGTTGATGGCTGGAGGGTAGAGGGTGGTGCCCTTGACCTTGAGCATGTTGTGCTTGCGCCCCACGAGGGGCGTGAGGCGGTAGCTCCAGCGCCCGCAGCGGCACTGCCCGGTGCGCTTGGCGGCCAGGTCGCCGGTGCGGAAGCGCAGCAGGGGCATGGCCTCCACGCCGAGGGTGGTCACCACGACCTCACCCACCTGGCCGTCGGCCACGGGGCGGTCGTCGTCGCCGATGATCTCCACTATGATTAGCTCGGGGTGGACGTGGCCGCCCAGGCCGTGCTCGCACTCGCTGAAGGTGGCCCCCATCTCGGTGCTGGAGTATGTGGCAAAGAGCTGCACGTCCCACTTCGCCTTGATGCGCCGGCCCAGGAGGTTGAGGTTGAAGTCCTGGTCGCGAAGGCCCTCGCCGATGCCTATGATGCGGCGCACGCTGGAGGCGCGGTAGTCGATGCCGTGGGCCTCGGCGTAGTCGATGAGGCGCAGGATGAACGACGGCACGCACATGATGGTGTCGGGCTTGAGGCGCTCGATGGTGTCCCACTGCAGCTCGGGGATGCCGTTGCCCACGCGTATGATGCTGGCTCCGAGGCGGCGTATGCCGAGGAAGTAGGCCAAGCCTGCCATGAAGCGCTTGTCGATGGTGGTCATGAGCTGCAGGATGTTGCCGGGGCCGAGTCCGGCGCAGGCAAACGACTTGTGCTCGTTGTAGGCCAGGCGCTCGAGGTCGCCGTCGGTGCACCCGAAGGTGACGGGTTCGCCCATGGTGCCGCTCGTGGTGATGTAATCCACGATCTTATCCTTGGGGCAGCACAGGAAGTCGTCGTTGTAGAGCTGCAGGTCGCGCTTCTCGGTGAAGGGCAGTCGCTGCAGGTCGTCGATGGTGCGTATCGCGGCGGGGTCGATGGCGTTGGCGGCAAAGAGGCGGCGGTAGTAGGGCGAGTGCTGTGCGAGATAGGCTATCGTCTCGCGCAGGCGCTGCTCCTGGTAGGCGCGTATTTCGGCCGGTGGGCGGAACTCGATGTCGGTCTCCGGCCGCAGGGTGATGTTCTTGAAGTTCATAGTCTTGGGGTGTTGGGGTCTGATGCGCGTTGGGGCGCTGCGTGTGGCTGCACCTCAAAGCGCAGGTTGGGTAAGTGGATGTTGATGTTGAGAGCCACGGCGATGTTGTCGGGGTCGGGGTCGGTGGCCAGCACCTGCACGTCGGGGTGGACAAGGGCGAAGACGTAGGCCAGCTCACCCTGGCCGCAGGTGGGGAGGAGGCTCCTGTCGCCACCGGCCCAGCCGTCGATGCTCGCTGCCTGGCGCAGGATGGCCTGCAGGCGGCGCCGTGCCTGGCGCTCGCAGGAGCGGGTCTTGTAGGTGTAGAGCTGGCGCACGTAGGGGACGACGTCGGCCGTGAGCGTGTGGCGGCGGCTCACCACGGCGTGGCGGGCGGCAAAGAGCTGGCGCACGTGGCGTGCCATGTCGCGGGTGGTGGAGCCGGGCGCGGGGGCCTCGGGGCTGATGCGGCTGCCAATCTCCATGTGCATGGTGCCGCGGCGGAGCACCCACTCGCCCTTGGGCAGCACGCGGCCCAGCCCGGTGAGATACACGGGGAGGATGTCGAGTCCCAGGGCGCGCGACAGCTCGAAGGCTCCTTTGTGGAAACGGTGGATGGCGTCGTCGGCCGAGCGTGTGCCTTCGGGAAAGACCACTATGCTGTAGCCGCGGCCCGCGAGGTCGCGCATGCGGCGGGTTGTGGCCTCTATGCCGCTGTCTGCGGGGATGAACTCGGCAGCGCGCAGGATGAGGGCGTAGAGGGGGTTGCGCCACACCCATCCCTTGGCGAGGACAACCACCTTGGGGGCTATGCTCATCACGGCCATGAGGTCGAGCTGCGACTGGTGGTTGGCGATGATGACGGCCGGGCGCGCGAGCTGTTCGCCGTGGGGGTTGTCCACGCTCCACGTGGTGCCCGGCACATGCCCTATGCAGAAACGCGCCACGGCGCACAGCGTGCGGTGGAACATGAGGCGCCGCCGCTCGGTGTAGGGGCCTGCGTGGCTCCAGATGAGGGCAAAGAGCTGGTAGGCTGAGGCCGCTGCGACAAAGAAGGCTCCGGCCCACAGGCTGCGACCCAGGCGCTCCAGTGTCAGCGGCACCTCGCGCCGGCGGCCTCCCCTGGTGGTGAGCCAGCGGAAGATGAGCGGCGGCAGGCAGAATGCCATGGCCACCACCACCGTCATGCCGATGATCACCACCTCGGCCAGCGAGCGCATGGCGGGATGGCGGGCCAGGATGAGGCTGCCGATGCCCACTAACATGATGGCTGCCGAGAGCAGCACGCCGCGGCGGTAGGAGCGCAGCACGCGGCGGCCGTAGGTGTGCTCGTAGATGAGGCCGTCGGTGATGAAGATGGTGTAGTCGTCGCCCTGACCGAAGATGAAGGTGGCAAGGATGATGTTGACGATGTTGAACTGCAGGCCAGCGAGCTGCATGATGCCGAGAATCCACACCCAGCCCACAGCCAGCGGCAGGAACGACAACAGGCTCAGCTCGATGCTTCCGAACGAAAACCACAGGAAGGCGAACACCACGATGCTGCAGAAGAAGCCAATGTAGTTGAAGTCGGCGTTCAGGGCTGTGGCCAATGAGGACTGAAGGTCGGCGCTGTCGAAGAGAAAGCACAGGTGGCCCAGACGGGTGCGGAGGCTGTCCTTGGCCGCCGGGGTGAGGGGCTGCGCCGGCAAGGCGTAGGTGACGACTTGTGTGAGGCCGGAATCTGCCGCGATGACATAGTGGGCGGCGAGGCTCCCGGCGAGCGGCGGGCAGGTGCCGATGGGCGCCGCGCCGCTGGCGAGCAGCTGCATGAATGGCGCAAAGGCGGTGGGCGCGAAGCCATGGGCCGATGCCTGGCGCGGCAGCTCATGGCGGAGCAGCGCGGCGTGGCGCTCGCAGAGCCGCTGCCAGCGTCGCAGCGAGGCTTCCTGGCTCTGGCGCGAGGGCACGATGCCCTGCAGGGAGCGCACGGCGTAGCCCGCTGCCAGGAGGCTGTCGGCAACGGCTTCCGATGCGGCGAGGGCCGCGTCGAGGATGGTGCCCTGGGCCACACAGAGGAGGGTGCCGCGCTGTGCGGCCTCGATGCCGGTGCCGAGGAGGGCGAGGTGGTCGCGCTGGTCGGCGGTCATGTAGTTGATGTGCTGCATGTCGGTGTCGAACGTGGTGCGCAGGCTCAGATGCCCGAAGAACACCGTGAGCAGCACCACGGCGACGCCCACGGCCGCACGCCGCCGCGATGAGGGCGGTGTGGCGTCTGCTGCGGGTGGTGCGGCTTGGGCTGCCGGGGCCGGGGTAGGTGAGGGTGGCGCCGCCGGCGGCGCTGATGCCTCGCGGTGGCGGCTCCGGGCTACTATGGGCACGAACACGAGCACGGCAGCGATGGTGGCGATGAGCATGAGCGCTCCCATGATGCCGAGGTCGCGCATGGCCTCGGAGTCCATCCACGCCAGGCAGGCAAAGGCCGCCACGGTGGTGATGTTGCCCGTGAGCAGCGGCGGCACCATGTCGGCCAGGGCGCGGCGGCGGTCTGGCTCGTGGCGCAGGTGGTCGAGGAAGTGAAGGGGGTAGTTGGCAGCGATGCCGATGAGCACGGACCCCGTGCCGAGCACTATGGCCGACAACTCGTCGCGGTAGATACCTACGATGGCTATGGCAATGGCATAGCCCGTGGCCACGGACAGTATCATCCACACTATGTCGCTCACACGGCGGAACACATACCAGAGGATGAGGGCGATGAGCACCACGCTGAGCGAACCGGCTATGAGGCCGTCGGCGCGGATGCGGTCGGCATTTGTCACCGCTATGAGCGGGGCGCCAATGGCCGTCACGCTGACGCCGGGATGGAGGGCCATGAGTTGTGAGCAGACATCGTCGAGCACGTCGGCGAGAAGGCGGTTGTTGCCGCTGTCGGTGGAGCTGAAGTTGCTCTCCACGAAGCAGATGCCGGCGCGGCGGTCGGGGGTGAAGACGATGCCGTCGGTGGCGACGTAGCCTGTGTCGGGGCGCAGCGCGTGGAGGCGCTCGAGCAGCGGGGTGAAGAGGTGCAGGGGGTCGCGCCGTAGCAGCGGGGCGCTGACGGTGCTCGTGGGCAACAGCAGCTGTTGGCGGCACTCCTCCACGGCCTGTGCCACGTAGCCAGGCTGCGCCAGAAGGCTGTCGGCGCGGCGGTAGTCCGCCTCTGTCATGAGCCGCGGCGCGGCGGCAAGCAGGTCGTCGATGATGGCGGCCATGTCGCCGTCGGCGGTCGCCACGCCGACGGCAGTGACGAGCCTGGCCGTGTCGGCCTCGGCCAATGCCTCGGGGAAATCGAGCATGGCGGCGGCAATGCTGTCTGTGCGGCTGGCTGCGTCTGTCTGCGGGGCCGTGGCGATGATGGCAATGCGGTTTTGCCCGCCTATGCGGCGATACACCGACATGTAGCGGGCCGCGTCGCCATCGGCAATGAAGAAGTCGCCAATGTCCTCCTTCAGCCTCAGACGCAATGCCAGCGCCGTGGCCGCGACGAGGATGCCCACCCACAGGATGAGCACGAGCCGCGGGTGGCGGTGGAGGCGGTCGTAGATGCGTAGGAACATGGCGGCGTTGGTCGTGACGTGTGTGGCGATGCGGGTCGAGGTGCGGTTGTGGCGTGGTCGTGGTGTGGTCGTGGTGCGGTCGTGGTGCTGGCTATTGTGGCTCTGTCCCGGTGCCGGGGCGGCGTGTGGCGGCTCTGAGGCGGCGGCTGATGGCGGTGATGAGCATTCGCGGCCAGCCATAGCCAACGGCGAGGAAGCAGAGCACGGTGTTGAGCACGGTGATGCGGAGAAAGTCGGCGCGGGGGCGGAAGTGGCTGACACGCTCGCTGGGGGCGGGGTAGAACACGCGCACGCCGATGGGCAGGATGGGTGTGCCGCGCCAGGCGGACAACACGAGCAACTCCAGCTCGGCCTCGTAGCGCGAGGTGAGTGTGCGCAGCCCGCCGGTGGTGGCGAGGGGGTAGATGCGGAAGCCCGTCTGCGTGTCGGGCAGGCGCCGCAGTGTCTGCACCGCGAACCAGAAGTTGCTGAAGCGGTTGGCAAAGCGGCTGCCGCCGGGCATGTTGCCGTCGGCAAAGCTGCGGGTGCCCACGATGATGGCTTCGGGATGCTCGCGGCTCGCCTCGATGAGGCGGGGCGCGTCCTCGGGGTAATGCTGCCCGTCGGCATCGAGGGTGAGCACGTGGGTGAAGTGCAGGCGCCGTGCCTCGCTGATGCCCGCTCTCAGGGCACCACCCTTGCCCCTGTTGGCAGGGTAGGTGACGAGGTGGAACGAGCCGGCGGGCAGCTCCTGCCTCAGACGTTGCAGAGTGTCGTCGGTGCTGCCGTCATCGACAACCATGACATCGTGGCACACGGCGAGCGTGCGCCGCACCACGCCGCACACGGTGGTGGCGTTGTTGTAGGTCGGGATGAGGGCTATGAGCCGCATCAGAGCGAGAAGGTTAGTGACATCTTGGTGTAGGTGGTGTGCTCGTCGCTCACTGTGGCCTGAAGGGCTACGTTGCCATCCTCGTCGGCGTGGACGTTGTCAAGGCTGATGGTGACCAGCGACTGCCCGTCGGGTTTGAGCAGGTTCTGGTACTTGATGCTGGCGATGTGGTGCAGTGTGAGGTGCAGCCTGGTGTATCTCGTTGCCAACTCGCGCACCATGGCAATCTGGCACACGCCGGGCGTGATGGGGTTGCCGGGGAAGTGGGCGGCAAAGATCTCGTGGTCGGGGTTGAGGTGGACCACAAAGCGTGCGCCGGTGGCACCGGCGTGCATCACGTGCATGACGTAGAAGGAGTCGTAGAGTTTCATTGTTCGGTGTCTATGTTTATGCGTTGGAAACGGTATGTGATGTCGAAGCGTTTGTTGAGGAGCACGATGGAGTCGGGCAGCGACAGGGTGAGGGTGCGTCTGCGCCCCACACTGCGCGGCTGTGGCGCGACGAGGCAGCGGAGGTCTGAGCGCAGTGTGCGGCGTATGTACCACCTGTTGATGGGTTGCGCCATGTTGCGCAGCTTCAGCCGGCCTTTGCGCACCGTGAAGTCGAAAGCCTTGACGCCAAACTCATTGACCACCGTGCCAGCAACGCCTTCTGCTCCCTGGCGGACGATGCAGATGCCCGTCATGGTCAGCTCCCGGCGGTCGAGGGTGAACGCCCACACCGCACGTTCCTGGCCGTCGAGCAGCAGTGGGTAGCTCGTCTGTGCTGCTGCCGTGAGGCATGCGGCGCTGACGAGCGCGCTAATCCAGAGTGAAAGCTTTGTCATCGATGCTGAGGTTTTGGCGTATGTTGGTGAAGGTGATGAGCGTGGTGTCGCCCGATGGCTCGGTGAGTACCACTTGGCGCACACACTTTGAAGCGCGGTCGAAGGTGAGGCGGATGTCGGCAAACATCGTTCGCAGACGTTTGGCCTTGGGTCGCAGGCTGGCCACATAGGTGGTGGCATCGGCAAGGATGGTGACGTCGAAGTCGCCTTCCTGTGTCAGGCACTGCCCCGTCACGCTGCCCGCCATGAGCCGCGCCGTCTCCTTGAAAAGCTGGCTGCTGCGCAGGTCTATGTCGCTGCGGCGGCTGTCCTTGGCGATGCTTATGCGCTCGCCGTTGATGATGAAGGTGTAGGCGTATGGCTTGGTGTAGCACCACCGCAGCTTCTGTGGCCGCGAGAAGAGCATGTTGCCATGGCTGACGAGGCGGTCGGTGAGGATGGAGAGCGTCTTGGTCTGGGTGAAGTCGCAGCTGAGGGTGGCTACCTGCGAGGCCGCGTGGCTGATGTCGCTGATGATGCGGCTCCGCTCGGCCGGGGCGACAGGTGTCTGCGGCATGGTGCGGGCGGCCATGGCGAGAAGGAGCAGTGATATGACGAGGCGTAGGTGCATGGGTGCGGGGTTATTTGGCTATGAGGCAGCAGCCTGCCATGATGAGTGCCACGCCGAGCCAGCGCTGCGGGCCTACGCTCTCGTGGAACACCGCCATGGCGACCACCATGCCGAAGGCGTAGCTCATGCTGGTCAGTGGATAGGCCATGCTGAAGGGGTAACGTCTGAGGATGTACATCCAGAGCAGGGCGCTGGCGGCGAGGCTGGCACCCGTGGCAAGCCACCACCAGTTGGTGAGCTGCGAGGCGATGAAGCGCCACTGCCAGGCAGGTGTGCCCATGTCGCGCAGTGCGAGCTTGAGGAACATCTGTCCGGCCGCGAGCAGCAGGCTCTGTGCGATGGCTAAAGGCAGGAGTGGCCACATGGCGATGGGGGTGTTGTTGAGGTGGGTGTGTCGGCTCGTTCGAGGACGACGAAGGTGAAGTTGTTGCCCGACGGCGTCCGGTTGATGGCGAGGAGGCGCTGCAGCTTCGCCGGGCGCCGTGTGGCATCGACGAGCATCGCCTCGGGCAGGCGCTGGGTCTTGAGGATGTGGGCCGCGGCATAGAGGGCAAAGGCAAAGGCGGTGAAGCCGTCGCCAAAGACGTTCTTGTAGCGCAGCAGTGGCACGCCGGGGAAGAGGTGGCCGGTGCATTGCTCCATGGCGGCATCGAGGGGGCTTTGCCCGAAGATGCCCGTTGCGACGGCGTCGATGTGGCCCATGCCGGAGGCTATGTGCCGCAGCTCGGCGGCCGACGGGCGGAAGACGCGGCGCACGTCGGCAATGCGGCACAGCGAGCGGTGGGTGGCGCGGCTGCCGAGCATGATGCTGACGGCCGTCTCGCCGGCCGTCTGGCCGGGGTTGCCGAGGTAGCCTGTCTTGGCGAGCAGGCGGAATGTCGTGGGTGTCAGCTCATCGTGGCCGCCCACGAGGGCTGTGTGTATCTTCCCGAGCTGGAGCAGTCTCCAGGCGTCGGCCAGCGCACAGTCGAACGACGTCGTCCTGTGGGCATAGGTGGCATTGTAGCCGTGGCTCTTGGTGTGGATGGCGATGAGGGAGCCGATGGTGTTGTGGGTGCTCTGCATGAACGTTGTGGGGTGGCAGCTGGCCTCGCCGGCCTCGCACAGGTGGGTGAGCAGCGCCTCGGTGTTGGTCATGCAGCCCAGCCCCGTGCCGGTGATGATGGCGTCGGGAAGCTCCGTGCCGCTGTGCTCCATGGCTGTGAGCGCCGTGGCTATGGCGCGCTTGTGGAGCTTGCCCAAGCGCCGGGCCTCGGTGGCGTTGAGCCAGCGGCGCGTTTCCACGTTGGTGGCACAGGCGCAGGGTTCGCAGTGGGTCGTGGGGGCGGTGAGCCACTCCTCGGTCAGGGTTCCTTGGATGGAGACTTGCTCGGCGGCGGTGATATATATAGGTGTGTGAGCGTGTGAGCGGGTGGTGCTGCCCGTGGTGGTGGGTGTTGCGTGGGTGGCTCCGTCGGCGGGTGACTGGCCTATGACGAGCGATGTGGTGTTGCCCCCGAAGCCGAAGCTGTTGCAGAGCACGTGGCGCAGCGGGCGTGGTGGGCGGCTGTCGGTTGTGGGCACGATGCAGTCGGGTGCCGGCTGGCTCCACCCGAGGTTCACGGGCAGGAACTGGTGTTGCATGGCCAGGATGCAGATCACGGCCTCTATGCTGCCCGAGGCGCTCGTGGTGTGGCCTGTGTATGACTTCGTGCTGCTCACGGGTGGCATGGCGTCGGCGCCGAAGATGCGCACCAGGGCCTGGCTCTCGCTGCTGTCGTTGTTGGGGGTGGCGGTGCCGTGGGCGTTGACATAGTCGATGTCGGCGGGCGTGATGCCCGCGTCGGCGATGGCGCCGCGCATGGCGAGGTAAGCGCCTTGGCCGTCGGGCGATGATGCCGTCTGGTGGAAGGCGTCGCAGGTGTTGGCCGCGCCTTCGAGGACGGCGATGGGCGTCGCGCCGCGCCGGAGGGCCGCGTTGAGCGTCTCAATGACGAGGAAGGCGGCCCCCTCGCCGAGGGTTATCCCGGCGCGTGTGGCATCGAAGGGGCGGCATGGCTCGCTGTCGAGGAGCATGAGCGAGTTGAAGCCGTTGAGGTGGAACCTCGTGAGGCACTCGCTGCCGCCCACGACGGCCATGTCGCACTCGCCGGCACGCAGCATGTTGGCACCGGCCACGATGGCGTTGGCGGCCGACGAACATGCCGTGGAGAGCGTTGCCACGGTGGCAAAGCGCCCGAAGTGGTTGGCGATGCTCTCCGTGCTGGCGCCGCAGTCGTGCTGTGTGATGTAGGCATTGCGGCTGTCGTTGGCGAGGAAGTCGCCGTAGAACTGCTCGCTCATGTCCATGCCGCCCACCGTGGTGCCGCCGACGAAAGCCGCGCGGCTCATGGCTTCGGCATCGACATGTGCTTGCCGCAGGGCTTCTCCAGCGGCCATCATGCCCATGAGCGAGGTGCGCGTCACGGCCGCGTCGCTGCCAATGCCGAGGCGCCGGGCCATCGCGGCGTTGGTGAGCTGCACCTCGCCGGCGGGGATGTCGGTGTGTGATGTCCTGAGGTGGCGCAAGGGCCTTATGCCCGTTTGCTGCCGGAGGAGCGAGCGCAGCGTCTCGGCGGCATTGTTGCCAATGGCCGAGACGATGCCCATGCCCGTGATGACGATGGGTGATGATGCCGTTGCGTTGCTGTCTGTCACTTCGTGCGGTGGTCGTTGATGTATTGAGCCATCGTGCTGATGCTCTTGAATATCGCTTTGCCCTCGGCTGGCGTCTTGAGCTTTATGCCATATTCCTTCTCCATCAGGACGATGAGTTCCAGGGCGTCGATGCTGTCGAGCCCGAGGCCTTCGCCAAAGAGAGGGGCGTCGTTGTCGATGTCGGTGGGAGCTACCTCCTCGAGGTTGAGCGCCTCAATCACCTGTTGTTTCAGTTGCTGTGTCAGTTCTTCCATGAGGTCATGCTGTGCTTTGTTCATGTTATGTTGGTGTAACCTATTATAGTATGTGCGGCGCGGTGGCTATATGCTGTCCATGGTGGCGGCGCCGACGATGGTGAGGTGCGCCTCGAAATGCTGTGCATCCTCGTAGTCCACCCATCCGGTGAGCAGGGAGGTTGTGGCGGCATCCGTCAGCGAGAGCCTTGCTATGCGCCGCAGCTCGTGGCGACGTTGCTCGGGGGTGATGGCCTCAGAGAGGTACATAGCTGTCTCGCCATGGTACTTGTTGCGTATGGCTATCTCGCCCGCAACGATGTTGGGCAGGGTATAGACGAACAGGGATGGCGACGGGAAGTAGTCGTCGCCAGGGCAGATGGTGCTCGCGTAGCGGCGGTCTGTGGCGAGGCATCCGCTGCGCGAGAGGAGGACGATGGCGCGGTCGTCGCGTGCGGCGAAGCGCTCCTCGCCGAGCGTCTGCAGCAGTAGCTCTGATGCCACGAATCCCAGGCGGCACAGCGGGTCCATCTTGTAGAACTTGGGGTAGCCGATGGCGGCTGTGCGGTAGCATGCTGTGATGAGGTCGGTGCCGTGCGATGGCATGGGCAGTGGCGTGCCGTTGAGCCAGACGCCGCAGGGCGTGATGTGTATAGTCGGTGTGGCTGACGCCGGGGTGCCGTGGCGGCATGTCTCGGCAGCGGTGTGGGATGTGTCGGCTGCGGTGTGGGATTTGTTGGCGGCATTACGGCATGTGTCGTCGTCACGGCGGCATGTGTCGGCCGCTCGGGCCAGCAGCATCTGGGTGCCGAGGGCATCCTGTCGGCCCCGGCTCATCCTTATGGCCGCGTTCACGCCTCCGAATCCGCTGATGAGTTTGATGAATGAGTGTCTGTCGGTGCGGCGGTTGACGGCTGCTACGCCGACGGGTCGGCTCACGCCGGGCTGCCCGTCGTAGCCGTGTGTGGCGGGAATGATGCCCGCGTTGGCGGCCTCAATGGAGATGATGGTCTCCAACACACCCGCCGCACCCATGGTGTGGCCAAAGTAGCCCTTGAGGCTTACAACGGGAACGTCCAAGAGGCCTGCCCGCTCTATGGCAATGCTTTCCATCTCGTCGTTGTAGGGTGTGGCGGTGCCATGCACGCTGACGAAGGCCAGCAGCCCTGTGTCCGTGCCCTGCAGCACGGCTTGCAGGGCTCGGAAGCTCCCCTCGCCGGTGCGCGACGGGCCGCTGATGTGGTTGGCATCGTTGCGAATGGCCCCGGCCGCGACGAGCCAGTCGCTGTCTGTCAGGTGCGAGGGGTGTGCGGCTTCGAGGATTATGGTTGCTGCGGCTTCGCCAACGTTGAGTCCCTGGCGGTTGGCGCTGAAGGGCTGGCATAGCTCCGGGGAGAGGGCGTGCAGGCTCTGGAAGCCGCTGACGATGAACCGACTCTGTGCCTCCACGCCGCAGACGATGGCCTTGTCGCATGTGCCGCACTCGATGGCTCTCTGTGCGGCGATGAGGGCGCACACGCCGGAGGTGCAGGCGTTGCTCACGGTGATGGGCGGCAGTGTGATGCCAAGCTCGTGGCACAAGGTGTCGGCGAGGTGGCCGAGACGCACGGCGTCGGGTGCTGGCTTGTCGGGCTGGAGGCCGTCGATGTTGCCCTTTGTGGTGCTGACGACGAGGATGGTGCGGTCGGGGTTGACGGCTGTCCCAAGCTGTGCCATGGCAGCGCGGATGCTGTGCAGCGCCATGGCCTCGGCGCGTGTGGGGCGGTGCGTGGTGTCAGCACAGGCATGAGTGTCAGGCATGTTGGTGACGATGCCGGCCATGAAGTCCTCTGCCAGCTGCCACTGTGCGGCGTGGTGTGCGGTCACGGCTGTGCGCCCTTCGCTGATGAGGCGAAAGTTGTCGTGGCTGCCGTCGGCCAGGGGCGTCAGGGCATGGTGTGCTGCCACGCGAGCTACTCTATGTTCCAGCGTTTCTTCCATTCGATGACAAATGGTGGGTACTCGAGCATGAGCTTATACTCTTTGTCCATGAACACCTGCAGGGTGTGACCTGTGGTGAGGAGGCTGTCGTCGCTGGCGTCGTGGATCTCGTAGTCGTAGATGAGCTTGGCGGCGACGGTGGGGTGGTAGGTGATATCGACGCGGGCACGCATGCCGTAGAAGATAGGGCGCTTGTACTGTATGCTCATATCCACGATGGGGGCATAGAAGCCGTTGTTCATCATGTCGAGATAGCCGAAGCCATACTTGCGGCCCCATTCCTCGCGGGCATCCTCCAGATAGAGGGGGTAGGAGCCGTGCCACACCACACCCATGGAATCGACTTCGCTGAAACGTATGTCGAATTCCTTGCTGGCTTTGAGTTCTGTCGGTTTCATGCTTGTGCGTCGGTTTCGCTCAGGGCAATCTTCATGGATGCTGTCGCCACCACCTCGTCGCCCACGCGCACCGTGGCTTCGACGAGCGTCATGTTGAACACCTGCTCGCGCACGGCGACGCTTGTGGTGAGCTGTTCGCCCACGCGTGGCAGCCGCATGAAGCACATGTTGCGCACGGCGCCGATGAAGCCCAGCTTCACGTGCTCGCGGTCGAGGTAGTTGATATAGCCCATGCGTGCGGCGCATGTCTGTGCGACGTTCTCCACCATGCCTTCGGCGATGAGGTGTCCGTCGTCCACGAAGATGCAGTCGGCTGTTACGGTGAACAGCGACGTGGTGCATGTGTCGTCGCTTGCCACGAGCTTGTCCACCATGACGAATGGTGGGCGCTGCGGCAGCAGTTCAAGGATAGGGATGTCTGTGATATTCATTGTTAAGAGAGTGTGTGGTCATAGTGTCAGTTGTCGCCCCAGAACTCATAGTAGTTGAGCCACTGGTGGGGGTAGCGGCGCAGTATGTCGGTGAGGTGGTCGCCGTAGGCTTGTGCCAGGGCGGCGGCGCGCCGGCGTGGCGGCAGCGCCTTCTGCTGTGGTGTGAGCAGTAGCTCTCTCACGTAGAGGTGGTAGGTGTCGGTTGTCTCCTTCATGACGAAGGTGCACAGCACCGGCACCTCGCGCAGTGCGGCGAGTATGTATGGCCCGAGCGGCAGCTGTGCCTCTGCGCCGAGGATGCGTGCCGCCACCGTCTTCTGTGAGCCGAATATGCGGTCGCCGTTGATGGAGACGATGTCGCCGTCGGCCAGTGCGCGGTTCATCTCGAACACATGGTCTATGCCTCCGTTGGCGAGGATGAGCCGCAGGTTCTGGCGGGCGAAGAGGCGCATACGGTTCTCCATGACCGTGCTCTTCTCGCCGCCAAAGACGATGGCGTGGATGCGCTTCTTCTCTTGCGAGAGCATGTAGCCCGCCAGCTCGAAGTTGCCCACGTGGGTGCCTATCTGCATGAAGCCGCCCGGCTCATCGCAGAGAGCCGCAAAGCGTTCGTCGCCGTCGCCGATGAGCTTGAAGCGTCGCCCGCCGTAGCATGCGAAGCGGTCGATGATGATTTGCCCGAAACGGAAGTGGTTGGCATACACATCCACCACCGACCGCAGCGGCGAGTGCCGTAGCCTGCGTCGGAAGAAGTGGTATTGGCTGATGTAGCCTTGGTGGTTGCACAGCATGTAGAAGGGCACCACCAGCGCCATCACGGCGTAGAAGAACGGCAGCCCCGTCCAAGCCAGCGACCTTATGAGGGCGCGGTGCATCCATGGCGTCCCGTCGGTAGTGCCTTGCCACTGTCTGTGATGTGCTGTCATCTGTGGTGCGGGTTGGGTGGTGTGCTGTGTGTGGCTCATGCCACCTTTGTCTCGATGTAGTCGCAGAACTCGGCCAGCGTGGTGATGCCGGCCATTGTCTCGGGCTTGATCTTGAAGCCGAAGTCCCTCTCCACGATGACGACGATGTCCACGAAGTCCAGGCTGTCGATGTCCAAGTCCGCCTTGAGACGTGCGTCGGGGGCTATCTTCTCTGGTTCAATCTCGAGGTCTTCGATGAGGAAGTTCCTCACCTTTTCTTCTATTTGCTGTCTTGTCATAGCTCTGATTTGCTGTTACACTTACTGTTTGCGCTTGCACACCATGATGCTGTGGCCTTGTCCCAGGCCGTCGATGATGCGCTCCACGGTCAGCCCGGCGCGCTCCACGCATTGTGTCAAGTCCTGCGTGGCGTACATCTTGCTGTTGCCGTTGGCCATGGCCGTGAAGTAGAGGCTCGTCATGGTGAGGCAGAAGGCGGCGGTGGTGAACCGCTGCCTGTCCCACAGCGGCTCCATGATGAAGAGCCTTGTGGTGGCGTCCATGGCCTGGCTGGCGCGCTGAAGTATGCTCACTATCTGCTCGGGGCTGAAGCAGTCGAGGAACTGGCTCATCCAGATGGCATCGGGGCATCCGCCGTGCTGTGGGAACCGCGCGTCGGTGTCGAGGATGTTGATGGCGTAGCCCTCGATGCGCTCTGCGCCCGGCTTGCCGGCGATGTTGGCCTGCATCATGGTGATTTGCTGTGGCAGGTCGAGGACCACGACTTCCACGTCGGGGCTGTGGGCCACGCACAGCAGCGCCCATTGGCCGGTGTTGCCGCCGACGTCGTAGAGGCGGCGGACGCGGTACTCGCCGAACACCGTCGGCAGCGCCTCGCTGAAGGCGGCGTCGCTGTAGAAGTGGTCGAAGGCGAGCCAGCTCTCCCTGACCGGCGCGGGCAGCGAGCTCAGCGCCTCATAGACGGTGGCCCACGGGCCGAAGTGCGCCAGGCCTGCCGGCCGGCCTTCGGCAAGTGCTTGCCCGAGGCTGTGCCATCCCACATAGTTCACGTCGTGGTTGAAGTCGATGTTGACACGCGTGGCCGGGTCGTTGAGCAGGAACCACCCCGTCTTGCTGAGCGTGAAACGCTCTGTGGCAGTGTCAACGAGCACGGTGCCGATGCACAGTGCGGCCTCGAGGAGGCACTTCAGGGCGTAGTCCGAGAGCCCCGTCAGCTCCGTCAGCTCCTGGCGCGTCAGGCCGCGCTCGGCCTGCGACAGGTGTTCGAGGATGCCGAAGCGGAGCATCAGCCGTGATGCCTGGAACACGGCAGGCCCCCACGCTATGAGCTCGGCCTTGGCCTGTGCCTGCTCTGCTGTGAGTGGTTCGTGTGTGTAGGCTTTCTCGAGTGCGGGGGTTAGTGTCATGGTCAGTTGGTGAGAGGTTTCTTGAGCAGCAGGGCGGCGTTGGTGCCGCCGAAGCCGAAGCTGTTGGACAGCACCAGGTTGAGATCCACGCCCTCGGCCGTCTGCCGGACCAGGTTGAGGGTCTCGGCGTAGGGGTCGGGGTGCTCGAGGTTTATGTTTGGCGCCACGAAGCGGTTCTGCATCATGAGAATGCAGTATATGGCCTCCGATGCCCCTGCCATCCAGCACTCGTGGCCCGTCATGCCCTTGGTGCTGCTGATGGGTGTGTGGCATGCGCCGAAGAGTTGCGTCAGCGCCATGGCCTCGTGCATGTCGCCCTGCGGCGTGGAGGTGGCGTGGGCGTTGACATAGTCTATGTCTGAGGGCGCCACGCCAGCGTCGGCCATCGCCCTTTGCATGGCGGTGAGGCATCCGGTGTCGGAGGGCTGTGAGATGCCCCCTCCGTTGGACGAGAAGCCGTAGCCCGCTACCTCGGCGAGGATGGTGGCGCCGCGGCCTATGGCGTGGTCGTAGTCCTCGAGCACGAGGGCGGCAGCGCCTCCGCTGGGCACGAGGCCGTCGCGGTCGCGGTCGAATGGGCGGCTGGCCTTTGTGGGGGCGTCCATGCGGCGGCTGAAGACGCCCAGCGCGTCGAACGACGCCATGGAGTAGTGGTTGGTCTCCTGTGCGCCTCCGGCGAGCACAGTGTGCTGCAGCCCCTGGCGTATGAGCATGGCAGCCATGCCTATGCTGTGGCTGCCGCTGGCACATGCTGCGCTGATGGTGAGGTTTATGCCGCGCAGGTGGAATATGGTGGCGAGGTTCATGCTCACCGTGGAGTTCATGGACTGGAACACCAGCCCGGAGCCCACGAGCTGCGAGTCGTGTTTCTCGGCCATGATGCCAGCGCCCTCGATGACGGCTTGCGCCGACGAGTCGTTGCCGAAGATGATGCCCACCTCGTTGTGCAAGAGGTAGTCGTCGTCGATGCCCGCCTGCCCGAGGGCCTCGCGGCCGGCCATGTAGGCGTAGGCGGCCTCCTCCGACATGCTGGCGCGCAGGCGCCGGTGGAGCAACGCCTTGAGGTCGGGCCGCGCCACTATGCCGGTGAGGGCACTCTGGTAGCCGTAGGCCGTGCGCGCCGCATCGATGCCTATGCCGGAGCGCCCGGCGCGGAGCGCTGCGGCCACGGCGGCTTTGTCCTGCCCCAGGCACGACCAGATGCCCATGCCCGTGACCGCCACCCGTCGTTGCTGTGGCCCGCTGTATGTCCGTTCCGTTGGCGTCATCAATAGCTGTGTGCTGGTGTGATGTCGGCGTGTGTCCGAGGGTTGTGTGTCGCGGTGTGGGTTCAGGTGTATAGGCCCCCGTTGATGCTGATGACCTCGCCGGTGATGTAGGCGGCAGCGTCGGAGAGGAGGAATGCCACCAGCTCCGCCACCTCCTCGGGCCTGCCGAAGCGGTTCATGGGTATGAGCTTCTTGAGGTCGTCCACGGGCAGCTCGGCCGTCATGTCGGTCTCGATGAATCCTGGCGCCACGGCGTTGACGCTGACGCCGCGTGCGGCACACTCCAGTGCGAGCGACTTCGTCATGCCGACGAGTGCTGCCTTGGCGGCGGCGTAGTTGGCCTGGCCCTGCATGCCCTTGAGGCCGCTGAGCGACGACATGTTGACGATGCGTCCGCCGTGGCGTCGCATCATCATCTTTGGCAGCAGGCGCTTGGTGACATAGTAGGCACCGTTGAGCGAGGCGTCGATGACGGCGTGCCAGTCGTCGGTGGGCATCATGAACATGAGGTTGTCGCGGCGGATGCCGGCGTTGTTCACCAGGTATGCTATGTAGTCCTCCGGGTGGGCCTGCTGCCATGCTGCGAGGGCGGCCTCGACCTCAGCCTCCACGGCCACGTTGAAGCGCAGCAGCTCGGCTGTGCCGCCCGCTTCCTCCACGCTTTTTTTCGTGTCGAGTGCGGCATCCTCGCGGCTGACATAGTTGATTACAACCGGCACGCCCATCTTGGCGAGACGGATGCAGATGGCTCTACCGAGTCCCCGGGAGCCTCCTGTTACGAGTGCGTATTTCATATTTTGTTGTTTTCGGGTTATGGGTCATGGCTGTGGTGGCGGCTGTGGCATGGCGGCAGCGCGCGTCGCCGGCGTCGCTGTGGCTCGCGCGCGTTCCTTATATATAATAATAAGAAGCGTTGCGCGCCGTGTCGGCGTTAGGTCGCACCGCGTGTGGCCGGTGGCGGCCTCGTGGCGGTGTCGTTCTGGTGGCATTTGCGTGGGGTCCGCCCTTGGCGTTGCGGCAGTGCGCCATGCTTAATGCGCCGTTTTTTGCTTAAAGCGTTGCAAAGATAGGCAAACTTATCCAAATACTCAAATAAAAAGGCTGAAATCTTGCGGCTGTTCGGAAATAATGTTGTAATTTTGCAGCCGCATTAACGAATAACTCATTATTTATGATAAAGATTACACTTCCCAATGGCGACGTCATCGAGCGCGAGGCGGGCGTCACGGGCTACGAGATTGCAGAAAGTATTTCGCCGCGTCTGGCTGCCGATGTGCTGGCATGTGGCGTCAACGGCGCCACGGTGGAGCTGAACCGTCCCATCATGGAGGACGCTGCGCTCGTCCTCTACAAATGGGACGACGAGGAGGGCAAGCACGCCTTCTGGCACACCAGCGCCCACCTCATGGCCGAGGCCCTGCAGGAGCTGTGGCCCGGCACCCAGTTCGGCATCGGCCCTGCCATAGAGCGCGGCTTCTACTACGACGTGATGCCCCCTGCCGGCACCGTGATCCGCGAGGCCGACTTCCCGGCCATTGAGAAGAAGATGATGGAGCTTGTTGGGCGCAAGGAGCAGCTTGTGCGCCGCGACATCTCCAAGGCCGACGCCCTCGCCTTCTTCGGCGACCACGGTCAGACCTACAAGAACGAACTCATCGCCGACCTCGAGGACGGCCACATCACCACCTACACGCAGGGCAATTTCACCGACCTGTGCCGCGGACCCCACCTCGTGAGCACCGCGCCCATCAAGGCCGTGAAGGTGCTCGCCGTGAGTTCCGCCTACTGGCGCGGCGACGAGAAGCGTCCGCAGATGACGCGCATCTACGGCATCACCTTCCCCAAGAAGAAGCTCCTCGACGAATACATCACCCTCATGGAGGAGGCCAAGAAGCGCGACCACCGCAAGATTGGCCGCGAGATGGAGCTTTTCATGTTCTCCGACCGCGTCGGCAAGGGTCTGCCACTGTGGCTGCCCAAGGGCACCGCCCTGCGCCTGCGCCTCGAGGACATGCTCAAGAAAATCCAGAAGCGCTACGGCTACCAGCAGGTGATGACGCCCCACATCGGCGGCAAGAACCTCTATGTCACCTCCGGCCACTGGGAACACTACGGCAAGGACTCCTTCCGCCCCATCACCACCCCCGAGGAGGGCGAGGAGTATCTGCTCAAGCCCATGAACTGCCCCCACCACTGCGAGATCTATGCCTCCAAGCCACGCTCCTACAAGGACCTGCCGCTGCGCCTGGCCGAGTTCGGCACCGTCTATCGCTATGAGCAGAGCGGCGAGCTCCACGGCCTGACGCGCGTGCGCTCCTTCACTCAGGACGACGCCCACCTCTACTGCCGCCCCGACCAGGTGAAGCAGGAGTTCATCCGCGTCATGGAGATTATACAAATCATCTTCGGCGCGCTGGACTTCGACAATTTCGAGGCCCAGATCTCGCTTCGCGACCCCAACAACAAGGAGAAGTACATCGGCAGCGACGAGGTGTGGGAGCAGGCCGAGCGCGCCATCATCGAGGCATGCGAGGAGAAGGGCCTGAAGACCCGCACCGAGCTTGGCGAGGCCGCCTTCTATGGCCCGAAGCTCGACTTCATGGTCAAGGACGCCATCGGGCGCCGCTGGCAGCTGGGCACCATCCAGGTCGATTACAACCTGCCGGAACGCTTCCAGCTCGAATACACCGGCGAGGACAACCAGAAGCACCGCCCCGTGATGATTCACCGCGCACCCTTCGGCAGCATGGAGCGCTTCGTGGCTGTGCTCATCGAGCACACCGCGGGCCACTTCCCCCTGTGGCTCACCCCCGACCAGGTGGCCATACTGCCCATCTCGGAGAAATACAACGACTACGCCCAGCGCGTGCAGGCCGAGCTCGAGGCCGCCGACGTGCGCACGGTGCTCGACGACCGCGCCGAGAAGATAGGCCGCAAGATTCGCGACAACGAGATGAAGCACATCCCCTACCTGCTCATCGTGGGCGAGAAAGAGGCCGCCGATGGCACCGTGAGCGTTCGCCGACAGGGCCAAGGCGACCAAGGGAGCATGAAAATTGCAGATTTTGCGAAGAAAATCGATGACGAAGTACGTAGTATGACGGAAAAGTATTAACTTTGCACCCGCAAAGCACCCGAGGTGCTGCACCACACACACATCAACACTCACACTAAACTTCGGCTCTTGCCGAATCTATGAAGAAAGACAACATCAAAAACCAGTATCGCGTCAACGAGCAAATCCGTGCTCGTGAGGTGCGTATCGTCGGCGATGACGTGGAGTCTGCGGTCGTTGCCACCCGCGAGGCGCTGCGCCTGGCAGAGCAGAAGGGCGTGGACCTCGTCGAGATTTCGCCCAATGCCCAGCCCCCCGTGTGCCGCCTCATCGACTACTCCAAGTTCATCTACCAGCAGAAGAAGCGGCAGAAGGAGATGAAAGCCAAGCAGGTGAAGGTCGAGGTGAAGGAAATACGCTTCGGCCCGCAGACCGACGAGCACGACTATGCCTTCAAGCTCAAGCACGCACAGGGCTTCCTCAGCGACGGCGACCGCGTCAAGGCTTACGTCTTTTTCCGCGGGCGCAGCATCCTCTTCAAGGAGCAGGGCGAGGTGCTTCTCCTGCGCTTTGCCCAGGACCTGGAGGACTATGGCAAGGTGGAGGGCATGCCCGTGCTCGAGGGCAAGCGCATGACGATGTTCATCGCGCCCAAGAAGAGCGCCCCGAAGAAGGTGGTGGCCGACGAACCCGACGACGCCCCCGAGGCCGACGAGCTTCCCGCTGACGACAGCGCCGCCGCCGGCGCCGCCTCACCCTCCAAGCGCCAGCCGCAGCAGAAGGCCCGCAAGGAATACACCGGCCCCAAGGTTGAGGGCGAGAACTGGGACGACTGAAAAAGGGGTTGCGCGCTGTGCCCGGTATATGCGCAGCCGCGCCCATAATCAATAATCTATTTAACAACAACAAAAAATGCCAAAAGTAAAGACTAATTCCGGTGCGAAGAAGCGCTTCGCCCTCACCGGAACGGGTAAGATCAAGCGCCACCACGCTTATCACAGCCACATCCTGACAAAGAAAACCAAGAAGCAAAAGCGCAACCTCCAGCACAGCGACCTCGTCGTCACGGCCAATCGCAAGCAGGTGCGCGAGCTGCTGCTCCTTCGCTAATCCCGCTTCAGGACAGAGAGTTTTAACAAGTGCTTGCTCCCAGCGGGCAGCCACCCAAAGTCAACCCACCGAACGCATAAGCCACACAAGAGACACGCACACATGCCTGCCGCCACGACGGCCGTGAGGCCTTGACCAGCCCAGCGCCATTGGCGCCGCGCTCCGGCACTCCGGCATCCCGCGGTCCGCTTACGTTCACAAACACACAAAATTATGCCAAGATCAGTAAATCACGTTGCATCACGTGCCAAGAGAAAAAGAATCCTGAAGCTCACCCGCGGCTACTATGGCGCCCGCAAGAACGTCTGGACAGTAGCCAAGAACACATGGGAGAAGGGCCTCACCTACGCCTATCGCGACCGCAAGCAGAAGAAGCGCAGCTTCCGTGCTCTGTGGATCCAGCGTATCAACGCCGCCGCTCGCCTTGAGGGCATGAGCTACAGCCAGCTCATGGGAGCGCTCCACAAGGCCGGTGTGGAACTCAACCGCAAGGTGCTGGCCGACCTGGCCATGAACCACGCCGAGGCTTTCAAGGCCATCGTTGCCAAGGTGAAGTAGGAGAGTCCCCGCGCAGGAGGCTTCACCTCTGCCAATCTAATGCCCCTGAGTCGCGCTGCCGCCACGGCAGCGTTGCTCAGGGGCTTTCTTGTGTGCGGGCGGGGGCGGGGAGGGTGCGCTGGGGGAGCGGGGGCGCGCTGGCAGGGGAGCGGGGATGCGCTGGGAGAGCCGGGGGCGCGCTGCTGGGGGGGAGCGGGGGGCGCGCTGGCAGCGCGCACAATGGACGAAAGGGGAACCCCGCAATTGATGAAGGGTGGGGGCGGGGTGGTGGAAGGGGCTGGCGCGGGCTGTGGCGGGGCGGTTCAGGGGATTCGCTGCCAGGTGAGGGCTGTTGTGGATAGCTCTTGGCGCGGCAAGTGCTCCTGGTAGTCGAGGCACTCTTCGTAGGTCAGGGAGCGTCCGTCGAGGTGGCTCTCGCGCATCTCGCCATAAACCTCCGTCTTGCTGAAGGTGTGTGCGAGGCGGCTGGCGGTGATGATGTAGTTGGTGTATGTGAAGCCCGAGTGCCCTGTGCTCTGGCTCATGCGTATGCGCCCCACGTAGCATTTGGCCTTGCTCTGTGGTGTCTCAGCGCAAATGAATTTTGGCTCCTTGGCCATGGAGAACATGGCGCGGTAGCGTTTGTCGGCCGTGGCCAGGAGGAGTTCGTCGATGGCATCGCCGTCGATGTCCAGCATGGCGTAGAGCGTCATGGGAAGTCGCAGGCTGTCGGGCATGGCGCTCTCGTATAGCGCCAGGCATGTGGCTATGGTTTCGGCACGGCGCTGCTCGAGTATCTCCTCGTCGGTGGCGGTGGTCACGTCAGCTGTCGTGGCGAGCGTGTCGGGTGCTGCCGTCGTTGTCAGAGCGGCCTTGTGGTTGTGGCATGCGGCGAGTGCCATGGCCGTGGCCATCAGTATTGCGGTCAGTGTTTTTGTGTTCATAGTATGATGTTTAGGATTTGCTGTTGTGGTGGTCTATTTCTCCCGCCCATAGTCGGGGTCGATATGTATGAATGCCGAGACGATGGCGGTGACGGCGCAGCAGGCGCACACCCACCAGAAGAAACGCACGTAGCCCAGCGCCTCGCACACATAGCCGGCGAACATGCCCGGCACGAGTATGCCGGCATACTGTATGGCGGTGCAGATGCTGAGCACGGAGGTGCTCTTTGGGCCAATGGCGAAATAGACGAGGAAGAGCGAGCAAGCCGTGAAGCCGAAGCCGTAGCCGAGCTGCTCGATGAAGAAGCACGTGCCGATGACGCCCAGGTTGGTGACCTGCGTGGTGCTCAGATAGACATACACCAGGTCGGGCACGGAGATGCTCAACACCATGGGCCACAGCCAGCGGCTGAAGCCGTGGCGGTTGACACACACGCCTCCGGCAATGCCGCCTATGAGCAGCCCTGCCACGCCGACGATGCCGGTGAGCATGCCCATCTGCTCGTTGGTCATGGCGAGTCCGCCGTTGGCAAGCGTGTCCTTGAGGAAGGGTGTCGTCATCATGTTGAGCTGCGCCTCGGGGAAGCGGAAGAGGAAGATGAAGAGCAATGCCGACACGAGGTGAGGTTTGCGCAGGAACACGCGGAAGGTGTCCATGAGGTCGTCGGCCACCTCCTTGGCGCTCAGGTGCTTGCGTTCGGGTGCTTCGGTGCGCGGCACCCCGATGAAGTTCCACGCGGTGATGGCGGCAAAGAGGGCTGCCAGCGCCGCGAGGGCTATGGTCCATGCCGTTGCCACGGGCATGGCGCCACCGTCGGGGTTCATGAGCACGCCCGCCAGTGCCACGATGGCAAACTTGGCCACCACCATGCCCACGCGGTAGAAGAAATTGCGTATGCCCACGTAGAGCGACTGCTCGGGTGGCGTCAGGGCTATGACGTAGAAGCCATCGACGGCCACATCGTGGGTGGCGCTGCTGAAGGCGATGATGAAGAACAGCGCCAGCAGCGCCTGCAGCCAGAAGGCGGCATTGAGCATGAAGGCACACATGGCGAAGGCGCAGCAGATGACGACCTCCATGGCGAGAATCCACCACCTCTTGGTCTTGAACGTGTCGATGAAGGGGCTCCACAGGAATTTCAGCACCCATGGCAGTTGCAGCCAGCCTATGTAGAAGGCAGCGATGTCCTTCGAAACGCCCATGTCCAGGAGCAGGAACATGGAGATCATCGTGACGAGTTGGTTGGGCAGTGCCTCGGCCAGGTAGGTGGTTGGCACCCAGGCGTAGGGACGCTTGGCAGTGGTGGTGGTGATGGGGGCTTGCATGTCGGTTGTTGGGTTGTTAGCAGATGGTGGTAGCACCTCTCAGCGCCCTGGCTCCGGCGGCCCATGCCAGGGGTATGCATGCGGCATCGATGGCGAAGAAGGTGCGGAATGACGTGAGTTCCAGCACCGTGCCGGCGAGTGCCGATGGCAGCAGCATGGCCAGCGCTATGGCCGGCACGTGGAGGTAGCCGGTGGCGTTGTCGTAGGCATGGCCGCTGAGGCGTGCTATGAGCGGTGCGCAGGCGTTGAGGCCGAAGCCGAAGAGAAACTGCGCGGCACCGGTGGCCACACACAGCGGCAGCAGCGTCGAGGGCAGCAGCGCCGCCAGGTGGCAGTAGATGAGCGGCGAGAGCGGCAGCAGCGCCGTGGCCGCCACGAGCGCCCGCCGCGTGATGCGTCGCCGTGTGGCGGGGTCGAGCGTGGCGCGTGAGCGGCGGCGGTGTGTGGCGCTGCCGTGGATGATGAGCCAGTAGCCCAGCACGAGGCCGGCGGAGAAGGCTATCACGCCCACGGTGCCCTGTGCCAGGCCCAGCCATTGCAGCGTGGCGCCGAGGCCGCCCTGCGTGCGCGGCGCCACGAAGAAGAGCACGCGCGCGTGGAACATCAGCGCCTGTGGCAGCAGCATGGCAAACATCAGCGCCCACGCGAGCACCGCTTGGCGCCGCTTGTCGCCGCCAAGCGCGGCGTGCGGCGCGATGCCGGCAGCTGGCAGGGGCGTGGTGCGGTGGTGGCAGCGCGCTGGCGCGGGCAGTGCTATGAGGTTGTAGAGCGTGAGCAGCAGGTAGAACCCTGCCAGCACATACACCGCCGTGCTCCACGACAGGGTCATGGCGTTGCGGCGGTTGTGGTAAAACACCTCGAGGAATCCCACCCCGACAATCATGACGCCGTAGGTGATGACGACCACGCTCTGCGAGGCAACCATCTTCGGCAGGTTGAAGTAGCGCTGCATGGGGCGGCGCAACAGGCGGGTGTAGAGGTGGCGCGAACCAATCTCGTGCCACGCCGAGAGCATGGCGACGGCGAGCAGCGCCGCCGCCACGTGCCACACGCTGCCATCCGGGCCGGTGAAGCTCAACGCCAGCCACACGAGGGCGGCGAAGAGAGCCGCCTCGGCCGTGCGCAGCTGCAGGGGCAGGTGTCCGGCGCGCGCCAAGGCCGTCTCGGCCAGCGGCCGCGCCGTCCATGGCAGCATGAGCATGGCAGCCATGAGCGTGGATGCCCCCCAGCCCATGCCCATCTGCATGAAGATGAGCAGCGCGACATAGGTTGTTATGGCACTGGGGATGGCCTCTGCGGCAAACAGCGTTGCTAACCAGCTCATGGCGTGGGGCGGGGTGGTGGGTGGGGTTAGTAGGCGCGGGCTATGAGCACGCGGCACTTGGCGGGCTTGCCGCTGACCATGTCGGTGCCGGGTGTCTGCTCGAAGGCAAAGGGCACGCAGCGTATGGTGGCCTGGGTCTCCTCCTTGATGCGCGCCTCCGTCTCGGGCGTGCCGTCCCAGTGGCAGAGGAAGAAGCCGCCGTCCTTGATGCGGCGCTTGAAGTCCTCGTAGTCGTCGCACTCGTAGATGTGCTCGTCGCGGAAGCGGCGTGCCTTTTCGAAGATGGCCGTCTGCATGTCGTCGAGCGTCGCCTTCACGTGGGCGGCGATGCCGTCGATGGGCAGCGTCTCCTTCTCCAGCGTGTCGCGGCGCATGAGTTCGATGGTGCCGGCCTCGAGGTCGCGCGGACCCAGCACGAGGCGCACGGGCACACCCTTGAGCTCGTAGTCGGCAAACTTGAAGCCCGGGCGCTTCTGGTCGTTGTCGTCGAGCTTCACGCTGACGCCCATGGCGCGCAGCTCGTCGGCCAGGGCGCTCAGGCGCTGGCGCAGGCGGTCGAGCTCGTCGGCGGTCTTGTAGATGGGTATGATGACGACCTGCGTGGGCGCCAGCGCCGGCGGCAGCACGAGGCCGTTGTCGTCGGAGTGGGTCATGATGAGGGCGCCCATGAGACGTGTGCTCACGCCCCACGAGGTGGCCCAGGCGTATTCCGGCTGGTTGTCCTTGTTGAGGAACTGCACGTCGAAGGCGCGCCCGAAGTTCTGGCCCAGGAAGTGGCTCGTGCCGCTCTGTAGCGCCTTGCCGTCCTGCATCATGGCCTCGATGGTGTAGGTGTCCAGCGCGCCGGCAAAGCGCTCCGTCTCGCTCTTGACACCCTGCATGACGGGTACCGCCATGACGCGCTCGGCAAAGTCGGCATACACCTTGAGCATCATGCGGGCGCGCTCCTCGGCCTCCTCGCGCGTGGCGTGGGCCGTGTGGCCCTCCTGCCAGAGGAACTCCGCCGTGCGCAGGAACAGGCGCGTGCGCATCTCCCATCGCATGACGTTGCACCACTGGTTGCACAGCACGGGCAGGTCGCGGTAGGAGTGTATCCAGTTCTTGTACGTGTTCCAGATGATGGTTTCCGACGTGGGGCGGATGATGAGTTCCTCCTCGAGCTTGGCGTCGGGGTCCACCACCACGCCGTCGTGCGTGTCGTTGGTCTTGAGGCGGTAGTGTGTCACCACCGCACACTCCTTGGCGAAGCCTTCCACGTGCTCGGCCTCGCGCGAGAGGAAGCTCTTGGGGATGAGCAGGGGGAAATAGGCGTTCTGCACGCCCGTTTGCTTGAACATCTCGTCGAGCGAGCGCTGCATCTTCTCCCAGATGGCGTAGCCATAGGGCTTGATGACCATGCATCCGCGCACGTCGCTCTGCTCGGCCAGGTCGGCCTTCACGACGAGTTCGTTGTACCATTGCGAGTAGTTCTCGCTGCGTTTGGTGAGATTCTTGAGTTCTTTTGCCATACTTGTATGTTGCTTGATTTTGGTTCCTCGGGATGCCTTTTTGCGGCCTCAGCCGCCAAAAACGGCGCAAAGATAGTGAAATATCGTCAAAGAAAAGCAGAAATCGTCGCTTTTTGATGCAATATAACGGAGAAATTAAGTACTTTTGCGGCGAAAAACACACAAACAACCTTTTATTAACATCAATCAACACATTCATCACAGACATTATGAAAGGACTAAAGTATTATGCACTGGCTCTCGCCGCAGCTCTCATGCTCAACGCTTGCGGCACCATGAGCAACACAGCCAAGGGCGGACTCATCGGAGGTAGCAGCGGGGCAGCACTCGGAGCTGCGCTCGGCGCGCTCATCGCCAAGAGCGGCAACAAGGGCAAGTGGGCCGGCATAGCCGGTGGCATCGGCGCCGTGGCCGGCACGGCCGTGGGTGTCATCATCGGCAACCGCATGGACAAGGCCAAGAAGGCTGCCGAGCAGGTTGCCAACGCACAGGTGGAGGAAACCATCGACCAGAACGGCTACCAGGCCGTGAAGGTGACCTTCGACAGCGGCATCCTCTTCCCCCTGAGCGGCTCCACGCTCAGCGCCACGGCCCAGAGCTCGCTCAACAAGTTTGCCAACGACGTGCTCAAGACCAACACCGACATGAACGTCGGCATCGTGGGCTACACCGACAATACTCCCTTTAAGAATAGCTCCGCCGAGGAGAGCGCACAGAAGAACCAGCAGCTCTCGCTGCAGCGCGCAACGGCTGTCTCGCAGTTCCTCCTGAGCCAGGGCATCTCCTCCGGACAAATCAAGGAGGTGGCCGGACTGGGTGAGCAGAACCCCGTGGCCGACAACTCCACCGCCGCCGGCAAGGCGCAGAACCGCCGCGTGGAGGTCTATCTCTATGCCAGCCAGGAGATGATTGAGGCCGCACAGGCTCAGTCGCAGGCCCAGTAGTGCCACCGCGGCGCCGCCAACCGCGCCACGCGCCACCGCGCGCCGTGCCACCGGGTTGCCGGTGCCGCGCGATGTCACAGAACATGCCGCGGCAAGTTTCCACACTCGCCGCGGCATCTTTCATTACTCGCCGCGGCATGTTTCCACACATGCCGCGGCACACACACGCATCCTTGCCCGCATTTGCCGGTCTCTTACCATGCCTTAACCCGGCCTGGCGCGCCCACGCGCGACGCGCCCGCCCGGACATTACTAACTAACGATATGTCGAACACAAAGCAACAATCGTCGTTGAGGAGCACCATAGCCGTCTCGCTCAACAACTACCTCGACGCCGGAGCCATAGTGGCCGGCGCCAGCGGCATCACCCTCTGGCAGAACTATCTCGGCCTCACGGAGATGCATCTCGGATGGCTCAATGCCATCAGCGCCAACGCCCTCGGCGCAGCCATAGGTGCCATCATCGGCGGCTTCCTGGCCGACAAGTTCGGCCGCAAGTTCATCTTCACCTACAACCTCCTCGTGTATATGGCGGGCGTGCTGCTCGTCATGCTCAGCGTGAACTACCCCATGCTCCTCGCCGGGTTCCTCATCACGGGCATCAGCGTGGGCGTCGGCGTGCCGGCGTCGTGGACATATATCTCCGAAAGCTCCGAGGTGGGCAACCGTGGCCGCAACATCTGCATCTCGCAGATGTCGTGGGGTGTGGGTCCCATGATTATACTCTTCTTCGGCATGCTCTTCGCCCCCGGGGGCTACCTCTTCAGCTGGGTGGAGGCCGTGGCCCACTCCATCGGCGGTGCCGACCTTGCGGGGCCTGCGCTTGAGGTGTTCAGCTCCCGCGTGGTGTTCTTCTCGCTCTTTGTCGTGGCCTTCATAGCCTGGAACATGCAGCGCAAGCTCGAGGAGAGCCAGGAGTTCACACAATCGCAGGGCAGCGCCAAGACCGGCATCCTCGACAACATCAAACTCCTGTTCTCCAACCGCATAGCCGTGCGCACCGTGGCCTATCTGGCCGTCATCTACCTCACTTGGAACCTCGTGGCATCCGTCATGGGCTTCTTCCTGCCCCACATCTACGAGACCGCCGGCGGCGTGAGCAACGAGCAGGCCAACTGGCTCAGCTGTGTGCTGTGGTTCTGCACCGTGGCCACCACGGCCGTGCTCTCGCGCTGCATCGACCGCACAAGCCACAAGGCCATCTACGCCCTCGGCCTCATTGTGGCCATAGCGCCGTGGGTGATGGTCGTCACGACGGGCATCGGCAGCACAGCCTCACTCTGGGCTTTCGCCATACTGTGGGGCATCGAGGGCGGCCTGAGCGTGCAGATCTTCTACGCCCTCTGGGGCTCCGAGCTGTTTCCTGCCAAGTTCCGCGCCGGCGCACAGGGACTGATGTTCTTCATCGTGCGCGGCCTCTCAGCAGCCTGGGGGCTGGTGTTCACCGGCATCTACGGCGCCAACGGCGAGGGCTTCACCCTGGCCGCCTGGTGCATGATCGTGCTGCTGGCCATTTCCCTCGTCGTGGGCCTCTTGGGCGCCCCCGACACCCGCGGCAAGTCGCTGGAGCAAATCACCCGCGAGCGCTACGGCGACAGCGTCTGACGCATGCACCCAGAACCCTTTTGGGCTGTGACGTTGCAATGGCGCTGAAGCCCTGACGCGGCATATCCGCAGTGCGGTATGCCGGCGGATGCAACCCCGTGGCGCGAAGCTTTTCCGATGGAAATGAAGGGCGAAGGCAAAAAACTTGTGAAAACGTTTGGCCATGTCGCAGGAAAGATGTACCTTTGCGCCCGATTTGAGAGACCGAAGGGGCTCAGTGAAGAGCGGCCGCGATGGCCGACGCCTCCCGG
>JAFSVI010000158.1 GCA_017445145.1 Bacteroidaceae bacterium | reverse complement strand
GCACACGGCCGAGGAGCGACCCATCGGCGGCCTCGGCATTTACCTCGTGCGCCAGCTCATGGACTCCATCAACTACGAGTACGCCGACGGATGCAACGTGCTCACGCTGCGCAAACGCCTCGGCCCGCCGCCGACACCCTCTGACAACGTATAACCCTAAACACATACACACAATGACAACAACAATCCAAGAAAACGAGGGCCAGTTGGTGGCTCTCTTCGAAGGCCGCCTCGACACCGCCGCCGCACCACAGACAGAAAAGGACATGGAGCCGCTGGCCAACTGCGAGGGCCGCGACATCATCCTCGACTGCACACGCCTGGAGTATATCTCCTCCAGCGGGCTCCGCCTCTTCCTCAGTGTGCTCAAAACGGCAAAGCCAAAGGGCAGTCATGTATATATCACTGGCATGAACGCCGACCTGCGCAGCGTGTTCAGCATGACAGGCTTCATCAACCTCTTCGAATTCAAGTGATAGCGGCGCGGCATCACGCCGAAGCCGCCCGCTGGGGCGATTGTCACACAGACGTCACGCGGAAATCACGGAGAAGCGAGTCGCCGTGGCCCTCCGGGCAGCTCATAACAGATAGGGATGCACCCCCATTGGCCTACATCCCTGCTTTCCGACGCTGCGCCGTCGCCGACGCAATATCAATCTCGTCTGCATATATTTCCACAAATTCAAGTAATGCCAATGGGTCATCCTACAATAAAGACTGTCCTGTTCATGCTCATGCTGGCGGCGTTGCACCCTCATCAGGCTTCAGCCCGCCAAGTGAGCGAGGAGCAGGCGGCCGCCACGGCGCGCATGTTCCTCAGCCAACGTGGCATAGCGGGTGCCATGCACCAGGCGCCACGACGTGCGTCGCGCCGTGTCCCCGCCCCGGATGTTGATGCACCTTATTATATCTTCAATGTGGGCAGTGGCGAGGGCTACGTGGTCGTCAGCGGCACAGCTACAGTGGCACATCCTCCACGGAGGCACAGACGGCTGTGGCCACCCTCATGCAACACTGCGGCACAGCCCTGCAGATGGACTACAACCGCTCTGGCGCGGGTGGCTCGTCGGCCTACAACGTAAGCGTGGCCGAGGCGCTGCGGCTCTATTTCGGCTACGACAGCGACGTCTGCTACGTGCAGCGCCACCACTACAGCTACTTGGAGTGGGTCGGCATGATTTATGCTGAGCTGGCAGCGCAGCGACCCGTCATCCTCGGCGGGCAGTCGGCTGGTGGCGGCCACTCCTTTGTGTGCGATGGCTTTGATGCCGACGACTTTTTCCACATTAATTGGGGCTGGGGCGGACAGAGCGACGGCTATTTCCGCCTCACGGCCCTCAACCCCTACGAGCAAGGCATTGGCGGCAGCTCCACGCTCGACGGCTTCAGCTACGGCCAGGATGCCGTCGTCGGCATTCAGCGCGCACAGGACGAGACCGACACCCGGGAGCGCCTCTACGTGGAGGCGTTGCAGTTCGGCGCGTCCGACACCGAGCGGCAGAAGACCTTCACCCGCGCAAGCTCCGACGAGCCCTTCACCGCCATGAAGTTCTACTACACGCTGTGGCACTATCGCTTTGAACCCGCCACCTTCGATTATGCCTTGCAGCTGACCGATGCCGGCGGCGAGGTGCTCGAGACACTCGTCTTGGGCACCGACATCGAGATGTCGGGGTTCAATGCCAGCCGCAAGGAGACGACCAAGGAGCTGACAATGGGGGCCGGCCTCTCCGACGGTACCTATACGCTGAAGATGGTGTGCCGCCTGGCGGATAGCGATGGCGACTACGTGGACTGCTACTACGCCGACCGCTTCCAGATGACAGCCGTTATCTCCGAGAACACGCTCGTGCTCACTGCCGCCATGCTCTCCTCCACCATGCCGACGCTCAGGGGTATCACCGTGGAGGGCGACCTGCTGCAAGGCCACGAGCAAGAGGTCTATGTCTTGCTGACAGCCGGTGCCACCGACTTCCATGACAACGTGTTCCTGGTTGTCAATAGTAAATTGGTCATGGGCAAGGTGGTGGAGATCACTGCCGGCGAAACAGCCACGGTGCGCTTCGTATTCACCCCCACCACGGAAGGGTCCAACATCTTGCGGATTGCAGCCCGTTCAAAGACGAAATACATCGGCAAGGAGCAGGAAGTCACCATCACTGCTACCGACGACACCGACAAGATAGACATGAGCTTCAATGCCGTCATCGACAACCAGCAACAGGATGGCACCCTCTACGACAACGCACTGCGCCTGACCGTCACTGCCACAAACCCATCAGAGGAGAACTCTTACGCCGGGGTGATGAACTGCTCGCTGCGCAAGTGGGGGCAGGCCGACGACGCATGGACCTTCACCAGCGAGCTGCAGAGCAGACCCTTGGCTGTAGAAAAGCATGGCTCCACCACCGTAGGCTTCGCCTTCGACGGCCTGGAGCGCGGTGCCCGCTACAGCGCACGCATCACTTATCGGAGGACAAATGGAACGGCATCCATCGCCGATGCCGTGCATGTGGGCTACGACGCCGAATCGGGGTGTGGCACGTTGCTTACCTCGGCGGGGTACAGCCTCGGCGCGGCCGACGGCACCGTGGACGTCTGTCCCCCGGCAGCGGAGATAGCTGCCGGAGATGCCGCCTACGTCGATCTGCGGGCCATGGACGACCTCACCGGCGTCAGCTTCACGGTAGGCAGCAACCCCAACTGCCTATACCTCCTCAGCGACGATGCCGCGGTGCCCAAGGCGCTGCAGGGGTGCAACACCCTCTGCGGCTCTGCGGCCGACGGCATAGCCCTTGCCGATGGCCATGACTTCTTCACCCCGATAGCTTTCACCGCTTCGCGGATAAGCTACACTCGCACTTTTGAGCGGGCTGCTGCCGGCACGAGCGGCTGGAACACGCTATGCCTGCCATTCACCGCCGCCACGGTGACGGTGGCCGATGGGACTTCTGGAGGCAAGAGCGTCGATTGGTTCCGCAGCAGCGACGACAGCGGCAAGCATTTCTGGCTGAAGGCGCTGGTCGATGACGGCGAGGGCTACGTCTGTTTCGACCACGCCGGCACCTTCACCGCCAACACACCATATATCATCGCCGTGCCGGGCGACACGTGGGGGGATGCGTGGCAGATGACAGGACGGGAGGTGACATTCGCCGCCACCGATGCCGCCGTGGAGGCCACGTCGGCAGTAGAGGCCGTCATCAGCGGCGACAGCTACAAGTTCTGCGGCACCACCGTGGGCCGCACGCTCGCCAATGCCTACGCACTTGATAACGACGGGAGCACGTTCTTCCTGCAGACGGCGGCCACGGTGGAACCCTTCCGTGCGTGGTTCGAGGATGCACAGGTCAGCTCGCTATTGATGCCCGCCCTACGCATCCGCGACCGACATGCCAATGCCATAGCCTCCACCTAGTTGAGCCGCGAGGCTCTGCCAGCGACAGCCTATGACCTACAGGGCCGGCTGGTTGGAGGACGTGGCAGCGCGCAGCTGCCCAAAGGCATCTACATCATCGGAGGCCGCAAATGTGTGATACGATAATATGCGCAACGACAATGAATAGACAGAATATATACCAGTCACCCGAACTGCGGGTGATGCGCTTGTCCACGGTGGAACACCTTCTGGTCGAAAGCCAGCAGCAACAACCCACCGCAGACTTCATGAAGAACCCCGGCGTGTCATCTGATTGCATCGTGAAAGAAGAGCGCACAAGTGGCAGCAGCGTGTGGGACAACGACTGGAGCAAACAGTGATTGAGGCCTGAAGTGCGGCGCTACAACCCCATGGCTTGGCGGTATGCGAGGCGCGCGTTGTTGAGCGCTGCTATGGCATCGGTGCGCGCGTCGAGCGCTTGTTGCAGCAGCAGTTGGGCCTTGAGCAGGTCCGACATGGTTGTGGTTCCGGCCTGGTAGGTGTCGCGCTGCAGGCGCATGTTTTCCTCTGCCTGGCCGATGGCGTTGTCTGCGAGGTGGAGCTGCGACTGAGCCTCGGCGAGGTCGTTGGCCGCTTTGTGCTGGCGTATGGCGAGCAGCTGTGCGTTGTCGTTGAGCTTCTCACGTGCGTCGTTCTCGGCTATGCGTTTCCGGCGTATGGCGTAGGAGCCTCCCCACCAGTCGGTGATAGGCACGGCGGCCGTGGCGAAGAGCATGCCGAAGTGGCGATTGCGCTCGAGCAGGTTGTGGAAGTTGTAGCCTGCGCCCACGGCTATTGTGGGCAGCCGCTTGCCCAGCTCCATGCGGCGTAGCAGCGTTGCTGCGCGCACGTTGGCTTCGAGGAGGCGGTATTCGGGCAGTGAGGCCACAGCAGCATGGTCGTCGGCGGTCAGCATGGCGCCGTCAAGGGGCTGCGTGGTGCAGGCTTCGGTGGTGTCGTCGTCGGGCACGTGGATATCGAAGTCGGTGGTGCTGAGTTGGCAGAACTGCGCTATGACGAGGTGCAGGAGCGCGATGCCGTTGTCCACCTTCAGGCGGTTGGAGGCAATCTCGTTGCGGCGTAGCTGCACTTGCAGGAGGTCGTTGCGCAACACCACCCCGGCCTCCACGGCGGCTTGTGCGTTGGCCTCGATGGTGGCGAGCATGGAGTCGGCCGCCTGGATGGTGTTTCTCTTCTGCTTGAGTGCTGCGAGTTGCCAGAAGTAGGTGGTGAGCTGCTGCTCGACGTCGTTGGCGGTGAGCTGCTGCCGCAGTTGTGCCACCTCCTCACCGAGGCGTGCCAGGCGGTTGCCGTTGACGATTTGCCCGCCGGCGAAGATGGGCAGCGTGGCATTGACGCCTGCCAGGGTGCCGTTCTTGAGCATGGACATGGTCATGGGCGAGGAGAGTGCGGCGAGAGCCTCGGCGGGCAGCATCTCTGCGAGTGTGGCTCCGATTTCGGGAGTGATGAACTCCTTGGTGTCGATGTCCATGACGGCCATGTCGCGGTTGGCGGTGAAGGTCATGGCCGTGCCGCTGATGGAGGGGAAGAAGTTGGTGAATGCCTCCTTGCGCTGCAGACGTGCGCTTTCCACATCGCGCTGTGCCTGGCGCATGGCGCTGTTGGTGTGCATGGCCGAGTCGAGGAGCTGGTGGATGGTGTAGGCCGTCTGTGCGGCCGCGGTGTGGCATGTGAGTGCCGCTGCTATGGCGAGTGCGGTGGTTAGTGTGCGCATGTGGGTTATCGTTTTGTGCTTAGTTTCCAGTAGAGCAGTGGCAGTGCGGTGACGACGAGGATGAGTGTGCCTATGCCTCCGGCGAAGATGGTGACGCCGACGGGCATCCAGAACGACGAGCGCGCGATGATCATGGGCACTACGCCCACGGCCGTCGTGGCCGTGGTGAGGAAGATGGGCACCATGCGCCGGTGGCCGGCGTCGTAGGCGGCTTCCTGGATGGCATAGTTGTAGCGCTGGCGGTAGGCCGTGCGCTCGTCGGGCGTGGGGTGGGGTGGTGCGGGGTGCTGCTGGTGGAAGAGGCTCATGCGGTCGTCGGCGTGCTCGAAGATGAGGATTTCGTTGCGCATGATGATTCCCATGAGGGTGATGAGGCCGAAGATGGATGTCAGGCCCAGTGCGCGGTCCATGAGGCCGAGGCCGATGAGCGTTCCGGGCAGCATGAGGGCGAGTGCCGCCATGCACAGGAACGTGATGCCGTAGCGCTTGAAGTTGAAGAGCAGGAAGAAGAACACGATGATCATGGCTATGGCGATGCCGCCGAAGATTTGCGGCAGCGCCTCGTCGCCATACTCGATCTCGCCGCCCACCTCCGTGCGCACGCCTTCGGGGAGGCGCAGGTCGTTGCGCATGATGTCGGCGAGGTGGTATTCCACGGGCGCGGTGAGCACGCCTTGTGCAAAGTGGCCCGTGACGGTGAGACATCGTTCGCCGCCGCGGTGCACGATGCGGCTCTGGCTCCACCGGGGGCGCACGTCGGCAATCTGGCGCAGCGGCACGGTGGAGTTGGCGTTGCCCATGGCGGCTGCGGTGAGTGTGGTGGGTGTGGGTATGCCGAAGTCCTCGATGTCGGAGAAGGTGAGGTCGGTGGCATCCTTGGCGACGATGGGCAGCTCATAGTCGCCTTCCCAGAGCTGGCCCACGCGCAGGTCCGATGACATGGAGGCGAGTGCAAGCTGTGCGGTGGTGCGCGTCACTCCCAGCTGCACGGAGGTGACGGGGTTGAGCGTCACGCTGACCAGGGCGTATGGGTCGAAATAGTCGGTGTGTGTCCACTCTATCTCGGGCATGCGGCGCATGTGTGCCATGAGCTGGTCGGCGGCGACGCGCAGCGAGTCGATGTCGTCGCCATAGAAGCGGTATTCGAGTTCGTTGACCTCGAGGTAGTCGAGGCGCTTGAACTTGACGTAGGCGGTGGGGAAATGCTCGGCGAGCAGCGGCTGGTAGTGGGCCAGGATCTCGAGCGTGGCGCTCTCGGACGCGGTGTTGACGATGAGCTGTGCGTAGTTGTCGCCGGCTATCTGCGGGGCATAGGCATCCATGAAGCGCGGCGAGGCGCAGCCCAGGAAGGAGGTGACGGCCAGCACGCGCTCGTCATCGGCGAGGGCGGCCTGCACGCTGTCGGCCACGGCCTCGGTGAGCGCCAGGCCGCTGCCTTCGGGGAGGTATATCTCCACGGCAAACTGGTCGCGGTCGGCGTAGGGGAAGAGGCGTATCTTGAGTGTGGGCACGATTAACAAGGAGAGTGCTATGGTTGCCGCTGTGGCTGTGAGTGTGACCCACGGGTGGCGGAACATCCACGTGAGAGTGCGGTCGTAGTACTCCTGCACGTAGTCGGTGATGCGCTTGCCGCTGACCTTCTTCTTGGGCACGCCGATGATGATGACACACAGGAACGGGATGACGGCCACGGCGAGCGCGAGCGACACCATCAGGTTGATGGTGATGGTCCAGGGGAAGGCCACGAGGGCATCGTAGAAGGTGCCGTGCATGGTGATGAGGAACGGGAAGAAAATGGCGCAGATGCACACGGTGGCGAGCATCATGGGCATGAAGTACTGCTGCACGGCGGCGATGGCGGCTTCCTTGGGCGGGATATCCTTGGCCACGTATTCGAGGTAGCCGTCGATGACGACGATGGAGTTGTCCACCACCATGCCGAGCACGACGATGAGCGCCGCGAGGGTGATGATGTTGAGCTCTATGCCGGCGAGGTACATGATGGCCACGGAGACAAAGGTGCTCAATGGGATGGTGATGGCTGCCACGATGGCCGAGCGCAGGGGGAAGAGCACCATCATGACGATGATGATGATGGCCATGGAGATGAGCAGGTCGCGCAGGAAACTGCTGACGCTGGACGCCACGACCTTGGGCTTGTCGGCGATGCGTGTGAGGGTGACGTCGGCTGGCAGCTCCTCGCGGCGGAAGGTGTCGAGCACGTCATCGACCTCTTCGCCATAGGCCACCACGTTGTTGCCAGGCGTCATCTCCATGGAGATGAGCAGACAGGGGTGGCCGTCCTGCTCTATGCGCGCGGCGAGGGGAGCGTATTCGCGTACCACGCGGGCGACGTCGCGCAGCCGCACCACCTTGCCTGTGGTGGCGTCGGAGAAGATGACCTGATTGGCAATCTGCTCGACGCTGTTCTCCATCGTCTCCACGTGTATGGGCAGGTGCTGGTCGGCATCGGATATGCTGCCGCTGGTGGTGGTGATGCCCTGGGCCTGCAGACGCGAGAAGAGCACTTGCTGCCCGATGCCGTAGGCCTGCAGGCGCTGGCGGTCGATGTAGAGGCTTATCTGCTCCTGCTGGCGACCGTAGAGC
Organism: Bacteroidaceae bacterium; assembly: GCA_017445145.1. Classification (GTDB taxonomy): domain Bacteria; phylum Bacteroidota; class Bacteroidia; order Bacteroidales; family Bacteroidaceae; genus Physcousia. The sequence continues at coordinate 29,189 of JAFSVI010000158.1, read as the reverse complement.
TTGACGTTGGCCACGGAGGGGATGCGGCGTAGGCGGTCGCTGAGGCGGTCGCTGTATGTCTGCAGCTCGCGGTAGCTGCGCTGGCTGCTCTCTATGGCCACGAGCAGGGCTGAGGTGTTGCCGAAGTCGTCGTTGACGACGACGGCGAGCACGCCCTTTGGCAGTGTGGCCTTGAAGTCGTTGAGGCCGTGCTTGATTTTGCTCCACACCTCGTCCTTGTTGTTGACGTCGTCGGTGAGCCTGACCATGGCGATGCACATGCCATTTTGCGAGGTGGTGGTGGTCTTGGCGCGGTTGACCTCGCCGTAGGTGAAGAGGAAGCGCTCCAGCGGGCGTGCCACCTGTTCCTCGACCTCCTCGGAGGTGGCGCCGGGATATACTGCCACGACCACACCCTGGCGTATGGTGATGTGGGGGAACTCATCCTTTGGCATGACGCTCATGCCGTAGATGCCGAGGCCGAAGAGAATGAGCACTACGAGGATGGTGATGGGGTAGTGCTGCAGGGGCCAGGCAAACCAAGAGGTCTTCTGCATGTCTGATGTGATGATAAATGTCGGTGCTGGTGGCGAGGGGGCGTCAGAATGTCACGCGTGTGCCCTCGCTGAGTTTCTGGAAGCCTTCGGTGACGATGCGTGTGGCGTCGGGGATGCCGGAGGTGATGGCGATGCGGTTGCCCTGTGTGCGGCCTATGGTGACGTCGGCGCGGTGGGCGGTGCTGTCGGCGCCCACGGTCCACACGAAGAGAGTGCCATCGACGCGGCTCTGCACGGCGGTGAGCGGCACGGTGCACTGTCGCTGCGCCGTGGCGTTGTGTGGCCCGGCCTGTGGCTGCAGGCTCACGGTGGCCACCATGCCGGGCAGCATGGCGCGGTCGGCGTTGGCAACGCTCACGCGCACGTCGTAGGTGTGGGTGAGGGCGTCGGCCTGCACGCCTTTCTCTATGCGGCCGCCGTCGTAGCTGCGGCCTATGGCTTCGACGCTGATGCGTGTGGGCGTGGAGGGGGTGATGGTGGCCATCTCCGTTTCCGGCACGGAGAACTTGATGCGCACGGAGCTGATGTCGAGGATGGTCACCACGGCCTGAGAGGGCAGCGCCGTCTCGCCCGAGGCCACGGCCTTGCGGCCTATGATGCCCGCCACGGGGGCCACGAGGCGGCAGTCGGCCACGTTCTTGTGGGCGGCGGCGAGTTGCGCGCGGGCCTGATCGACCTTGCTCTGCACCTCAACCCACTGGGCCTCGGTGAGCGAGCCGCGCTCGTGGAGAAGGCGGTAGCGCTCCAGCGCGTCCTCGGCCTGGCGAACGGCGGCCTGGGAACCCTCCAGCAGGTGGTGTGCCTGGGTGTCGTCCATCTCGGCCAGGAGCTGGCCGCGGCCCACCGTCTGACCTTCGCTGACGTGTACGCGGCGCACGGTGCCCATGGCCGTGAAGCTCACTGCCGTGGCTTGCGCCTCTTCTATTATACCTACGTATTCGCGCGTGGCGGCATCGGGGCGGTCTTTTGTGGCCACTTCGGTGCGGACGCGTATGGGTGCTTTCTCCTGCTGTGGTGCTTGGTGCGTGCATGCGGCCATCAGCACCATGATGCCAGCCAGGCGCAGCGTGTGTGTCGTCGGGGTGTTCATATTGGTGTGGGGTGATGTTGGTGTGGGTGGGGTCACGGTTGCTGCTGGGCAGCACGTGCGAGGGAGTCCTCGCGCATCTGGCGCTCGTAGGCTTCGCGCAGGAGCTCGTCGAAGGTCGGCACCTTGTCGATGGTCTCGATGCGCTCCAGCCAGCGGCGCCGGCGGCGCTCGCGCTGGCGTTGCTTAAAGGCAAAGGGATGGAGAATCTTGTCGTTGAGGCCCGGCGAGAGGCGGTCGAGCACGTCGCCGAGCGACATCTGGCGCGGCTCGTTGCCGATGGAGCGGCGCACAGCCTCCTCTATGGGCAGCTCGCGGTCGCCGTCGATGATGACCTCGCGCAACGTGTCACCTTGCACGGTGAGCACGCCGGCGCTGTCGGGGCGTGTGGCACCCTGTGTGGTGCTGTCGGGACGCACCGTCTGTGCTCCTGCTGCTGCCGTCATGAATGCCATGGCGGCGGCTGTGATGTGGCGCTTGGTGTGCATGGCCCTACTTGCGTTTGCAGCTGATGAATTGGTAGGCCCAGATGACAACAACGGCACCCACCACGGCGGTGCCTATGCTGCCCCAGGGGCCGTCCCAGCTGATGCCCAGCTTCTCGAAGAGCCAGCCGCCCACGCTGCCGCCGATGAGGCCTAAGACGATGTTCAACAGGCAGCCATAGCCCTGGCCGCGCATTATCCATCCTGCTATGAGGCCCGCTATGAGGCCAGTGATGAGTCCTGTTACCATGTGTGTGAGTGGGGTTAGATTGTTGCGGCTGCAAAGTTACGGCGATTTCGGGGAATGGTGTTAAGAAAAACATTTAATTTTCCATAAAAATGCTGTGCGGTGGCTTCCGTTAGGGGGCCGTTAGGGGCCTTTCGTTTCGCTGTTAACGCTTTTTAACAGCTGCCTTGCGCTCTCTGTCGGCAATAATACATATTTTTGCAGCAAATTACGTTATGACTGACATAGTATTATCCAGTTTCCTGAGCTTGTTCGCTCTCTTTGGCAAGGAGGAGCAAGTCGATGAGGCGTGGGCCAAGTCCATGCTCGTGAGCTACCTGCGGCATCATTTCGGCATCCGGGGCGTGGATGCATACCTCGACCTCTACGATGAGATGCGCAGTGTGTATGAGCTCACACCGGAGCTTGACGTGAAGGCCGTGGTGACGTCCATCTGCGAGAACCTCCATGGCAAGATACGCCACGCTGAGGAGGCGTTGCTGCTGCTGCGCATCATGGAGTTCTGCAGCGCCCGCGAGGCAGCTGCGCACCCCATGTTTGGCACCATGGCCAGTATCTTCGGCATCGGCGACGACGTGGTGGGAACATACGCCGACTTCGTGAGCGGTCGAGAGAGCGAGCGCGTGCTCGTGCATCACCCCGAGGGCCTCGACGGCGAACTCAAGACACTGCTTGAGCCGGCCACGGGGCTGCTTGTGTTCACATACACCGGCCCCGTGGCCGTGGCGCTCAACGACGTGCCGGTGCTGTCGGGCTCATATCAGGTGTGGCTGCAGAGCAGCGTGCTGAAATGGCCTGCCGGGCGGCCGCTCTACTATTCTGCCATCATCGAGGCCCACAATGAGCGCTGTGGCCGCGCCCGCGAGCGCAGCCACGAGGTGGAGTTCTGTGGGCGCGACATCAACTTCCTCTTCCCTGGCAGCGACAACGGCATGCACGGCCTGAGCTTCACGCTGCGCAGCGGCGAGCTGCTGGCCATCATGGGCGGTTCGGGCACGGGCAAATCCACGTTGCTGTCGCTGCTCAACGGCACCCTGCGCCCGCAGTCGGGGTCAATCACCATCAACGGCCACGACATCAGCGAGGCTGCTGCGCGCGACCTCATCGGTTTCGTGCCGCAGGACGACCTGCTCATTGAGGAACTCACGGTGTATCAGAATCTCTATTTCACGGCGCGTCTGTGTTTTGCCGACCTCACGGAGGAGCAGATTGAGGCGCGGGTGATGCAGGTGCTCCGCGACCTGGGGCTGGACGCTGCCAAGGACCTGAAGGTGGGTTCGGCCATCAACAAATACATCTCCGGCGGGCAGCGCAAGCGCCTGAACATAGCGCTGGAACTCATACGCGAACCGGCAGTGCTCTTCCTCGACGAACCCACGTCGGGGCTCTCGTCGGCCGACACGGAGAAGGTTGTCAACCTGCTCAAGGAGCAGACGTTCAAGGGCAAGCTCGTCGTGGTCATCATACACCAGCCGTCGAGCGACGTGTATAAGCTTTTCGACCGCCTGTGGCTGCTCGACCGCGGCGGCTATCCCGTGTTCGACGGCAACCCCATCGACGCCATAACATATTTCAAGGCGGCGGCCGACTATGCCGACGCGCAGACCAGTGCATGCCCAACATGCGGCAACGTCAACCCCGAGGTGGTGCTCAACATCATCGATGAGAAGGCCCTCACCAGTGGAGGGCAGCTATCAGACACCCGCAAGACATCGCCGCAGGAATGGCACGAGTTGTATCTCAAGAACCGCCCACCCATGGAGGCGCCGCGCGTCGGCGAGGTGCCGCCGTCGGACCAGCGGCGCCCGGGGCCACTAAGCCAGTTTGCCATCTTCCTCAGGCGCAATGTGCGCACCAAGGTCACCAACGTGCAGTACATGCTCATCACGTTGCTCGAGGCGCCGCTGCTGGCGCTGGTGTGCGCCATGCTCACGCGCTATGCCCCGCCCACGGGCTACACGGTGATGGACAACAAGAACCTCGTGAGCTACTTCTTCATGGCGGTCATCGTGGCCACCTTCCTCGGCATGAGCGGCAGCGCCGAGGAGATTATCAAGGACCGCGCGCTGCTCAAACGTGAGAGCTTCCTGCGCCTGTCCTACGCCAGCTACATCTGGTCGAAGATTGCATTCTTGGCTGTGCTATCGGCGGTGCAGACAGGGCTGTTCATCATCGTGGGCAACACCATCATGGGCCTACATGGCCTCACGGCCACTTGGTGGCTCATACTCACCGCCACCGCCTTCCTGGCCAACCTCGTAGGGCTGCTGCTATCGCAGTGCCTCAACTCTGTCGTCGCCATTTACATCAGCATACCCATACTGCTCATACCCCAGATCCTGCTCTGCGGCCTCGTGGTGAACTTCTCCGACCTCACCCCGCGCAGCACCACTGGCAACGTGCCCATCGTGGGCGACTTGATGCCATCGCGATGGGCCTACGAGGCGCTCGCCGTGAGCAACTTTGCCGACAACGCCTACGAGCGCAACTTCTTCGACCTCGACCGCGAGAAGCAGGAGGCACAGTATTATAACGCTGCCTTCCTCTATGAACTGCAGTCGCAGCTCGCTACGTTGCACGACGAGCAACAGCGGCAGCGCCCCGTCAGCCCGCTCCACATGGAGGTGTTGCGCACCAACATGTCTGAGCTGGCCAGCGTGTGTGGCATGCCGCCATACGACGGCGACGAGAGCTATGACTCGCTCCGCGATTATCTGGAACGAGCCGAGGCCATTCTCGCTAAGCGTGCCAACGAAGCATCGCTGCGCGCCGACAGGCGCATGGCGGCGCTCATCGGCCAGATGGGGCGCGAGGAGGTGTTGCGCCTCAAGCGTGCCAGCCACAACACACGCCTTGCGGAATGTGTCACCGGAGCCGACCAGCAGCGGGCGCTCGATGTGGTTGGCGGCCACATCGTGCCGCGCATGGGAATCGTGTTTCTCACGCCGCGCAGCCACTGCGGCCGTGCGCCCTTCTACAGCAGCGAGAAGGTCGTGGGCCAATGGCACATCGCCACCCTGTGGTTCAACCTGGCGGTGATGATGTTCATGGCCATCGTGGCAGCGGCCATGCTCCTCACCGACTGTCCCGGGCGCTACATACGCAAGGACAAATAGTCTTCGGAATTATCCAACGAATCATCAAATAATCATCAAACCAACAACAAAACAAACGACAATGAAGAAGTATTCATTCATCGCTGTGGCTTTCGCAGCAATGGCCTTTGCCGCATGTACTGGCAAACAGGGCGCACAGTCAGACACTGACGCACAGAAAGACTCGCTACGCATCTTCGAGCAGGAGCAGATTGAGGCAAGCATCAAGCTCAACCTCGACAGCCTCGCTGCTGAGATTGGACGCCTGCAGAACCTGCCCGTCGTGCAGAAGGACGGAGCGCTCCAGCTCACTGACGAGGAGAAGCAGGTGAAACCCGACTATCTCCTCGACCCTGCTGCGGCAGAAAACGCTATGACACTGGCCGAGCAGTACCGCCTCCTCGCTGCCATGAACGTCGATAAGGCTGTGGCAGCGCTCTACGACATGCCTGTCGACGACTACGTCAAGGCCATTGCCAAGCTGCTGGCTGCCATCAACGACCCCTCGTTCAAGACCGTGGACAGCGAAGCTGCCATCAACGAATCGGCCCAGGCTCTCTATGAGGCCATGGAGCAGAACGGCCGCATCAACTATTTCTGGCAGATTGTGACAGCGTCGCTCGTCGAGCAGTTCTACATCGTGTCGCAGAACACGGAGAAGTTCCTCGCATCGTTCGACGACGATGCCGCCTCTGAGATCTCGCTGCGACTGGTGCTCATCCAGGATGCCATCTCGCGTCTCACCGAGTACGATGCCAACCTGCTGCCCGTGGCCGATGCACTCGAGCCTCTCTATGGCATCAACGCCGTCACGGTCGATGAGCTCAAGGCGCAGATTGAGCAGTGCAAGGAGGATATCGCGCTCTCACGCAAGAGCCTGATTTCCAATTTTTAAGTGTTAGCGCCACGGCGGTTCAGCCAGCACGCGTGTTACCCGCACAACATGAATCATGCCAAGACGCAGAGGAGGCAGTCCTCTGCGTCTTGGCATTGCTCTGAGCCGCAATGGCCATTTGCCTATCAACCTATGCATACGTTTCAAACCATACTGTTGCTCGTCATGAGCAACATCTTCATGACACTGGCCTGGTACGGACACCTGCGGCTGCAGGCTGCAGGCTACAGCTCCTCGTGGCCGCTCATAGGCGTGATAGCCTTCTCGTGGGGCATCGCCTTCTTCGAATACTGCTGCCAAGTGCCGGCCAACCGCATTGGCTTCGTCGGCAATGGCGGCCCCTTCACTCTCGTGCAGCTCAAGGTGGTGCAGGAGGTGGTGTCGCTCGTGGTGTTCGCCCTCGTGGCGGGAGTGCTCTTCCAGGGCCAGCACCTGGGCTGGAACCATGTCGCTGCCGCCGCGTGCCTCATCGGGGCGGTGTATTTCGTGTTCAGATAAGGGCGTAGGTGGGGGCTATTGCTTCTCCACGAGAATCTCGTTACCCCTCACCTTCTCATCGGCTGCGAGGCCTGAGAGGATCTGTATGTTGATGCCATCGCTGAGGCCGGTTGTCACGGCGCGCTGCTCATAGTTGCGGGCGTTGTCGCCGTCCTTGACGACATACACGAATGTGGAGTCGCCACTGAAGTGTATGGCCGCCTCAGGGATGGTGAGCACGTTGCGGGCTTCCTCCAGCACAATCTTGGCGGTGGCGCTGTAGCCGCTGCGTATGAGGGTCGTGCTGTTGCTGTCGGTGGCATTGCCAGTGGGGATTGTCACAGCCGCCTTGATCTCGAACTGGTTGGCACCGCCCTGCTCCGTGGCCTTCGGGCTGATGTATTCAAGAGCGGCGTCGAAGCGAACGTCCTGCATGGCACCGATGGTGATGTCCATGTTCATGCCGGGGTGAAGGCGACCCACCTCCGTCTCGTCGATGTTGCCGCGGAAGATGAGGTTGCCCATGTCGGCCACGGTGGCGATGGTGGTACCGTCGTTGAAGGTGTTGCTAAGGATGACGGAGTTGCCCACCTTCACGGGTATGTCGAGAATGATGCCACTGATTGTGCTGCGCACAAGGGTGTTGGAGGCTGAGGCATTGCTGCGCGAGGCGCCGTCGCGCACCACTTCCAGATTGTCCTGTGCTGCCGCCAGCTCCTCGCGGGCCTGGTCGTAGGCTTGGCGTGCCTTCTCATACTCGTTGGCGCTGATGAGACCTTTGTCGTAGAGTGTCTTTTGGCGCTCATGGTCGCGAGCCGTCTGGTCGCGGTTGATGGTGGCGAGGCGCACGCGCGACTCTGCCGAACTCAGTTGCTGCATGTCGGGAATTACCTTGAGCTTGGCTATGACCTCGCCGGCCTCCACCCTCTGTCCGGCCTCTTTGAGCAGCTCGGTGATGATGCCGCTGATCTGTGGCTTCACGGCAACCTCGTCGCGAGGCTCTATCTTGCCGGTGACGACGGTGGTGCGCACGATGTCCTGCCGCGAGGTCTCAAGTGTCTCGTAGCGCTTCTCCTTGGGGCGCGAACCGAGGTAGAGGAACACGAATGTCCCGATGAATACGGCTGCCACAAGCAATGCCGCAAACAGTTGTAATGCCTTCTTCATGATTGGCTTAACTATCTCAACGATTATTATTACGGATTAATTGTATTGTATCTCCTTGGGCTATTCCTCACGCATGGCATCGACGGGTTTTATGCGCATGGCTCGCAGGGCAGGGGCCATGCCGGCTATGACACCCAGAGCCACAAGCAGTGCCACGGCTCCCGCAGCCTGCCAGAATGATACTTGGAAACGTGCCGCGAGGATGCCGTCCTCAGTGTTGGCCAGCTCCAGGCCTTGCAGCGTCACCACAGCCAGCAGGATGCCGCACATCCCTGCCACGGAGGTGAGCATGATGCTCTCGGCAATGATCTGGCCAAGGATGACGCGAGGCGTGGCACCGATGGCACGACGTATGCCAATCTCCGACGTGCGTTCGCGCACCGTGACCAGCATGATGTTCGACACGCCGATGGCACCTGCCAAAAGCGTTCCTATGCCGACAAGCCAGATGAGGAAATCCACGCCGTCGAAGAGGCTGTCAAGAACACCGAAGAGCACCTCGGTGTTGAACACCATCACGCTCTGGTCGTCCTCAGGATCGACATCGTGAACACGGGCTATGACGGAGCGCATGTGGGGCGTGATGTCGCTCATGACCACGCCGGGCCGCCCGGTGACAGCCACCATGTGTATGACATCGCCCATGTTGTAGGCCTGCTGCATCAGCGTCAGCGGAAGGGTCACGCTCTCGTCGGCAGAGCCGTTGAAGTTCATGTTACCCTTGCTGACATCTACGCCTACTATATTATAATATGTAGAGTCCAGGCGCACCGTCTGGCCGCAGGGGTCGGCACCGCCGGGAAACAGCGTGCGATATACCTTCTCGCCAATGACGCAAACCTTGCGGCGCTGGGCCACGTCCATCTCATTGATGTAGCGCCCATAGCGCATCTTGGGGGCATCGACGCGGGCATATTCGGGCAGCACACCCCTGACGGCGCATGAGAACGTGCGTTTGCCCACCACAGCGCGCGTGCCCCAGTTGCTGACCATCGGCGAGACGACATCCAGCTCCGGCACCTGTGAGTGCAGGCGCTCCACGTCGTCCATCGTCAGATTCCACTGCCGGCCTTTGCGGAAGCCGTGGTATGGTTTCGTGGTAGGCTGTGCCCATATCATGGCGGCATTGGTGGCGAAACCGTCGAAGTTGTTGTTCAGCAACTGCTTCATACCCTTGCCACCGCCCATGAGGCTCACAAGCATGAACACACCCCAGAACACACCGAAGCCGGTGAGCAGCGAGCGCGTCTTGTTGCGAAGCAGCGTCTCAATGAGTTCGTGGTATGTGTCGAGGTCTATCAATTTACGATTATAGGATTTACGATTAAGGGATTTGCATAGACGTGGCTAACCGGCGTTCAGGGCCTCCACGGGCCTTACGCGGGCAGCCTTGAGGGCAGGGATGAGTCCGGCCAAGGTGCCGGCAATGATGAGGACCGCTGTCACACCGACGGCAGTGCCGATACCCACGTTGGGATCGACGAACATCGTAGCCTTGAAGAGGCCCGTGTCGATGGGCTTGGAACCCACGGTGACTTCCATATAGTGGTTGGCCACGATGCCAAGCACCATGCCGATGTAGCCGAAAAAGGCTGTGACGATGACACTCTCCACGATTATTATTCGCAGGATGCTCAAAGGTCTTGCGCCGATGGCTTTGCGTATGCCGAACTCATGTGTACGCTCGCGCACAGAAATCAGCATGATGTTCGACACGCCCACGACGCCGCTCAACAGCGTGAAGAGGCCAATCACCCACAGTGCCGTGCGCAATATGGCGACGCCTTTCTGCATCTGCAGTGCCTGTGTGAAGCGGTTCCACAGCCAAATGGCCTCGTCGTCGTCAGGCGCCGCACTATGATGCTGGTTCACCGCCGCGCGGTACTGCTGCTCGAAGGTCGTGTTGTCGGCTTCCGTCTCCAGACCATGGAAGATAAATTCCACACGATCCAGGTCTTCGCCACGGTTGTATATGGTTCGCAAAGTGGTGAATGGCGCTATGGAGGTGTTGTTGCGGATGGATCTGTCCTCCTCCAGGATGCCTATCACGCTGAAGGCCATCGTGCCGACATTCACTATGCGCCCCACAAGCTCCAGCGGATGCCCCGGCATGAGTTCGCGCGCCTGGTTCTCGATTAGCACCAGCACTTTGCGCTGTTGGCGCATGTCAATGTCGTTGATGTAGCGTCCGGCCACGAGCTTGCGACGGTTGATGACGGCATCGACGGGAAAGACACCTCGCAGATTACTGCTGACATAGTTATCACCAAAGGCAATGTTGGTGGCTGCGACGTAGATGACAGCTCCCGCACGATCCACATTGCCGGGAAAACGAGACTCCGTCAGTGCCAGGTCGGCCTCGTTGAGCTTCACCTCACGGCCTTCCTTCAGCCCGTTGTGTGCCTTCGATGTCTGTCCGCCAAAGACGGCCATCGAATTGTCGATAAAATCGGCGTTGTTGGCCAACTGCGCATTGATGAGGCCATTGCCTGCTCCCAGCAGCACGATGAGCATGAAGATACCCCACGCTACGGCAAAGCCCGTCAGCGACGTGCGCAGCCGGTTGCGGCCCACGGTTTGGCGCATTTCATGCAGGAGTTCAATCATTGTTCTATGATGCCGTCTTTGATGCGGATGATGCGTTGTGTCTGTTCGGCCACATGCGGGTCGTGGGTGACGATGACCATGGTGATGCCTTCCTCGCTGTTGAGGCGCTTGAGGAGTTCCATCACCTCCACGCCAGTGCGCGAGTCGAGGGCGCCGGTGGGTTCGTCGGCAAGGATGATTTTGGGTCGCGTGATGAGGGCGCGGGCTATGGCCACACGCTGCCGCTGACCGCCCGACATCTCGTTGGGATAATGGTCGGCCCACGCGGTGAGCCCCATGCGCTCGAGTTCCTCCATGGCCAGATGATGGCGCTTGCGCCGCGACACTCCTTGATAGAAGAGCGGCAGCTCGACGTTCTCCACTGCGGTCTTGAAGCCTATGAGGTTGAACGACTGGAAGATGAATCCAATCATGCGGTTGCGGTAGTCGGCGGCACGCGTCTCGCTGAGGTTCTTAATCAGCGTTCCTGCCAGGCGGTACTCGCCCTCGTCGTAGTCGTCGAGGATGCCCAGGATGTTGAGCAATGTCGATTTGCCCGAACCGCTGGCTCCCATGATGCTGCAAAGTTCTCCCTTGGCAATGTCCAGGTCTATGCCCTTGAGCACATGCAGGGGTTGAGCGCCATGGTAGGTCTTGTTTATGCCTCTTAGTTGTATCATAGTGGCTGCAAAGGTAGTGCTTCTTTACTTCTTAGACGTAAGAATTAATGTGAAAAGTTGCAAGCGAAGTGATAAAGAAAGCAAAAACCCAGGACGTGTCCTGGGTTTTGTGTGTGCAGACCGTGTGTGAGGGTGCCTTATTTGCCTTGCAGCCAGAGGTCGGCAGCCTGGTAGGCGGCAGCCACAGTCTCGGGGCGGTCGTGGCCGGGGAGGTCGTCGTAGAACACCTTGCCGCGTTTCTTCTGCAGGAAGGAGAGTGCGCAGCATGAGGGTCGGTACTTGGCGAGCTCGTTGGGGTCTATGTTGAGTATGGCGTTGGGTACGGCGGAGATGATGTTGTCCTGCTCGTAGATTGTCATCCACTCTTTCACGTACCACTCGCCGTTGATGCGCACGAGGCGGTAGAGCATCTGCGCGTCGGCAGCGAGGTCGATAGGCACGCCGTCGAGCTCGGTGCGTTGCTGCAGCGTGGTCTCCATCATGGCCACGGCACGGTTGCCGTGTACCCATACCAGGATGCAGTGGATGTGGTGGGGCGCACGCTCGGGGCGCTCGGAAAGAGCTTGGATGTAGCCCTCAGCCGAGCCACGGTACCATGAGCTGTGGACTTCGGCATTGTAGTCGTAGCAGGTGCGCATCTCGTCCCACAGGGCGTTGTCGCGGCAGAAACGTTCGAAGGTGAGCAGACGTCGCACGGCTTCCTTCTCCAGGCGTGCCTCATGGCTCACATGCACGGGTCTTTTGAGTATGATTTTAGTGTCCATTAGGTAAGGTTGATTTTGCTATCTGTACTTTGCAAATGCAAAGATACTGTGAAAAGGCTTTCGTTGTACTGTTTGCCATCACTAATTTGCATTATTTAACTATAATGCATGCCAATCGCTTGCTCCGATTTTGCAAAATGGCGGTATAAATGATAATAAGGTACGCGCTCGCGCGTACCTTATTATCATTATATGCTTCCGCTGCGAGGCGGCTGCGGGCTTAGTAGAAGAGGTATCGGCGATCCTCGATGCCGGCCTTTGTCTGCAGCACTTGGATGAAGCGCGATGCGGCATTCTGTGCGTGGCGCACAATGCTTTGCTTCTGCTGCTGCTTGGCGTTGTCGTCGAACTTGGCAGCATTGGTACCCTCGTCGATGACCTGGAAGGCATAGACACCGGTGTTGCCCTGCACACCGTTGACGAAGCTTCCCTTGCCCACGGCAGCCACGGCGCCGCTGAGGGCCATCTCGCTGGCTCCGATGCTGGCGATGAACACTGGCGAGCTGAAGCTGATGCGGCGCAGCGTATCTACTGGCTGTGCACCGGCTATGCGTGCTACGGCTGCCACGTCTTTGCATGCTGCCATCTTCTCCTTGATGGTGGCGGCTTTCTTGTTGCGGATAACCTCGGTGCGCACGTAGTTATCGACCTCCTTGTTGGTGAGAGGGGTGTAGTGGCTGTCGTTGCGGCCGGTGAGGCACGCCACGATGAGGTGGTTGTTGTTGCCAACGGTGTAGATGTCGGAAATCTCGTTGGCCTTGGTGTCGTCGTTGAAGATCCAGCGGAAGAGCTCGCGTGTGGAGGTGAGGTTGGCCACGCGGTGGTCGATGGCAGTGAGTGTCTGCTCCTGAACGTTGTAGCCGGCCTTCACGGCGTTGGCTTCGAGGTCCTCGAGCTTCTGGTTGGATGCCACGAACTGCGAGAACTCGTTGAAGGTCTTGTTGAAGGTGTCGTTGGAGAAGTCGATGACGCGCTTGACAACTGCCACGTCATACTTCTCCACGAAGTTGCGGCGGTCGGCCACGCGGTTGATGACGATGTTCTTGTTGGGCAGCACAATCTTCTGCGTGGTGCCAGCGGCCTGTGCGTTGATGGCGCGGATGAGTTCGCGGCTGTTCTCCTCGATGTTGCCGCGCTCGTATTGTGAGGATGTGAGCCACATGAGGTCGCCGTTCTGGTTGTATTTGCGGGCGATGGTGTCGAAGGGTGCTCCTGCGGCGAGGGCGTTGACGATGCTGTCGGCGGTGCGCTGTGCGGCGCTGGCATCGGCAGTGCCGTCAACGATGATTTGCTGCAGCTGCACGCTGTCGGGGAGGCTGTACTTTGCGTTGACGCGGATGATGTTGAGGGTGTTGTCGCCGGCGTTGGCGTATGGTCCCACCTGTGTGCCTACGGGGATGGTGTCGATGCGGTTGTTGATGTCGTAGGGCAGGTACTCGCCGCGAACGGGTATGGGCTGGTATGTTACGGAGCTGCCGCTCTTGCGCACCACGCTGGCGTAGTCGGCACCCTCGGCGGCGAGCTGCTCGGCCACCTCTGCCATCTCTGCTTCGAGCTGCTGGCGGTCGGTCTCGCTGGCCTTCACGGCGACGTCGATGTACTTGATGTCGCGTGTGGGCTGTAGGATTTCGAAGATGGGCTTCTTCTCCTCGTACATGCTCTTGAGTTCGGCATCGCTCACCTGAATGTCGTTGTCGCTGACGGTGCTATACGGCACTGCGGCCATGAGGATGGTTTTCTCGCGGCTCTGGTCGTCGAAGCCCATCTGCAGCGCCACGGGGTTGGCGATGAAGGAGTTGTTGAGAAGCGCATTGTACTTCTTGCCGAGGGCTTCGATGCGAATGTTCTTCTCGATGTACTGCCAGAGGGCGTAGATCTGGTTGTAGTATTCCATGGCCTGGGCGGGTTGTCCGGCCTGTCCCTGCATGGCCTTGTAGTCGGTGAGGAACTTGTTGAGCTGCTGCACGTCGAAGGCGCCTGTCTGCTCGTTGCGGAACGGTGTCTGCATGAGCAGCTGGCTGCGGCTGTTCTTGATGATGTCCTGCACCTCGGCATCGGTGACGGTGAGGCCGAGTTCCTCAGCCTCGTGGGCTATGATGGTGTTCTGCACGTAGGTGTTCCACACCTGGTCGCGCAGCTGCTGCATCTGTTCTTCGGTGAGATTGCCGAGGCCGTAGAGGAGCTTCGTTACATTGGCTTGCTCATCGACGAGCTTGTTGAACTCCTGCACGTTCATGGAGTTGCCGTAGATCTCGGCGATGCGTTGATGACTCTCGGCCTTAGACGAGGAGAGGGAGCGCACGGCTTCCTCGGCGATGAAGGCAAACAGGGCCAGACCCACCACGAGGATGAGCAGTGCGCCCTTGCTTCGGATTGTTTGTAGTGTTGCCATTTGTTGTATTTGATTGATTTAGTGATTTACGTCGGTTTTGCGGGCTATGCCTCAAAAAAGCGCACAAAGGTACAAAGAATTTGCGAGGCGGCAACGCTTTTCGTGCTAAAAATCGCGTTTGGGGTGCAAAGTTCTTTGAAAATGATGCCATAAGTGGCCTAATCGTCGGTCAGACGCAAGCGCACAAGCTCGATTTTGGTGCTTGTGGTCTTCAGTATCTTGAATTCGAAGTGGGAGAAGCGGCACACTTCGTTGAGCTTGGGGAATCGTTGCAGCTCGTGGAGGAGCAGTCCGCCCACGGTGATGTAGTCGTCGCTCTCGGGCAGGTTCAGCCCGAGCAGCTCGTTGGCTTTCTCTATCTCAAGGCGTGCGGAGAGCTCGTATTCGCCCGATGGCAGGTGGCGTGCGATATACGACTGCTGGTCGTGTTCGTCCTCAATGTCGCCGAAGATTTCCTCGACGAGGTCCTCGAGGGTGCAGATGCCACTTGTGCCTCCGAACTCATCGACGACGACGGCGAGCGATTTCTTCTGCTGCATGAGCATCTGCATGAGCTTCTGTGCCGACATGGTTTCGGGCACGATGGGCACTTCGCGTATGTTCTGATGCCAGTCGTCGCCCGCGTGGAGGCGGAACATCTCGGAGCTGTGGATGAAGCCCTGCACGTTGTCTATGTCACCCTCATAGACGATGAGCTTCGAGCATCCACTCTCCACGAAACGTGCGCGCAAGGTGTCGAGCGTCTCGTCGGTGCCCACGGCCACTACTTCCGTGCGTGGCACGATGCAGTCACGCACCTTGCATTCGCGGAACTCCAGTGCGTTTTGGAAGATCTTCACCTCGTCGGTGATGTCGTGCTCGTCGGGGGCATTGTCGATGGTTTGCTGTATCAGGTCGTCGAGGTCGATGCGCGAGAACACCTTGTCGGCCTCGTTGTGGCTCACCTTGACACCCCCGATGCGCAACAGCAGCTTGGCCACGATGCTCGTGAACTTGGACAGGGGGTAGAGAATGACATAGAACACGAATGCCAGCGGCGCGAAGAATGTCAGTGTGCGGTTGGGGTTGAGGCGGAAGAGCATCTTCGGTAGGAACTCGCCCGTGACGAGCACGATGGCTGTCGATACCAGTGTCTGCACGAGCAGTGCCAGCCACTCGTTGGTGATGCCTAGTGGCTGTATGAGCGTGGGTTGGAGCAGGCGGGCAATGAGAATGCCATAGACGACGAGCGCTATGTTGTTGCCTACGAGCAGCGTGGAGATGAAGTTGTTGGGGTGGCGCAGGAAGATGGCAGCGATGCGGGTGGCGGGTCCGCTCTGTGCGCGGTCCATCTCGAAGCGCAGCTTGTTGGTGCCCACGAAGGCTATCTCCATGCCTGAGAAGAAAGCCGACAGTGCGAGTGTGATAATGATGTATATGACGAGTGTTGTCATGGCTGTGGTGTCTTATTGTTGGCGCGAGCGGTGGGTATCGGCCTGCGATGGGCGTCGCGATGGCTGTGCAGGCTGCGTGGTGAGCGTGTCGGTTGCGGCGGTGTCGGCAGCTGCGGGCATGATGGGTGCCGGAGCCTGTTCTTGCTCCTCGACGTGTGTGTAGCCGTTGGAGTTGTAGATGCGATAGTTGGTCATGGTTTCGTCGGAGCGGAAGTTGTAGCCCTCGAGCATCTGGTCGCTGTCGGGCTTCTTGATGCTCATGAAGAGCGTGGACCACATCTCGTGCTCGTCCATGTCCCAGAAGAGTTCCTCGCTGCGGAAGAGGGTGCCTTCGCGGTTCAGGATTACCACGCGTCCTCGCAGTTCCCATGTGCGGTTGTCGTGGCAGTAGGCGGTGTCGCATTGCACGTGCCATTGCACATGGAATGTGGAGTCGAATTTCTCGAGGAAGAGTCCCTTGAGGAAGCTCCATTTGGGTCGGGGCTGTTCGTAGATGAGCCAGTCCTCGGCCACAATCTTGTAGCTGATGATGCCGGAGTCCGAAATGAGGTTGCTGATGCCGTGGGCGGTCATGAATGGCAGCGAATCGCTGTCGTTGACAGCTTCGGCAATGTGCTCGTGGTTGCTTTCGCATGAGGCCAGCAAGGCAAAGAGGAGAAGGGCGAGAAGAACGACGGGCCTTGCTGCGCACCTTCCAGCCTTACTCATTCGGGTCGTTGTCCTATTATCTCTTGTTGCCTTCATACTTCTTTTCTTGGAACCGCGGGCTGCTCGGTTTGCTCGGAGTTATATGCTCAGCGGGATTGTACGAATTATGCGAATGGCTTCCATCTTGCTTGATTAATGCGAATTCCACGTACTGGCTTCACCCTGCTGAAAGGTCACTTATCAATCCTTATCTGAATTTCCACTTCATGAACCAAGCTTCGTGGAATGTCAGGCCGATGTTGATCATCATGACGTTCTCGGTGATGAGGCTTGAGGTGGTTGGTTTGCGGTGTATCCATTGCAGGCCGAAGTTGACGTAGGAGCGGCTGTTGACGTTGAACACCGGGAAGCCCAGTCCGGCCGTAAGGCTGTACTCGCGCGGTCCGTTGATGCCGTTGATGACCATGTATGGTGTGGTGTATGAGGCCCCGATGCGGTAGTTGATGCGGCGCAGGTAGCTGGCATCATAGCGTCCAGGCACATACTCGGCGCCGGCGCTGATGCGCCAGCGGTTCTTGTAGGTACCTGCCTGTGGGGTGTATTCGAGGCCCGTGGCAGTGGTGAGCAGTTGTGGCGTGGTGCATTTTCCCCATTGCTGGAATGTGGCGTCGGCGGCCACGAGAAGCCGCTCAGACCACTCCCATGCTGCTCCGAGGCTGTAGGTCATGGGCAGCTGGAAGGCATGGTCGGTGGTGCGTGTGAGGGTGTCGGCGTTGAGGTTGATGCGCATCATCGATGCTTCGCTGGCTATGGTGTGTCCGATGCCCACTGTGGCACCCACGGTGAGGCGGTTGGTGGCGTTGAGCAGGGTGCGGTACTGCACTCCCACCTCGGCCGACCACGTGCGCACTTCGGAGTCGTATGCCGTTGCGAGGCCGCTGTAGCTGGCGGTGTTGACGGCACCGTCCTCCATGAATGTCTGTGTTGCAAGATGTGTGATGTTGCCCCAGCGGAAACCGGCATTGAAGCCTGCCGAGAAGCCTGTGAAGGGTTCCCAGCCTATGCCGGCGAAGAGTTCGTGCAAACCACCTGAGCCGGTGTATGACTGCGACTGCGAGATGCGCTGCAGCGACATGGGGTCGGAGGTGACGTCGATGGCCTGAGAGAAGTTGTAGCCAATGCTGGTGTATGGCACGAAGCCCACGGCCATGCCCAGTCCGCGGCGCAGTCGCCATCCTGCCACGACGTAGTCGAACGAGGTGTTGTTGGCTGTCTGGTGTGAGCCGTTTTGCTTCATGCGTGTGCGCTGCAGGCTCATGCCCACGTCGAAGAGGAACGACAGCGAGTCGATGGCGGAGTAGCTGGCGGGGTTGAGCTTGTTGATGCGGTTGCCGGAGCGCAGCGCCTGGCCCACACCGCCCATGGAGCGGTTGTAGCCTTGTGCCTGGTCGCTGAGCAGGCCCAGGCCGAAGCGCGAGTATGAGGAATTGCAGCCGTTGCCCTGTGCCAAGGCCAGTGTGGGCGTGAGCATGATGAGTATGGTGGCGAGGAAGTGTCTCGTGTGCATTATCGTGGGTTCGTGGTGATGGTGTTGCGTTGGAGGTTATAGTCGAGGATTACGTTGAGGCCGCGTGCCACAAGCAGCGGGTCGATGGTGGTGTGGCGCGCGTTGTGGCGCACGATGATGTCCGCATCGCCGCCGGTGACGAAGGTGTGGAGGTTGGGGTAGCGGCGGGAGTAGAAGTCGATGTAGCCGTTGAGCTCGTGGATGATGCCCCTGACGACGCCGGCGCGTATGGCCGTGGGTGTGTCGTAGCCCAGCTCGGGCAGGTCGCCGTCGGTATCCACGTGTGGCAGCCTGGGGAAGAACTCGTCGATGGCTCTGAGGCGTGCGTGCAGGCCCGGGGTGATGTTGCCACCGACGAACGTGCCCCGGTCCGACACAAAGTCGAAGGTGATGCAGCTTCCCATGTCGGCGATGAGCAGGCTGTGGCGCGGCAGCAATGTGGCTGCGCCGACGGCAGCTGCCAGGCGGTCGCGGCCGAGTGTGGCCGGTGTGCGGTAGCGGTTGTGGAGCGGCGTGGGCGTGTCGGCCGCGAAGGTGAGCAGCGGACATGGCAGTTGGTGCAGCGCCTCGCATGCCTCGGGCGTGAGGTCTATGACAGAACTCACTATGGCCGCGGAGAATGTGTGGCGCTGGCAGAAGCCGGCAAGCAGCTCGAGGCTGTGGCCCTCGGCTATGCTTTGGTCTGCGGCGTTGTCGCCGTCGAATGCCACGAGCTTTGTGCGGCTGTTGCCAATGTCTATTATCAGGTTCATGAACACAGAAGCGTAAATCGGGCGCAAAGATACGAGTTTTCGGATTAGGAAATGCCCTCGGAAGTGCTAAATGTTGTTTATTTAGCAAAAATCATGCACCTCACGCCATTGAAGTCGTGACTTTTGCGTATCTTTGCGGCCGTTTATGAGGCATCTTTACATTCTCATAGCCTTAATTGCGGCTCTCGTGGCACCGAGGGCTGTTGCTGCCGTGGGCGTGGATTCCACACTCACGGTGAGTCTGCTCACATGCTCGCCTGGCGAGGAGACCTATGAGCTCTATGGCCACACGGCCATCCTCGTGCGAGCACGCCATGACAGCCTTCAGGCCGTGTATAACTATGGCGCGTTTTCGTTTGAGCAGCCGCATTTCGTGTGGCGCTTCGTGCTAGGGCGCACCGACTATGTGCTTCTTGCCATGCCGCTGGGCGTGTTCTTGCAAGAGTATTTTGCGCGGGGGTCGTGGGTCGAGGAGCAGCGGCTTAACCTCACGCCAGCCGAGGCCAACCTCCTGGCGGACTCGCTGGCGTGGTATTCGCTGCCCGAGCACTGCACGTATCGCTACGGCATCTTCCGCAACAACTGCACCACCAAATCCCGCGACATCATCGAGAACTGCATCCGTGGGCGCGTGATATATCCCGCACGCCCACGCCGCAACACCTTTCGCACCATCATCCACGAATACACCGTCGGCCACCCGTGGGCCACGACGGGCAATGACATGCTCCTCGGCTCCGACGTTGACACGCTTCTCTGTGAGCGCGACGAGATGTTTGCCCCGCTCTACATGATGCGCTATGCTGACAGCGCCATGGTTCAGACGGCCGCCGATGCCTACAGGCCCCTCGTGGCCGAGCGCCGCACGCTTCTCGAGGAGCGGCCGGAGATGCGGCGCAAGGTCGTCGATGCGCAGCGCCGCTTTCCCGTGGCTCCGGCCCCGCTGGCGTGGGGCTTGCTGGCCGCGGCGCTGGGGTTGGCATTCTGTGAGTGGCGGCGTCGCGGTGTGGTGTGGCAGGCCGATGCTGTCATGCTCTGTCTGCAAGGCGTGGTGGGTGTGGTGCTCACATTCATGACGCTCTTCTCGGAGCATCCCGGCGTGGCTTCCAACTGGCTCGTCGTGGCTTTCAACCCCTTGCCGCTGCTCTTCGCCATCCCCGTGGCTGTTGCCGCGCGGCATGGGCGCCGGCATCCTTACCACTACTTCGCCGCCATGCTGCTGGCACTCTTTGTCGCTGCCATGCCCCTCATGCCTCAAGATTTCCCTGACATAGCACTGCCTTTGGCACTGACTTTGCTGTCGCGTTCCATCATCAATATCGCCGTTGCCAAATGATAAGTAAGACACGCTTCCTCACGCCGCTGATAGCCATGCTGGCTGCCATGAGCGTCGATGCCGAGACAGCCCCTGAGCTGCAGCGCATCGTCGTGAACATCGTCGTGGATCAGCTGCGCACAGACTACATGGAAGCCTTTGCGCCGCTGTATGGCGAAGGGGGATTCAAGCGGCTCATGGCGGAGGCACGCTATTACACCGACGCCACCATGCCATTCCGCCGCCCAGACCGCGCCAGCGCTGCTGCCAGCCTGAGCACCGGGGCGACGCCATTCGTCAACGGCATTCCGGCACTCTCATGGCTCTCGCGGCAGACGCTGCAGCCTGTGTTCTGTGTGGACGATGCCCGCCACAAAGGGCAGCGCACCGATGAGCGCACGTCGGCCGCCGGCATACTCACCACCACCGTGGCCGACGAGCTTGAGCTGGCCACGGCACGTCGGGCCATCGTCCTGAGCATCGCTGCCGAGCGCGACGTGGCCGTGTTGCTGGCTGGCCACCTGGCCGACGGCGTGTTCTGGCTCAACGACAAGACTGGCGACTGGTGCGGCACGAGCTACTATGGCGAGTTCCCGGGATGGGTGAGCGCTTTCGACAGGATGTCGCCACTGGGTTCGCGCCTGAAGGACATCGTGTGGCAGCCGGTGTATGACGGTGCCTACGCCTCATTCCACTATTTCCACAGTAATGCGGAGGCCGCGAGCAACGCCGTATTCGAGCATCGCTTCAAAGGCGACCGACGCATGCGCGAGTTCAAGACCAGCGCCATGGCCAACGACGAGGTGGCACGTCTCGTGGAGCGCACCATGGATGCCACGCCCATAGGGCGCGACGAGACCCCTGACCTGCTGTGCATAGCCCTCTATGCCGGAGCACCCGAAGGCAACAGCGTTGTCACCGCCCCTGCCGAGGTGCAGGACACATACGTGCGCCTGGACAGCACCCTCGCGCGCGTTATAAATAAGGTAGAGCAGACGGTGGGGCGCGGACGGGCGCTTTTCGTGGTGACATCGACAGGCTATGCCGACACCGATGCCTTGTCGTTCCGCTACGAGCAGCTCGGGCTGGAGACGTCAACCTTCAGCATGGAGCGCGCCGCGCTGCTGACGAACATGTATCTCTCAGCCCTCTTCGGGCAGGCACAGTATGTCACCGCTTCCCATGGCACTCAGATATATCTCGACGCCAAGCTCATAGAACAGCGCCAGCTGCGCATGGCCGATGTGCTGGCACGTGCAGAGGAATTCCTCGTGCAGATGTCGGGGGTGCGCAACATATACACCGCCACGGAGCTCGTGCGTGCCAGCGAGGAACCCGCCCCAGGCGGAAGCCATGTGGGCATTGCTGCCGTGCGCAACGCTTGGTCGGCCTCGCGCTCGGGCGATATCCTTGTCGATGTCATGCCCGGGTGGCGGGTGGAATGCCACAACGGCAAGACGTATGTCGATCCGGGGCTGGCACATGCTGCCTTCCCGCTTTTCTTCCTGGGGCCTGATGTCAAAAGCCAGCGTATCACACAACCCATAAGCGCTACGCGCATCGCACCGACCATTGCGGCGTCTATGCGCATACGGGCGCCCAGCGGTAGCACAGAAAGGGCAATCCCCCTTGCAGACTAATCCCCCATGGCGCGCACCATCCGCCCCAATCCCGCGCGCTAATAACAATCAACAGTAAATAATAAAACTCCACAAAAAGATTATAACAGTGAATTTCTTTGAACTGATGCGCAAGCTCTTTGGCAACAAGAGCGACCGCGATATGAAGGCCATACAGCCACTGGTGAACGAGGTGCTCGCGGTCTATCCCGAAATACAGGCGCTGAACAACGACGAGCTGCGCGCACGCACCAAGGAGCTGCAAGCCCAGGTGCGCGAGGCCGGTCGGCCGCTGCGCCAGCAAATCGATGAGCTGAAGGCTAAGATTGAAGCCACGCCCATCGAACAGCGCAAACCCATCTTCGACAAGATTGACAAGCTCGAGAAAGATGTGCTCGAGGAGTATGAAAAGGTGCTCGACAGCATACGCCCCGTGGCGTTTGCCATCGTCAAGAGCACAGCCGAGCGTCTGGCCAACAACGCCGACGTGGTGGTCACGGCAACCGACTTCGACCGCGAGCTGGCCGCACGCCACGACTTTGTGAGCATCGATGGCGACAAAGCTGTGTGGCACAACCACTGGGTGGCTGGCGGCAACGAGATGACATGGAACATGGTGCATTACGACGTGCAGCTCTTTGGCGGCACGGTGCTGCATCAAGGCAAGATTGCGGAGATGGCCACCGGCGAGGGCAAGACCCTCGTGGCCACGCTGCCAGTGTTCCTCAATGCATTGACGGGCAATGGAGTGCATGTCGTCACTGTCAACGACTACCTCGCCAAGCGTGACTCCGAATGGATGGGGCCGCTCTACATGTTCCATGGGTTGAGCGTCGATTGCATCGACAAGCATCAGCCCAACAGCGAGGCCAGGCGAAAAGCCTATCAGGCTGACATCACCTTCGGCACGAACAACGAGTTCGGCTTCGACTATCTTCGCGACAACATGGCCACCTCGCCCGAGGACCTCGTGCAGCGCATGCACAACTACGCCATCGTCGATGAGGTCGATTCAGTGCTCATCGACGACGCGCGCACGCCGCTCATCATCTCCGGTCCTGTGCCCAAGGGCGACGACCAGATGTTCGAACAGTACCAGCCCCTCGTGGAGAAGCTCGTCGGAGTGCAGAAGCAGCTCGCCACACAATACTTGGCCGAGGCCAAGAAGCTCATCGCCGAGGGACAGGCCGAGAACGACAAGGCCAAGACAGAGGCCGGATTCCTCTCGCTCTTCCGTTCATACAAGGCACTGCCCAAGAACAAACCCCTCATCAAGTATCTCTCCGAACCCGGCATCAAGAGCGGCATGCTCGCCACGGAGGAGATATACATGGAGAACAACAACAAGCGCATGCCAGAGGCTGTGGAGCCGCTCTACTTCGTCATCGAGGAGAAGATGAACTCGGCCGACCTTACCGACAAGGGCAACGCCTGGCTGGCACAGCAGACGGGCGACGACAACCTCTTCATCCTGCCCGACATTGTGGGGCAGATGTCGCAGCTCGAAGCCGACAAGGACCTGACCGACGAGGAGCGCGTGCAGAAAAAGGACGAACTCTTCAGCGACTTCGCCGTCAAGAGCGAGCGTGTCCACACCATACAGCAGCTGCTCAAGGCATACGCCATGTTCAATCTCAACGAGGAATACATCATCGTCGATGGCGAAGTGAAGATTGTCGATGAGCAGACGGGGCGCGTCATGGAAGGACGCCGCTGGAGCGACGGGCTGCATCAGGCCGTCGAGGCCAAGGAGCACGTGAAGGTGCAGGCTGCCACGCAGACCTTTGCCACCATCACCCTGCAGAACTACTTCCGCATGTACCACAAGCTTGCCGGCATGACGGGCACCGCCGTCACCGAGGCCGGTGAGTTCTGGGACATCTACAAGCTCGACGTCGTGGAGATTCCCACCAACCGCCCCGTCATCCGCAAGGACATGAACGACCGCGTGTATAAGACACAGCGCGAGAAGTATAATGCCGTGATTGACGAGATTCAGCGTATGCGCGAGTCGGGACGCCCAACCCTCGTTGGTACGACCAGCGTGGAAATCAGCGAATTGCTGTCGCGCATGCTCTCGCTGCGCAAGATACCACATCAGGTGCTCAACGCCAAGCTCCACCAAAAGGAGGCCGACATCGTCGCACTGGCCGGACAGAGCACCAATGGTCTCGGAGCCGTCACAATTGCCACCAACATGGCTGGTCGAGGCACCGACATCAAGCTGTCGCCAGAGGTGAAGGCAGCCGGAGGACTGGCCATCATAGGCACTGAGCGCCACGAGAGCCGCCGCGTCGATCGCCAGTTGCGCGGACGTTCCGGACGTCAGGGCGACCCGGGCAGCTCCGTGTTCTTTGTTTCGCTCGAGGATAAGCTCATGCGCCTCTTCGCCTCCGAGCGCATTGCCAAGGTCATGGACCGCATGGGCTTCGAGGAGGGTGAGATGATTGAACACCCGATGATCAACAACAGCATTGAGCGCGCACAGAAGAAGGTGGAGGAAAACCACTTCGGCGTGCGCAAGCGCCTGCTCGAGTATGACGACGTGATGAACAAGCAGCGCACAGCCGTATATGAGAAGCGCCGCCACGCACTCATGGGCGAGCGTCTGGGCATGGACATCGCCGACATGATTGGCGACCGTGTCATCAGCATCATCGAGAACTGTGCCGACTACTCGCAGATGAAGGAACAGTTCATCACCGTTTTCGCCATGGACATCCCATTCACCGAGGCAGACCTTGCGCAGATGAAACGCGACGACCTCGTCGTCAAGGCATACGACGCCGCTCTCGAACGCTTCAAGCAGAAGAGCGAACTTATCGCCTCAGAGGCATATAAGGTGTTCAAACCCATCTACGAGGGCGAGCATGGACAGGAGTGGGCCGAGCGACCCGTCATGGTGCCCATCCTCGACGGCAAGCGTGTGTATAACATTGGCGGCGTGAGCCTCAAGCGCACATGCGAGACCGAGGGACGCGCCATCGTCACCGCCTTTGAGAAGGCTATCATGCTCCACGTCATCGATGAGGCTTGGAAGGAGAACCTGCGCCAGCAGGACGAGCTCAAGCATAGCGCACAGAACGCCAGCTACGAGCAGAAGGACCCGCTGCTCATCTACAAGCTCGAGAGCGTGCAGCTCTTCGACAAGATGGTGAACAACATCAACAACCAGACCATCAGCATCCTCATGCGCGGGCGTGTGCCAGAACAGCAGACACAGGCTCCCGACGACGCACAGCAGCGCGCAGCCGAGCAGGAGGCACGTCGCCGCGCACGCGCCGAGGCCATGCAGCGCGCACAGTACACCGCCAGCCGCACCACTGAGGCACCACGCTACTCACAACCATCCTACGCCGCCCGCCCTGCACAGCCTGCCCGCCCCGGTCAGCCACCATATCCCGCCCGTCCCGGTCAGCCACCATACGCGGCAGCATCGGGTGCAGCGCGTAATCGCGCAGAGGCCGCTCCCGCCAACCTCAACGACCCAGCGCAGCAGGCTGCAGCGGCCTATGACACACGAGGCCCGCAACCACGCACACCGTTCACAGCCGAGAAGCTTCCTGGCCGCAATGACCCATGCCCCTGTGGCAGCGGCAAGAAGTTCAAGAATTGCCATGGACGCGACTTGTAGGACGAAACTTCATACCTGAGATATGGCACGAGTGAAATGGATAGGAGGCTTCCTCGGACTGCTTTCCGGCGGTCCTATAGGAGCGCTGGCGGGCTTCGTCATGGGCTCGCTCATCGACACCGTCATCGACACAGGCATAGAACCCGTCAAGGGCGACTACAACGGCGAAGCATACAGCGAGAGCGTCTATGACACCATTAGCGGCAACGGAGGCCGCCGCGGCGGTAACAGCCTTCCGCACACCGAACCCGACGAGGGCGCACGCAACGGCTTCCTTTTTTCGCTGCTCACATTGGCCAGCTATGTCATCCGCGCCGATGGGCGCGTCATGCACAGCGAGATGGAGGCCATGCGCCAGTTTCTGCGCGTCAACTTCGGTGATGTGGCCGTGGCCCAGGGCGAGCAAATCGTGTTACGGCTGCTCCAGCGGCAGAAGATAGAGGATGCCGCAAGCCCTGGCTCATACCGCCGCACCATCATAGAGTGCTGCCACCAGCTGCGCGACTATGTGCCCCAGGCCGAGCGACTGCAGATCCTGAGCCTGCTGGCCATGCTGGCAAAGGCCGATGGCAGCGTGGTAACGCAGGAAATCAACGCCCTGCGCGAGATTGCCATCGAACTCGGACTCTCCGAGGCCGAACTCAATTCGATGCTCAATCTGGGCAGCACCACGCTGGCCGATGCCTACGCCGTGCTCGAAGTGAGTCCCGATGCCTCCGACAGCGAGGTGCGTGCAGCCTACAAGCGCATGGCCGTCAAGCACCACCCCGACCGTGTGGCGTCGCTGGGTGACGATGTGCGGGCTGCCGCCGAGAAGAAGATGCAGCAAATCAATGAGGCGCGCGACATAATATACAAATCGCGCGGACTCTGAAGCCTTTGGCCAGCAACGCCATCTCACCTCTGGCCAACAATCTTCAGAGTGTCGCATCGTCAATGCTGAATGAACAACGCCTGTGATTGAGCGCACATACACACGGCCTCCACGCCAGCTCGTGGCGGGGAGGCCGTGGCCATATCTCATCTCTCTACTCCCAACGAGCATAACCGCAGATGAAAGCAACAATTCCCTACATACAGCAGAAGTTCGATGAGTTCAACGCTCTGATCTTCGGCAGTCGCTTGCCAAGCATTCCCATCATGCTGAGTGATGCCAAGACATTCCTCGGGCAGTGTGTGTGCAAGCGGCGCAGAACATCAAAGAATGCCACGGAACGTTATGACTTTCGCCTACGCATCAACACGCGCATAGACCTCCCCGAAAACGAGCTTGAGGACATCATCATCCATGAGATGATTCACTATTACATCGGCTACCGCCAGCTCGATGACACATCGACCCACGGGCAACTCTTCATGAGCATAATGTCCGACATCAATAAGCGCTTCGGTCGCCACATCACCGTCTCCCACAAAAGCACACCCCAGCAGCACGAACAACTACAGGACAAACGTAGTCGCTACCATGTCGTCGCCGTCATCACTTTTAGCGACGGCCGCACAGGCATCAAGGTGCTGCCACGCGTGCTGGACAGCATCCTCCGCTACTACAACGCTGTCACGGCAGTCAGCGACGTGCAGCGGGTGCAGCTGTATATGAGTTGCAACGTGTTCTTCAACCGCTTTCCCAATTCATCGGCGCTGAAGGTGCATTTCCTCGACCCCGAAATCATTGAGCGCGAACTGGAAGGAGCCGAGAAGATGGGGTGCGACGGCCGCTCCTTAAAGCGGCACCAGTAGCACATGGGCCTCACTCAGTCCTTGGCGGCTATGGCTTCAATCTCAACCAATGCTCCCTTGGGCAGGGCTTTCACCGCAACGGCCGAGCGGGCAGGGAAGGGGGGTGTTCCGGCCTCGTCCGATACGTCTTGGCCTTGGCCGAAGAACTCGGCATAGACGCTGTTCATGTCGGCGAAGTCGGCCATGTCCGCCAAATACACTGTGGTCTTGACAACGTCGCCCAGAGTAAGCCCGGCTGCCTTGAGCACATTCTCTACGTTGGTCAGCGACTGGCGTGTCTGCGCCTTGATGCCATCAGGGACAATGGTGCCTGTGGCAGGGTCGATGGGAATCTGTCCGGAGGTGAACACAAGGTTGTCCACACGTATGGCTTGGCTGTAGGGGCCGATGGCTGCCGGGGCTGCCGTGGTGCTGATGCTTTGTTTCATGGCTGTAGGTGGGGATGCTGTTTAGAAGAATTTCACAATCTCGTCCAGCGACCTGTGCTCGGGACGCTTGGGCTCGCCGCTCCTGTAGCCAAGGGCGATGACGGCCATTATGGTTTCCTCAGCAGGGATGCTGAAAAGGTCGCGCAAGGCATCGGCATCGCGCATGCCCATAATAAGCGTGTCAAACCCCATGGCACGGGCTTTCAAGATGAGATAGCCGTTGCTCAACCCATTGTCGTAGGCTCCCCAGCCATCGCCCACCTCGTTGCTCGCGTTGCCGTGGAAAAAGCCCGACTTGCCGCGCTCGAACGTCGAGACAATCAGCACGGGGGCGTCCTTGATGCGGTCCTTGTTGCTGCCTACCAGGTCCTGGACGGCAGCCACCTTTTCTGCGCTGATGGCGACATAGTATTTTGAGGGTTGCTGGTTGGCCCATGACGGAGCCTCCTGCGTGGAGAGCAGTAGCTCGCGCACCTCCTCCTCGGAAATCTTCTTCGAAGCGTCGTAGCTGCGCACGCTGCGGCGGGAGGCTATCACTTCGTCGAACGACGGGGACAATGTGGTCTGGGCGGAGTTGCTATTGCTGCTGCAACTGACTAATGTGAGCAGCGACAGGGCTGCGCACAATGCGATACTCTTTCTCATGATTCTGGATGTTGGATGTTAGTAGTTGTCGTTAACGGCTCTTGCCCGAAAGCGTGGTCGCTTACACGCACGTGCATTCTCCGCAATCTGTTGGCAAAGATACGCTTTTTCAACGAATGCAATGCCATCATCCCGCTTATTTAACTAAATTTAGGCAATAATTTGGCTACCAGTTTGGCTACCAGTTTGGCTTTGGCTCATCCCACACAGCAATGTAAGCAGGAGAGAGCCGATGCCTCATCATCTTGGAGAACACAGTTTGGCTTGCACGCCGAAAACCATTCTTCGATATAAAGATATAATACCGCGTCCTACATTGCGATGATGGCAGGATTACGAAAGCGTGGCCTGCATAAATGGAGTGTTAGGATTCTATTCCATCAGTCGTCTTACCTCATCAGGACTCATGTCAAGGTTGGTGGCAATGGCCTCGGCTGACAGTTTAGCTGCATGTAGCATCAGTATAGATTTCTTTAGTGACTCATCTTTCTTTGCTAACATGCTTTTCTGCTCGTCGATTTGTGAGCGTTGCTCGTCGATTTGTGAGCGTTGCTCGTCGATTTGTGAGCGTTGCTCGTCGATTTGTGAGCGCTGCTCATCGATTTGTGAGCGCTGCTCATCGAGCTGTGAGCGTTGCTCGTCGATTTGTGATTGTTGCTCGTCGATTTGTGATTGTTGCTCGTCGATTTGTGAGCGTTGCTCGTCGATCCTGGATTGTTGCTCGTTGATGAGCACATTCTTTTTTGCCAGCTCGTAGTCGCGGTGCAGGATCTCTGTGTCGCGTCTTTCTATGGCCGAGATGAACTCCTCCTCAATGTTCATTTGCTGGCGCATCTGGGCATCGCCGGCAGCCATTGCCAGGCGCTGAAGTATATGTTCCATGTCGTCGTCGCCTGTGTAGAGGCTGTCGTCGATGCTAAACACGCGCTTGTTGCGCCCCTCGCCGTTGCTCTGGTCGAAGATGCTCAGCACGCGGTCCAGACGGCTCTTTCCGGGT
>JAFSVI010000157.1 GCA_017445145.1 Bacteroidaceae bacterium | reverse complement strand
TGGGTACCAGCCGCATGATTCTGCGCCAGCACTCGCTGTCGCAGGTGGTGGGCGGCTTCGTCGTCGGACTTGCCTGCGCCGTCTTTGGAGTATATAACTTTTAAGTTCAGAATATGAAACCAATAGTAAGCATCATCATGGGCAGCACCAGTGACCTGCCCGTCATGGAGAAGGCCTGCAAGCTGCTCGACGAGCTGCAGGTGCCCTTTGAAGTCAATGCCCTCTCGGCTCACCGCACCCCCCAGGCCGTGGAGGATTTTGCCCGTAGTGCCCAGCCCAGAGGCATCAAGGTCATCATAGCCGGAGCCGGCATGGCGGCCGCACTGCCGGGCGTCATCGCCGCATCCACCACACTGCCCGTCATCGGCGTGCCCATCAAGGGGATGCTCGACGGACTCGACGCCATGCTTTCCATCATCCAGATGCCGCCGGGCATTCCCGTGGCCACCGTCGGCGTGAACGGTGCCCAGAACGCGGCCATCCTGGCCGTGGAGATGCTGGCACTCGCCGACGAGGAGCTGTCCGCCCGCCTGCAAGCCTACAAGGACGGCCTGAAGGAAAAGATTGAGAAAGCCAATAAGGAATTAGCCGAGGTGAAGTATGCCTACAAGACGAATTAGCTCAGTCGCCCGCGTGGGCAACATTGCCATCGGTGGCGACAACCCCATCCGCATCCAGTCGATGGCCACCGTCGACACCAACGACACTGAGGGCTGCGTCAGCCAGGCCAAGCGCATCATCGACGCTGGCGGCGAACTGGTGCGCTTCACCACCCAGGGCACCCGCGAGGCCGAGAACATGCGCAACATCTCGGCACGACTGAAGGCCGACGGCTACCTGACCCCCCTGGTGGCCGATGTCCACTTTACCGCCCATACCGCCGACGTGGCGGCCCAGTACTGCGAGAAGGTGCGCATCAACCCCGGCAACTATGTCGACCCTGGCCGCACCTTCAAGCACTTGGAATACACAGACGAGGAGTATGCCGCCGAACTACAGCGCATCGACGAGCGGCTCGTACCTTTTATTAATATATGTAAGGAGCACCACACCGCCGTGCGCATCGGCGTGAACCACGGTTCGCTCTCCGACCGCATCATGTCGCGCTACGGTGATACGCCCGAGGGCATCGTCGAGAGCTGCATGGAGTTCCTGCGCATCTTCCGCCGCGAGCAGTTCGACGACGTGGTCATCTCCATCAAGGCATCGAATACGGTGGTCATGGTGCAGTCGGTGCGCCTGCTGGTCAAGACGATGGACCATGAGGACATGCACTACCCGCTGCACCTCGGCGTGACCGAGGCCGGCGAGGGCGAGGATGGCCGCATCAAGAGTGCCGTGGGCATCGGTGCCCTGCTGACCGAGGGCATCGGCGACACCATCCGCGTCTCGCTCTCCGAGGAGCCTGAGTGTGAGATTCCCGTGGCCCGGAAGCTGGTGGAGCTGGCCGAGAGCCTCCCCCTGCCCCTCCAGAAGGAGGGAAGCCAGGAGCGGATGTACATCGAGGGCGACACGCTGCACCTCTGGCTCGACGCCCCTGACTACGAGACGCTCCAGCTCAAGGCGGCTATGGCCGCCGGTTCCATCCTCATCGACCGCCGTGCCACGAACATAGAGCTGTATGCTTCGCGGTTTACCCGCGAACAGCTCACTGCCCTTGCCGACGCCCTCCTCCAGGCCGCCCGCATCAAGTTTACCAAGACGGAGTACATCAGCTGTCCTGGCTGCGGCCGCACGCTCTATAACCTACAGGAGACCATCGCCCGCATCAAGGCGGCCACCTCTCACCTTGTCGGCCTGAAGATAGGCATCATGGGCTGCATTGTCAACGGCCCAGGCGAGATGGCCGATGCCGACTACGGCTACGTGGGCGCTGGCCGAGGCAAGATTTCGCTCTACCGCCGCAAGGAGTGTGTCGAGAAGAACATCCCCGAGGAGGAGGCCGTGGAGCGGCTGCTGAAGCTTATCGACGAAGACCAAACCAACACATGATAGACGATGAAACTCATTAAAAACCAAAAATTCGGTGGCGAGCGCCCGCTGTTTGCCTCTCACGACCTGCGGTTGGAGAACGTCACCATCACCGACGGCGAGAGCGCCGTCAAGCAGTGCCGGCACATGGAGGCCAGCCACTGC
>JAFSVI010000156.1 GCA_017445145.1 Bacteroidaceae bacterium | reverse complement strand
GAGCGCGGTGTGCCGGAGACGGTGGCGTGGTACAAGGCAAACGGATGGCTGTGAGGGGGGTGTCGTTGCTGTGCATTGAGAAGCTGGCCGCTGCCTGGACGGTGGCGACGACGCTGCTCGTGGTGGCTCTGTGGAGCCATCTGCCGGAGGCGGTGGCCATGCTGCAGACGCGCCTGGTGTGGTGCGTGGCCACGGCGGCCGCTGTGGCCATCGGCCATCGCTGGTCGGGTCTGTGGTCGGAGCTTCTGCGTTGTGCTGTGCAGCTGGCGTGGTTGTCGGTGTGGTATCCCGAGACCTACGAGCTCAACCGTTGGCGCGAGAACCTCGACTGGTGGTTTGCTGAGGCGGAATGGGGCGTGTTCGGCTGCCAGCCGTCGCTGGAGATGTGCCGTCTGCTTCCTGGTGCGGTGTGGAGCGAGCTTTTCAATCTGGGATATTTCAGCTATTTCCCGATGATAGCGGTGCTCATCTTCGGCTTGGCGTGGGTGGTGGGTCCCGGCGGAGAAACGCCGGGCACTGCGGCTGGCCCCGGCGGAGAAGCGGCGGGCACGGTGGCTGGTCCTGGCGGAGAAGCGGCGGGCACGGTGGCTGGTCCCGGCGGAGAAGCGGCGGGCACTGCGGCTGGCCCCGGCGGAAAAGCGGAGGGCACGGTGGCTGGTCCCGGCGGAAAAGCGGCGGGTACGGTGGCTGGTGAGGGGCTTGTTACGCGTGTGGCTGGTGTGGTGCTGCTGTCGTTCTTTGTCTATTATGTTATCTACATCGCGTTGCCGGTGACGGGACCCCAGTTCTATTTCGCCGCCATAGGCACAGACAGCGCCGCTGCGGGCATCTATCCGCACGTAGGCACCTACTTCAACACCCACACCGCGATGCTGCCGTCGCCGGGCTGGAGCGACGGGTTGTTTCACCGCCTCGTGGAATGGACCCACGAGACAGGCGAGCGCCCCACAGCGGCGTTCCCCAGCAGCCACGTCGGCTGTTCCACCATCGTCCTCATCCTTGCCTGGCGCCATGTGCGTCAGGTGGTGCCTGTCCTCTTCCCGCTGTGGGTGCTTCTCTGTGGCGCCACGGTGTATATCCAGGCTCACTACGTCATCGACGCTGTGGCGGGTTTGCTGTCGGCTCCCCTCGTGCTGTGGCTGTCGCGCCGCTGTGTGGCGGCCATGAGCGGCGGTGTCGCGTGAGTCACTTTCCATGCCCCACAATGGGCATCATCTTTTCATCATTTACATAGGCGCGGGTCATTGTCCAGCTGTCACATTCCTCTACAATGGGCTACAAGAAGAAGCAACTTTCAAGGAACGAGCATTCTCCCAAGGACGAGCACCATCTGCTGCTGCAGGTCATGGCCGCGACGCTGGGTACCTTCAATTTCAATGATATGAGCCGCATCTATGATGCCTTCAACTGGCGCATCACCGCCATCGAGAGCGACATCATCTGGTGGATTAACCGGGGTTGGATGTCCGGCGAGGTGGTGCGTCGCTACAATAGCAGCAAGCGTGTGCGGCTCAATCCCGAGCGATGGATGCCGGTGTTGAGGCATGTGCGCCCGTCTGACATATCCACGCTGCAACTGTTGGGCAATCCCGTCAAGAATGACAGCATGCGCATTGTCGAGGCCATTGTGGCGGAGATTCACCGCAATTTGCCACAGACGTCTGCCGACGATGCTGCCGGCGTCTCGCATTCTGTCATCGCGGCGGTGCATGTGGCCAACATTGATGCCGTGCGCCGTGCCGATGGCGCGGCCCTCGCCTTCTCGGACATCGACGGCGATAAGCTCCACGTTGCCCAGATGTCGGCGCACATTGAGCCTTACCTCGATGCCTTGATTGCTGATGCAACCCTTTCTCACTTGTTGGCCTTGCTGCCAGAGACGTTGCTCGTGCGTATGTTCAGCCGCTACATGGTCAAGGCTCTCGGTGGGAATAACCCCCTGAGCCATGAGGCGCTCCACGCCGTGTTCCTCGACAACGAGCATTTGTCCGCACAGCTGCGCCAGCAGATGCTCACCGACTACGTATATCTCATCGAGTTTCCCCGAAAGGGCAACATCGGCGAGGCGCTGGCGCAGCTCCCGTCGGCCTCGCGCGAGCACCAGCTGCTCACCCAGATGCTCGAGGTGCTCAGCCGCGACTTCACCGTGATGAGCCCGCTGCTGAAGAATGCCGGGCAGCTCAAGCGCGTGGAGGCATGTGCACTCATCGTCGTGCAGGTGTCGCCCACAGCCGGCGACACCTACCGTGTGTCGCTGGCCGCGAAGCCCTTTGCTCCACGCCGGCGGCACAGCGCAGCAGCATGGTGCGCGAGTTCCAAACGGGCGACGCCCCCCTCTTCCTCATCAGTCTCAAGGCTGGTGGCTTGGGGCTCAACCTCACGGCGGCCGACTATGTTGTCCACCTCGACCCGTGGTGGAACCCCGCCATCGAGGACCAGGCCAGCGACCGCGCCCACCGCATAGGCCAGGAGCGCCCTGTCACCGTCTATCGCCTCATCGCCGCCGGCACCATCGAGGAGAAAATCCTCCGTCTCCATGGCACCAAGCGTTCCATGGCCGACGCCCTGCTGCAGGAGGCCGGCCTCTTCACCACCGTCAATGCTGCCGACATCCTCCGCCTCATCCGCGAGGGTGTGGGCGGTGGTGCTGCCTGACAGCGTCGCGCGGCTACATGGCCGGTGTGCGCGGCTACATGGCCGGTGCATTCATGGGCGCGGACCAGTAGCGTCGCACGGGCAGCCACACGGCAACGAGGCTCGTTGCGAGCACTGTGGCGAAGATGACGGCTATGTCGGCCAGGTGTACGCTGACGGGGTATGCATCGACGACAAATGCTCCGGCGCTGTTGCCCATGGTGATGATGCCGTAGGTTTGCTGCAGCCAGCAGGCGAGCAGGCCTGCTGCGATGCCGGTGAGTGCCCCTATGGCGGCTATGAGCCATCCCTCGATGATGAAGATGCGTGCAATCTGGGTGTCGCTGGCGCCGAGGCTGCGCAGTGTGGCGGTGTCGGCGCGCTTGTCGAGCATGAGCATTGACAGCGAACCGACGATGTTGAACGATGCCACGAGGAGTATGAACGTGAGGAAGAGGTAGGCAATGAGCTTCTCCACGCGCATGATGCGGAACACGTCTTCTTGCTGCTCATAGCGGTTCTGAACCACGAAGCGCGGCCCCAGCTGGCGAGCTATGTCGCGCTCGGCAGCGGCCTCGTCGGTGCTGGGCGCGAGGCGCAGCTCCACGGCCGAGACGTTGCCCTGCTGCTGGAAGAGACGTCGTGCGAAGCCTATGGAGGTTATGATGTAGTGGCTGTCGTACTTCGCCTGGTTGACGGCGAACACCACACCCGGCGACATGAGGCCCTCGCTGTTGAAGCTCTGCACGGGGTTGGCCAGGTTCACGCGTTCGCCAGGCCGCGGGGCGTAGATGGGCAGTTCGCCCTCGAAGCTGGTGCTCAGGCCCAGCTGTGCGGCTATGCGTATGCCGAGGATGCCATACTCGAGCTCGGCGGCGTGGAGCACGGGTTCGCCGTCGCCGTAGAGCTGGCTCTGGAGGTCGCCCTGCGCGAGGAAGTTGTCACCGACACCCTTGATGCTGCACACGATCTGGCGGTCGGCGGCCACGATGAGGGCTTGGTCCTCGAGGACGTCGGTGGCAGCGGCCACATCGGGCCGCTGGCGCAGTGCCTCGAGGGCCGGGTCGTTGGCGGCGATGGTCTTTCCCTCGGCGAGCGTCACCTTGAGCTGTGGGTCGAAGGCTGTGAAGAAGCTGGCCACCATGTCGCGGAAGCCGTTGAACACGGAGAGCGTCACCACCAGCGCCATGGTGGCCAGTGCCACGCCAGCGACGGCGATGGCCGAGATGATGCCTATGGTGTGGTGGCTCTTGCGGGCGAAGAGGTAGCGCCGTGCCATGAAGGCCGGAAAGAGCAGCATGGAGCCTCCCCCGGCGACGGGTGGTGTGGGGGTTGGCGTGTGTGGTGTGGTGGTGTTCATTTGTTGGGGTCGCTCCTTGTGGGTGCGGGGTTCTATTCCTGCAGCAGTCGGTCGATATTCTCGGCGTAGTCGAGCGAGTCGTCGATGAAGAACTTCAGCTCGGGGATGATGCGCAGCTGGTGGCGCGTGCGCTGTCCTAACTCGTAGCGTATCTGCCGCGTGTTAGCGTTGATGTTCTCCACGATGTCGGCAGCGCGTTCGCTGGGGAACACGCTGAGGTATGCCCGGCACACGCTCATGTCGGGGCTTATGCGGCACACGCTGACGCTGACGAGGGTGCCGTGTGTGGCTTGTGTCTGGCGCTGGAAGATGTCGCTGAGTTCTTTCTGTATGAGGCGTGCGATTTTGTT
>JAFSVI010000155.1 GCA_017445145.1 Bacteroidaceae bacterium | reverse complement strand
GCATTCATCGGCGGCGACTTCCACGGGGGGAGGCTCGGCTACTGCTATGAGATCTACACATCCGGCATAGGAGCCTTGCAGGGCACCCACGAGATCAGTCTGGGCTACACCACCGACCTCGACCTCTTCAAGAAAGGCAAGAACCGCCATCAGAGCGTGCGCCTGCTGTGACCGTGACCTGGCGGAAAAGCGCCTGCGGGCCCCGGCGGAAAAGCGCCGGGCACGGCGGCTGGCGGAGAAACGCCAGGCACAGCGGAACCCGGCGGAAAAGCGCCGGGCACGGCGGCTGGCGGAGAAGCGCCGGGCACAGCGGCTGGGCGGCTGGCAACCAACGACAAAAGGCATATATACAAACATACATGATGGACATACATAAGTTTCTAAGGCATTATCCCACCCGCGCTGCCTGGCGGGTGGCTGCGCCGGGGCCTACGCTGCCCGGCATGCGCTGCCCGGGTGTCACCATACTCGTGATGCTCGTGGCCGCTTGCGTGCTCTCCTCGTGCATGGGGGCGGCGACCAACGCCATGGCCACTGGCGGCGAGATCACCGGCGTGCGCGGCAGCGGCTTCACCGAGCCGGTGCCTTTTGGCATGGTGATGGTGGAGAAGGGGTCGCTGCGCGTTGGCATGGCAGAGAACGACACCCTGTGGGGTGCGGGGTTCCCTGCCCGCGACATCAGCGTGGACGGCTTCTGGATGGATGCCACTGAAGTGAGCAATGCCAAGTACCGCCAGTTCGTGTATTGGGTGCGCGACAGCATCATCCGCGAGCGTCTGGCCGACCCGGCCTTTGGCGGCGACGAGAGCTTCAAGATAGAGGAGGACAAGGAAGGCAACCCCATCACGCCGCATCTCGACTGGTCCAAGGCCATCCCCTGGCGCAAGGCCAACGAGGATGAGCAGCGCGCCATAGAGAGCGTGTATGTGGTGCATCCGGTCACCGGCGTCAAGATGCTCGATGCATCGCAGATGAACTACCGCTATGAGGTGTATGACTATGCCGCGGCCGCACTGCGCCGCCACCGCCTGAAGAATGTCGAGGACAACGGCATCGGCGTTTCCAGCTTCGAGAAACGCGACCTCAACACCGACCACGCCTTCTCCACCGAGGAGGTGATGATCTCCAAGGACACCGCCTACATCGACGACGAGGGCAAGGTGGTGCGGCAGACCATCACGCGGCCCCTCTCCGGGCCGTGGGACTTCCTCAACACCTACATCGTCAACATCTACCCCGACACCACATGCTGGGTCAACGACTTCCGCAATGCCGAGAACGAGCGCTACATGCGCCTCTACTTCGCCAGCCCTGCCTACGACGACTATCCCGTCGTCGGCGTCTCGTGGGAGCAGGCATCGGCCTTCTGCCGCTGGCGCACCGACTTCCTCCTGAAAGGCATGCCCGGCGCATCGGCCTCGGAGGTGCAGCCCTATCGCCTGCCTACGGAGATAGAGTGGGAGTATGCCGCTCGCGGCAAGGAGGGCAACCCCTTCCCGTGGGAGTCCGCCGAGGTGAAGAGCGACAAGGGCTGCTTCTATGCCAACTTCAAGCCCGACCGCGGCAACTACACCTTGGATGGCAGCCTCATCACCTCGCGCTGCGGCATCTTCTCGGCCAACAGCAACGGCCTCTACGACATGGCCGGCAATGTCGCCGAGTGGACATCGACGGTATATACCGAGGCGGGCGTGGAGAGCATGAGCGACATGAACCCCGAGCTGCGCTACAATGCCGCCAAGGAGGACCCCTACCGCCTCAAGAAGAAGAGCGTCAGGGGCGGCTCGTGGAAGGATCCCGAATCTATGATACGCTCGGCGTGGCGCTCCTACGAGTACCAGAACCAGCCGCGCTCGTTTATCGGCTTCCGCTGTGTGCGCTCCATGGTGCGCGACAACAGCGGCCAGCGCAACAAGGGCAAGCGCTGACCGGCGGCGGAACGGCGCCGCGCCACAACAGCAAACCTGAAACAACGTCAACAACATATCGATGTCTAAATTCAGCCTTATAGCCCGACTGCAGCACTGGATGGATTCCGTGCCGGGCCAGACCTTCATGAACTATGCCTACAGCTGGGGCGCTGCCGTGGTCATCCTCGGCACGCTGTTCAAGCTGACACACATACCGGGCGCCAATGCCATGCTCTTTATCGGCATGGGCACGGAGGTGTTCGTGTTCTTCATTGCGGGATTCGACCGCCCCTTCGACGCCAAGAACGAAACCCACCTGGCCGAGGAGTTTATCGACCTGGAGGAGATGGAGGCGCTGAAGGAAGCCGCACAGAAGGCGGCAGCGGCCGGCGAGGCCCCCGTCATCGTAGGCACACCGGCCGGCGCACCGGCCATGGTGGCCGCCACCGGTGCGGCAACTGCCGGCGGCGCCACGACAGCGGGCGAGGGCGGTGGTGCCACGGTCATCATCGGCGGCGCGGCACCAGCCGGCGGCACCGTGGTCATCGGCGGTGCCATGTCTGCCACACCGGCTGCCGCCATTGACATACCACTTGCCGCCACGGCCGCCCAGACAGATGCCACGGCCGCCACCCCTGGCGCCGACGGCACTCAGCCCGCAGGCCTCAGCGCTGCCGATGCCGCCAACCTGGCCATGGCAGCACAGGCCGCCGCCGGCGCTCAGGCTGCTCTGGCCGCCGCTGGCGGCGCCGAGGGCATTCTCGAGAGCGCCAAGGCCGCCGATGCTCCCGAGGTGGAGGAGGCCATCGAAGCTTACGTGGATCAGCTGCGCGAGCTCACCGACACGCTGTCGCGTGTGCGCCAGCAGGCCAACCGCATGACCACCGACAGCGAGGAAATGGAAAACCTCAACCGCACGCTCACCGGCATCAACACCATCTACGAGATGCAGCTCAAGAGCGTCAGCCAGCAGGTGGGCACCATCGACGACATCACCGAGCAGACACGGCGCCTGGCCAGCCAGATCGAGGAACTCAACGCCGTCTATGCCCGCATGATTGAGGCGCTGACGGTGAATATGCCCAAAGCATAGGGGGGCCGTCTCCAGCCTCACCAAGGGGGTAGGGCAGCACTCCGAAAGAGCGCCCGTCACCCTCGCAAATGGTAAATGGTAAATCGTAAATTCGTAAATCACTAAGACAGTGCCTGTTAAGAAAAGACCCATATCGCCGCGCCAGAAGATGATTAACCTGATGTACGTCGTCCTCATGGCTATGCTCGCCCTCAACGTGTCGAGCGACGTGCTCAATGGCTTCTCCTTGGTGGATAAGAGCCTGCAGACCACCACGCGCAATGCCACGCAGACCAATCTCACCATCTACGAGGACTTCGAGGAGCAGTACAAGGCCAACCCCAAGAAGGTGCGCGAGTGGTATGACAAGGCGCAGCGCGTGCGCCTCATGTCCGATTCGCTCTTCAACCTGGCCGAGGAACTCAAGGAAGCCATAGTGCGCAAGAGCGACGGCAAGGACGGGCGCGTCGATTCCATCGTCAACCGCGAGGACCTGGAGGCCGCCACCAGCGTGATGCTCGCTCCGGGTACGGGGCGCGGGCGTGAACTCTTCGACAATATCAACTCCTACCGGGAGCGCATCGTGGCCATGGTCACCGACAGCGCCCAGCGACGCATCATCATAAGCAACCTCTCCACCGACCTCCCGACGAACATACGCACGCTGGGCAAGAACTGGCAGGAATACATGTTCGAGTCCATGCCCACGGCAGCCGCCGTGACCCTCCTCACCAAGCTGCAGAGCGACGTGCGCTATGCCGAGGGCGAGGTGCTCCACGGCCTGGCCGCCAACATCGGCGTGAAGGACGTGCGCGTCAACGAGCTCAATGCCTACGTCATACCCTCGTCGCAGACCGTGGTGCAGGGCGGCAAGTTCTCCGCACAAATCCTCATGGCGGCCGTCGATACCACCAACCGCCCCACCATCTACATTGGCGGACAGCCCATCAAGAGCGACCGCGGGGTGTATGAAACGGTGTGCTCGCGCACCGGCGACTTCACCCTCAAGGGCTACATAGAGATGCTCAACGCCCAAGGCGAGCAGGTGCGCCGCGACTTCGAGCAGAAGTACACCGTCGTGGCACCATCGGCCACCGTCTCGGCCGACCTCATGAACGTGCTCTACGCGGGCTACGACAACCCCATGTCTGTCAGCGTGCCCGGGGTGTCGGCCTCGCAGCTGCAGGTGACGATGAGCGGCGGGGCGCTCACCCCGCGCGGCGAGGGCAAGTATATCGCCAAGCCCACGCAGGTGGGCGGCGAGGCCGTCGTCACCGTGGCCGCCCGCACCGAGGGCCGCGTGCAGGAGATGGGCAAGTTCACCTTCCGTGTGCGCAAGCTGCCCGACCCTACGGCCTACATCGCCTACAGCGACGGCCAGGGCGGCGAGAACCGCTTCAAGGGCGGCAAGCTCGCCAAGCGCATACTCCTCGACGCCGGGAGCCTCGGCGCTGCCGTCGATGACGGTCTGCTCAACATTCCCTTCCGCGTGGTGGGCTTCGAGACGCTGTTCTATGACAATATGGGCAACGCCATCCCCGAGGTGAGCCAGGGACCCGAGTTCACCTCCCGCCAGAAAAACATGTTCCGCAACCTCGCGCGAGGAAAGAGGTTCTTCATCACACGCATACGTGCCATAGGCCCCGACGGCGTGGAGCGCACGCTCGACGGCGCTATGGACATCACCGTTAACTAACACACCCTCCTATCATACAATGAAGCGCTATCTTATCATATTTCTTGGGCTTGCACTTGCCGCCGGAGTGAGCGCACAGCCCGCCAAGCGGCGCAACACCACCAGCACATCGCCACAGCGCACCACCGACAACGGCAAGAAAGCGGCAACGTCCCCCAGCGCCGACCGCGCTGCTCTCATGTTCCCCACCAACGATGACATGCCCGAGGAACTCGTGTGGCGACGCGACATCTATCGCCAGCTCGACCTCACCAAGGATGCCAACGCGCCGCTCTACTATCCCACAGAACCGCGGGGCAAGGAGCAGAACCTCTTCACCTACATCTTCCGCCTCATGCTCTCGGGGCGTGTGCCCGTCTATGAGTACAAGATCGACGGCAACGAGAGCTTTGAGGAGGCCAACCGCATACAGCAGGCCAACATGGGCGACCTGCTCGACCGCTACCACATCAACTACGAGGGCGACGGCTCGCGCATCACCGTGCTGCCCGTGGATATACCCTCGGCGCTCGTCAAGCGCTTCGACGTGAAGGAAGAGTGCTATTTCGACCAGCGCTCCGCCACCTACCGGCGCCGCGTCACGGCGCTCTGCCCGGTGCTCATGGATGAGTTCAGCGCCGGCGACTTCGGCGACGAGACGGCGGCCGCTGCCACGAGCTACCCGCTCTTCTGGGTGAAGTACGACGATGTCGCCCCCTACCTTTCGCGCATGCCGCTCATGGCGAGCAATCTCAACAACGTCACCAACATGACCGTTGACGACTACTTCACCCTCAACCGCTACGAAGGCAAGATCTACAAGACCAATAACCTGCAGGGACGCGTGCTGGCCAACTACTGCAAGACCGACAGCGCTATGAAGAAGGAGCAGGCACGCATAGAGAAAGAGCTGGCCGACTTCGAGGCCCACATCTGGGCGCCGGTGTTCGTGGCCGACACCATGGCCGCCAATGCCGCCACGGCCGACAGCCTCCTGGCCGCCGTGCCTGAGAAGAAGTCCGCCGTGGCGCGCCGCAGCAAGAGCACCGACAACAAGGAGTCGCGCCGCAGCAAGAGCAGCTCCTCGGCCAAGAAGCCCAAGAGCAGCGGCAGCTCGGCGCCGCGTGTGTCGGCACGCCGTCAGCGCCGCTGACCCCCCCACCTGGACACTCATCGCTTCCCACACCCTATGTCAGACGCCTGAGAATATGTTGTTTGCCGACGTCGTACTGCCCGTGCCACTACCTGGCATGTTCACCTACTCCCTGCCCGACGACTTGTGTCAGCAAGTGAAGGCAGGGTGTCGTGTCATAGTGCCGTTTGGCAATCGCAAGACCACGGCAGCACTCGTGGCGCGCATCCACGAGACGCCGCCCGAGGGCTTCGAGGTGAAGAGCGTTGTCTCCATCGTCGATGCCGAACCCGTCGTGCTGCCTTGGCAGCTCGCGCTGTGGCAGTGGGTGGCAGACTACTACATGTGCAGCCTGGGCGAGGTATATAAGGCCGCGCTGCCAGCGCCCATAAAAAAGGGCAAGAAGCCGGTGGCAGCCGCCTATGGCGCCGCCACAAAGCCTGATGGCGGCAACACAGCCGCCGCGCCGCTGCATCCATCCCAGCCCCTCGCCACGGAGGCCCCCGCGCCGCTCTTTGCCCTGGATCC
The DNA here is from genome assembly GCA_017445145.1 of Bacteroidaceae bacterium. GTDB lineage: Bacteria > Bacteroidota > Bacteroidia > Bacteroidales > Bacteroidaceae > Physcousia. The sequence continues at coordinate 3,392 of JAFSVI010000155.1, read as the reverse complement.
GCTGTCGCCCGCGCAGCAGCAAGCCAAGGCCGCCATCCTTGCCGCCTGGCAGACCAAGCCCGTGTGTCTGCTCCACGGTGTGACGTCGAGCGGCAAGACCGAGATCTACGTGCATCTTATTGCCGAGGCCATAGCGCGCGGCGAACAGGTGCTGTACCTGTTGCCCGAGATCGTGCTCACCTCGCAGCTCACCGACCGTCTGCGCGCGGTGTTCGGCCAGCGCCTCGGGGTCTATCACAGTAAGTTCACCGATGTGCAGCGCACCGACGTGTGGCGGCGCCAGCTCTCCGCGGCGCCCTACGATGTCATCGTTGGCGTGCGCTCGTCGGTGTTTCTGCCGTTCCAGCGCTTAGGGCTGGTCATCGTCGATGAGGAGCACGAGAACAGCTTCAAGCAGCAGGACCCGGCACCGCGCTACCATGCGCGCAACGTGGCCATCGTGCTCGCCACAACCCACCATGCCGCCCATGCCCACGGCACCGCCGCCAAGGTGCTGCTTGGCACTGCCACACCCTCGCTCGAGAGCTACTACAATGCCCGCATGGGCAAATACGGGCTGGTAGCGCTCACCGAGCGCTACGGGCAGGTGCTGTTGCCACAGGTGGAGGTCATCGACACCAAGGAGCTTCAGCGCAAGCGCCTCATGGACGGCGCCTTCTCTCCCCGTCTGCTCGATGCCATGCGTGATGCGCTCCTTGGCGGGCAGCAAGTGATTCTCTTCCAGAACCGTCGTGGTTTCGCGCGCCAGGTGGAATGCCATGTGTGCGGGTGGGTGCCACATTGCCCCCACTGCGACGTGGCGCTCACGCTCCACAAGCGCGTGAACCGCATGACATGCCACTACTGCGGCTTCACCACCGACATACCGTCGCGCTGCCCCAACTGCGAGGGCGATGACCTGCGGCAGATAGGCTTTGGCACCGAACGCATCGAGGACGACATACACCGCCTCTTCCCCGACGCCAGAATAGCGCGCATGGACCTCGACACCACGCGCAGCCGTGCGGCCTACGAGACCATCATCCACGACTTTGCCGAGGGGCGCACCGACATCCTCGTCGGCACGCAGATGGTCACCAAGGGACTTGACTTCGAGCGGGTGAGCGTGGTGGGCATCCTCGCCGCCGACACGATGCTCAACCAGCCCGACTTCAGGGCTTGGGAGCATGCCTTCCAGATGATGACACAGGTGGCGGGCCGCGCCGGGCGCCGCAGCCGTCAGGGGTTGGTGTTGCTGCAGACTAAGAGCGCCTCCCTGCCGCTCATAGCCCAGGTAGTAGATAATGACTTCGACGGCATGTACACCCAGCAGATGCTCGAGCGTCGGCAGTTTGCCTTCCCCCCCTTCGTGCGCCTCATCATGGTGTATGTCAAGCACCGCAATGCCACCACCATCGACATCCTCTCGCGCGATGCTGCCATGCGCCTCCAGCAGCTCTTCGGCACACGTGCCTTTGGCCCCGACGAGCCTCCGGTGGGGCGCATACAGAGCCTCTACATACGTCGCGTGGTCATCAAGCTCGAACTGACATTGCCGCTGGCCAAGGCGCGCGAGCTGCTGCACCGCGTGCGCGACGAGCTGCTCGCGCAGCGGCAGTATGCCTCCGCCACCATCTATTTCGATGTGGACCCGCTGTAGCCGCCACGCCGCCCTCTGTCCCACCATCCCACTACATCTTTTTTACCTTACACACACACCACCACCACACCACAATGACCCGCCACAACCTACGCAAAGCCGCAACCACGCTTCTCGCAACCCTTGTCGCCATGTTGGCCATGGCAGCTGACCACTATCGCTTCTTCGGCCCCGGACAGGTTGGCTGCACGCTCATCACGTCCATCACACAGGATGCCAACGGCTACGTGTGGGTGGGCACGGAGCGCGGCCTGGACCGCTTTGACGGCTATCGCTTTGTCACCTACAAGGACATTGATGGCGACGGTCGCCCCACGGTCGTGGCGTCGCTGCTGGCCGAGGCTGCCGACACGTTGTGGGTCGGCACGGCCCACGGTTTGTTCCGCTGCACTGGTCAGGCTGCTGCCGACCCTGCCAACATCTCCGGCGGCTGCCGTTTTGCGGGCGTGGCGTTCCCCGACAGCCTCTTGCCGCGTGTCGCCGCCTTGGTGCTGACAGCCGACGGGCACCTGCTTGCCGGCACCGCAGGCTATGGCCTCTACGACATCGACCGTGCCACGCTCACGGCGCGTCCTGTTGAGCTGTTTGCCCATGCCGCCGATACCTCATACTTCAACCACCTCTTCTTGGACCGCGGAGCCACGTTGTGGAAGGGCGGCAAGGACGAGCACATTGCCGCCGGGCCACGCACCGACATCGTCAGTCCGCTGGGGCCGCCGGTGGCATTCTTCGAGCATGGCGGCGAGGACTATGCGCTGTGCCATCATGGTGCCGTGGCGCTGCGCCCGGGTGCGGCTGACATCGCCAGCCCCAAGCTGTTGGCACATTTCCTGTGCTGTGCCACCGACGGTGCCGGCAACGTGTATGCCGGCACGCGTGGCGAGGGCCTGTTCTGGCTGCCACGCCATGAGAATGCCTTCCGCCGTCTGCATCTCAGCATCGGCGACTTCGACCTCGACCATGCGCGTGTGGAGGCTCTCTATGCCGACCGCGATGGCAACGTGTGGGCCGGATGCAGCGGACGTGGCCTCTTGCTCATAGCCCGCAGCCAAGCCACCCCCTTCCAGACATGGGACTTTGCCAGCCAGGGCTATGCCACCGGGACATACGTCTCGGCCCTGGCCGACGGCACCGGCGACGTCGCCGTGTGGGCCTGTGTGCAGGGCGATGGCATCTATGGCTTCGACACCAGCGGCAGCATCGTAGCCCATACGCCAGCACCCTCGGGCACAGAGACCCTGTTGCGCACCGCCGATGGCCGCTTCTGGCTCGGCACCGCCAATCGCCTTTGGCGTTGCGACCCGCTCACGGGCGGTGCGGAGTGTGTGGCCACGCTCCCCGGCGACCGCGTGGCGGCCATGGTGGAGTGTGGCGACGGCTGTCTGGCCGTTTCCACCTTCGGCGCGGGTGTGGCGCTTTTCGACAGCCACGACTGTCGTGTCATGCGGCGTCTGTCCATGCACGATGCCACGCCCCACAGCATCGTCAACGACTGGGTCTATGCTCTCGACACCGACAGCCGCGGACGCTTGTGGCTCGCCACGGCCAGCGGTGTGTGCCGCTACGTCGCCGCCCGGGGCTGTTGCGACATCGACAGCCTTGGCCCTCTCGTGGACCGCGAGGAATGCACGGCCATACGCGTGCTGGCATCGGGCGACGTGCTCATGGCCACGTCGCGCGGCCTGCTGCGGTGGACCGAGGCCGATGGGCTGCGGCCCGAGCAGGGCACAGAGGGGCTTCGCGGCCGTGTCAT
>JAFSVI010000154.1 GCA_017445145.1 Bacteroidaceae bacterium | reverse complement strand
GAGCGGTGCTGCGGGGTCGGTAGCCTCGTAGGTGGTGCTCACTTGTCGTATGCCGCCGTTGCCGGGACCCGATGCGGCGCTGTTGGTGCGGACGAGGCCTCCTGGCGCCAGCGCCACGTCCCAGTCGGTGCGCTGTGCGAGAGCGGCCTGTGAGGCCGTGTCGTCGATGACCACGGTAGCCACGACGCTGCCTTGTTCCAGCGAGAGATAGGTCCAGTGGCCGTCGGTGAGTGTAAGCTCCATTTCGTGTTGTGTGGGGCGACGTGTGGCATCGTCGTCGCTGCACGACCATAGCGCGAGGGCAGAAAGGAGTATGGCGGGGAGTATTCTCTTCATGGTTGTATGGTTGGGGGTCATAGTGCGTAGCGCAGAGAGACGGTGTTGGGCTTGTCAGCCGCTGGCAGCACCTGCATCTTGGCACGTCGGCCAGCGGCGGTGCGCACCACGTATGTGGCGGGGTTGTCGCCGAGCCAGTTGGCGGGAGCCACGGGTATGGCGAAGAGAGGTGTTAGCGGTATGGGGAAGATGTTGTTGCTGCGGTGTATGGCCACGGGCAGCGTGGCGCGGTAGGGGTAGTGTGTGTGTGGTTCTGTGCGCAGGTCTATGACTTCGATGGCTTTCATCTGTCCTGTGCCCGACTGCTTGCCTGTCGGCGTGGCGAAGATGGTGAGGAAGTACTTCTGAATGGTGTCGGGGTTGCGTGTGGTGAAGTCTATGGCCATGTCCATGTCGGCCACGCGGAACTGCCCCTGCATGTTGAAGTCGCCGCCCTGATGGTTGAAGAGCGGGCTGTATAGCGGTGCCGTGGATGGGCTGGCGAGGTGGCGGTCCGTGGTGGCCACCATGCCAAAGCACAGGTCGTTGCGCGAGGTGTGTGTGAGCTCTATGTGGCAGATGACCTGCGGCTCATAGGTGGTTACGCGCACGCCGTTGAGTGTGCTGCTCAACGTGGCGTCCTTCACCTCGGGGTCGCGGAAGAAGTCGTAGGGCAGGTAGAAGCGTCCGTGGTCGTGGAGGTAGTAGTTGCCCCACGAGTTGCATACGATGAATGCCCCCGTGTGGGTGGCGCCTCGGGCGTCGGTGTAGGCCACGAGGTCGTCGTAGCCCACGATGGTGAGGGCATGTGTGCCGTCGGTGCCGAGGCTTGTGAGCATGGCATGGTAGCCGGTGGCCGACGGGCCTGCGTATGTGGTGTCGAGTTGCCAGTCTGTGACATTGGTGCTGAAGGTGACGATGCCGCCCGGGTGCTCGTCGCGTCCGGCATCGTAGAGGTATCGCTTAAGCAGCGGTATGCTGTCGGGCAGCGACAGTATGTCGGCAGCGCGGTTGTGCATGGCCCGCTCGTAGCGCTCGTAGCCCGTGGCCCATTTGTATATGGTAAGCCCCGGGGTGCCGAAGTCGGCCTCGCTCATGACGCCGAATGAGCGAGCCATGTTAAGTCCCTGTTCCACGAAGCTGCCTTGGTCGATGCCCTCGTTGATGAGGTTCCACACGAAGAGGTAGCTCATGCGGTTGGCGGGCAGCGAGGCATCGCGGCGCAGCATGCGGTTCATCTCGTAGGTCATCATGTAGCCTATGCCCGCTGCCTGTGCGCACGAGCCTCCCGTCTGGTTTATGATTGGCGGGAAAAAGGTGGTGCGTGAGTTATCGACGCTGGAGGGCAGCTCCACGTCGGGAGCCTCCACGCGGAATGGCGTGCGGCTCTGACGTATGCGCTGCACCTCTGGCATCATGTGTGGTGCGGGCGGTGTGCAGCGGTGTGGCGCAAGCAGTTGTGCTGTTGCCGCGATGGGCGGCAACAGCACAACGAGGAGTGTTGCTATGGTCTTACTGTGCATGCAGGCGGTTGTAGGTCTTGAGGGCTTCGGCCCGCACCTGTGGTGCGTACTTCTCGTCGGCCGATATGGCCAGCGCCCGCTCGCAGATGAGGGGTGTCTGGTAGCTCTGCTTGTGCCACCCGAGCGCCTCGAGCACCATCACCTGCTGCTCGACGGTGGTCGTGGGGCGGTCTATGTATTCGAGGAAGAAGGGCACGTAGGCGTGGACCATGTCGTTGCGCTGCGAGCGTATGGCAAAGCGGATTTCCTTCTCGCTGGTCATGGTGTCCATGGCTATGATGTTCTGCGAGCGGAAGTCGGCGCTGTGTTCTATGGCGCGTGCTATGATGGCGCGTGTGCTGTCCTTGTGTACTGTCTGCACCTCGGGGCGGTCCCACTGGCGGCTGAACTCGTCCATGAGTTTGTCCTTGGGCATCACGCCGAGGGCCGTCGATGCGTCGAAGTTAACGCGGTCGCTGGTGTTGTTCTCTATGGAGAGCGCTATGAGGGCGGGAATGAGGCGGTCGTCGCCGCTCTCGTGTATGAGTCGCACGGCCTGGCGCTGTGCCAGCTCAAAGGCATCCTGCGTGCCTTGTGCGATGACGGCGATGGCGTTGTCGTCGCGCATCTCGGATATGCGGTTCATGGCCATGAGGCGCACGAGTCCCGACTCAGCCGTCTCGTAGATGTGGCGCAGTTCGGAGCTGGTGATGTTGCCGGCTGTGGCGAGCTGCTCAATGGCCAGGCACTGCAGGTCGGGGCGTTGGCTGCGCAGCAGCTTGCGCCATGTGGCGGGTCGGTTCTCGTGGATGAGGTGGTCTATGTCGAGCTGTTTGTCGTCGGCTGCAAAGCGGTATGTGGGGTCGCCGATGACGTGGCTCTCGAGGTATGTGCTGAAGCGTGCTATGTCGCCCACGCATCCGCCGGCGTTGATGAGGCCGATGAGGCGGTCGCTCCATTTGTCCTGCAGCACGTTGACGGTGTTGGCCACCACGGCCACGGTGCCGCCGGGTTGGAAGATGTACTCGTTGGCTATGCAGTTGTCGCGGTGGAACGAGCCGCAGTAGCATGCGTCGATGATCACCACCGGGGCGTTGGGGCGGTAGCCGTAGTGGGCGAAGTCCTCGAGCTGTAGGTTGATGGAGGCATCGTCAATGGAGTCCTGGCGGTTGAGCTGCTCGTCGAAGATGTCGTCCATCCACGATGCGGGAAGGTCGAAGCGCTGGCGCAGGTCGTCGCGCATCTTCTCCCAGTCGCGGCCGCGCTCCTTGGCGGCCACCACGTGCTGGCGCACGTTCTTGCGGATATATGCCTTGGCTTCCTTAACGGTGTAGGGGAGGTCTATGGCGTTGAAGTATTCGGTGTCCCATGCTCCGTGGTGGTGCAGCACGGCCAGGTCGAGGTCGGTGCGCATGACCTCGCCCATGACGTGTTCCTTGACGGGGTTGTGGTCGCTGTGGTCCATGTAGCTGATGCGGTTGCGCCGTCCGTCGCGCAGGCTGGGGAAGTGCTCCTGCCATGCCACTTTCTCGTCCATGCGTGCTACCTTGGAGTCGCTGATGTAGCCGTGTCCGCTGAAGAAGAACATCTTCCTTATGTGGCGTTGCTGCTGCTTGGCGGCGACGGCCTTGCGCAGGTATGCGCGCAGCTTGTCGTAGCGGTTGGTGCCGAAGGCGTCGGTGGGGCGTATGCGTCCGCTGTAGATGTTGGGGTGGAGGCGCTGTGCGCCGTCGGGGCGGACGCTGTAGTAGAAGTAGTTGGCATCGGAGTCGCGGTCGAGGTACTGGAACTTCAGGTGGAAGTCGTCGTAGAAGCGGTCGCTGGGTATGCTGCTGTCCTTGCGTGGCTGGCTCTGCATCATCTTGAATGCCGACGTCATGTGTTGTCCGTCGCGAATCATGGGTACGGGAATGTCGCCGATGAGCACGGTGCCCACGATGGGTTCCTTCTTGAGGCTGTTGAGGCGTTGCAGCTCGGCGCGTATGCTGTCGGGCACTCCCCAACGGTCTATGATGGTATATACTTTCAGGCCGTGGGCCTTCTCGATGGCGTCGGCATAGGCCTGCACCTCGCTGCGTGCTTCGCCGAGGCTCTTGGCATCGATGACGATGGCAAAGCCGTCGCGTGCGGCTGCCGACAGCGTGGTGGCAGCCAGGAGCGTTGATAACAGTAGTTTCTTCATAGTGGGTGATGGATGGTTAGTGTGGGGGGGAGCCAGCTGGGGGCATGGCTCACTGTATGCGCTTCAGGGTCTTGAGTGCCTCGGCGCGCACCTGCTCGGGCAGGGCTTGGTTCTGGCTCATGCGCTGGGCCACGTCGCCTATGGCCTTGGCGGTGTAGGCCAGGCGGTGCCACCCGAGCGTGGCGAGCAGCAGCACCTGCAGCTCGGCATCGTCGCAGCGCTCGGTGTATGCTGCCACGTCGGGGATGAGGTATGGCGGCAGGTATATCTTCATCCTGTCGGCCTGGACGCGTGCGCGCCGTGGCGACATCTTGCCGTCGCACAGGTCGCGTATGTCGCTTTCCCATCGGTCGCTGTAGCTCTTGACGGTGGCGAGGCGTTGCTGGCGGTACTCGTCGGGCCATGTGACGTATGGTGCAATGCTGTCGAGGGCGTGTGCGGCGGCCTCGGTGATGGCGGCGGGTGGCAGGAACTGCACCACCTCGCGGGCGTTGAATGCCACTCGTGCCGACGTGTTGTCGCGTGCTATGAGGCGTGCCAGCGGTGGTGCCAGGTCGGGGTGTCCGCTGTGTTGGATGGCATTCACGGCCATGCGCTGTAGCAGCTCGAAGCCGTCGGTCGTGGCGCGGCGTATGGCCTCGGTGAGCAGGGGGCTGTTGCGCTGTTGCAACAGCATGAAGGCCTCGAGGCGCACCAGGCCCGACGGTGCCTCCGTCAGCTGTCGCAGCAGGTGGCCGTCGGTGAGCGTGCCGCCGGCGTTGAGCATTTCCAGCGCCATGCACTGCACGTCGGGGTGTGTGCTGCCGGCGAGCAGTTTCTGCCACGCCTTGGTGCGTGGGTGCAGGATGAGGGCGTTGAGGCCGGGGTCCTTAGCCTGGGGGCGGAAGCAGAACGTAGGGTCGCCCACGATGTGTAGCTCCAGCTCGGGCTGGTGCTGGCATATGAGGCCCACCATGACGCCCTCGGCCAGCAGCCCCACGTATCTGTCGGGCCATTTGTCCTGGATGACGTTCACCGTGCCTCCCATGCCGGCTATGGTCTTGCCGGGCTGGAAGATGTATTCGTTGGCTATGCAGTCGGCGTTGTGGAAGGCGGCATTGTAGCACGCGTCGTATATGGCAAATCGGCAGTTGGGGCGGTAGGCGTAGGTGGCAAAGTCCTTGAGCGTCAGGTTGAGCGAGTCCTCGAGCAGCGAGTCGAGCCTGTTGTTGGCGGCCGATGGCTCACCGGCCAGCCACGTGGCGGGCAGTGAGTCGCGCGCGGTGAGCATGCGGCGTATGCTGTCCACGTCCTGGCCGTAGCGCTCGGCTCGGCGCAGACGGTCGCGGTAGCTGCGCAGCAGGTATTGCAGTGCCTGTTCCGTGCCGGCGGGTTTGGGTGCGTGTGTGAGGTACTGTGTGTCGAAGTCGCCATGGTGGTGCATGATGCCGAGCGAGAGGTCGGGGCGCATCATCTCGTTCATCAGGCGACGTTTGATGAAGGGCTGGTCGGCATAGTCCATGTAGCTGAAGCGCCCGTCCTCGCGGGGCAGGGTGGGGACGTGGTCGTGCATGGAGCGCTGCTCGTCGATGTGTGCCACGCGCGACTCGTTGACCGATCCGCTGCCGGTGTAGGTGAACACGCTGTGGAAGGCCTCGGGGTTGCGCTTGGCGGCGACGGCCTTGCGCAGGTATGCGCGCAGCTTGTCGTAGCGGCTGCCGGATGCTGTGTCGGTGGGGCGTATGCGCCCTGTGAAGATGTCGGGGTGCAGCCGCTGGCTGCCGTCGGCCGTCAGTGTGTAGTAGAAGAGGTGGCTCCACTGTACCGTGTCGCGCTGCAGGTAGCGGAAGCTCAGGTGGAAGTCGTCGTAGAAGCGGTCGCTGGGCACCGACGAGTCGCGCCAGGGCATGGACTGGCTCATCTTGAAGGCCGAGGTGAGGAACTGTGCGTCGCGGATCATCGGCACGGGAATGTCGCCCACGAACACGGCTCCCACGATGGGGTCTGTCCTCAGGGCATGGAGGCGCTGCAGCTCGGCGCGTATGCTGTCGGGCACGCCCCAGCGGTCCTCGATGGTATATACGCGAAATCCCTGCACCTCTTCCAGTGCGCGGGCATAGGCTGCCACCTCGCTCTGTGCCTGTCGGTGGCTCTCGGGGTCGATGACGATGGCAAAGCCGTCGCGTGCGGTGGTTGTGCTGGTGGCGCTTGCCACGCATGCCAGCAGTGATATGAACAGTTGTCTCATGGTGGTTCAGAACTTGAGGTAGGCTCCTATCTGCACGCGTGTGTAGGAATGTCCGTCGAATCCGCGCCAGTACTCTTGCGTGCCGGTGTAGATGCTGACGTCGGCGCCGGCGTGCAGACCCACTGCCAGCTTCTTGCCGGCGGGCATGGAGGCGTCGGCCACGATGCCGACGTGTGCGTGTGGAGCCGTTTCATACTCGAAGATGCGGCGCGTGTATGCGCCCGATATGTCGTCGGTTCCGCTGAGGGTGGAACCGTTGGCGTAGTACTTGGTGACGGGCAGCGTGTAGCCGCCGTTGACTTGTGCCAGCAGCGTGGCACGGCGTATGGCAAAACTCTTGCCGGCATGGGCGTCGATGTCTATGCGGGCTATGCTCTGCTTAGGCACGATGGTGCCTACGAAATGCTTGTGGGTGATGGCCGTCATGCCGGCTTGCACGCCGGCATAGAGGTCGCGCTCGCCCTGGCGCAGGAGGTGGAACTCATAGCCTAGGGTGGCGTTGATGCGTTGTGTCTTCTGCACCACGCTGCTGCCCAGCACACGGTAGTATTGCAGGTTGCCGTGGTCGAGGTCGGTTTCGCGCTTCTGGTCGTACCATGTGGCTTTGCCGTTGAGCATAGAGGCACATAAGCTTATGTTGTGGAGCATGCGCTCGTTGGCGCGTATGCGCAGACGGTCGCTCACGCTGAATGCGGTCTGGCTGTAGTCGCCGCCCTTGTACTCGTATGCCGTGCCGCCGTCGCGCGCATCCTCGTTGGCAGCGGCAAAGCCGGCTTCGACGTGGTTGGCCACGCGTGCGTCGGCGGGCGACCATGTGGCAGAGAGCGCTGCGCGGTATGTCATGCCGGTGTAGTCGCGGGTGTAGCTGGTGTAGTCGGCAGTGGAGCGTTTCTGGTAGTCGCCCATGCCTTTCATGATGAAGTAGAATTTTGTTGCGCTCTGCTGCGTGTTGGTGTAATCGACTCCAGAGCTGAAGTAGCGTATGCCGGCTGCCAGGCCCAGGCGCCATGCCTCGCCTATGGCGTAGTCTATGCCCAGCGTGACGGGTATGGCCGACGTGGTGGTCCTGGGGCGCGGGTCGTTTTGGTCGGAGCGCTTGCCGGTGCTGATGCCCACTTCTATGGCTCCGCGCAGACGCTCGTTGAAGGGGTAGGCCGCCTTGGCGCTCATGTCGAAGCTCTCGGTGGTGGCATCGCCGGGGATGGAGTCGCAGAGCATGAAGGGGTTGTCGCGCAGGTTCCACAGGGCTGTGGACCACGCCTGGTCGTTCTCGGTGAGGTTGCGGTATCGCAGGTGGCCCTGCAGGTCCACGCGTCCTATGCGTCTGAGGCCGCCTATGTATGCGGTGAGCTCGTTGGCGCGGCCCGACTGTTCGATGGCGTGGTAGTCGCCGCGCCCCCAGGTGTAGCCCACGTGGCCCACGGCGAAGTTGTTGACGTGGTTGTCGGCTATGCGTGTGGGGTTGAGGCTGGCGTAGCGCAGGTTGAAGGGTTGGTTGATGAAGTCCTCGTTCCATGTTTGTGCCTCTATGGCGATGGGCATGGCGAGGAGCAGTGTGGCTCCCGCCATCCACCCGTGCGTGGATGGAGTGGTTACTCTGGCAAGTAGTTCCTTTACTGTTGAAATCATGTCTCTTCGTGTGTATCAGTTTCTATTCTTGTTGTGGTGGCCACTCTCTCCCGCGCAGTGGGGAGGATGACGGGAGTGTCTTGGTGCGTGCCGCCGTGGCGGCAGCGTGGGTCAGTCAACGGTCGTGGGGATGAAGCGCGGGGTGTTGTCCTGCTCGTTCTTCCAGTCCTGGCTGGAGTTGTTGGTGTCCTTGTAATAGACGCGGCCGTTGTCTATGCGCTCCACCTTGCGGCGGATGGACTTGCCCTCATACATCGAGCTGACGGGGATGCCCTTGACGTCGTCCTTGGGGAGGAAGTAGGGCCAGTTCTCCTCGGGCTCCACACCTTGGCCATAGGCATCGACGGCGTCGAGCACGTACTTGTTGGAGATGAGCATATACTGCATGGTGCTCTCGGTGCCGGGCGTGGTGCTGTAGTGGCTTTCGTCGGAGGCATAGTCCTCGGGAGCCACGCCGTCGGGCAGCTTGGCCAGGATGAAGGCGGCACCGCTCACGCCGAAGGCCCACATCTTCATGTACTGGTTGTTCTGGAAGATGGTCTTGAGGTTAGGCACCTGCTCGTTGTCGGTGTCGCCGTTGCCGTAGTACTTCTCCCAGTCGGCTCCCGAGAGGTCCGGACTCTTGGCATACTGTGCGCTCAGCTCCTCGGCATCCTCGGCCGTGGGGTCGTAGGCCTGCTTGTGGTTCTGGGCCTGGTCGGCGACGACGACGACCTGTCCGGGCTGCACGGGATAGTCGTGGCCGTTGCCGGGGAATGCCAGCACGGCACCCTGTCCGCAGGCATATTCCTCGGGGAAGGCTTCCTGCCACGGGCTTTGCGCCTTGAGGTTGCCTTGGCCTTTGAAGAGGATGAGGTTATCGAGGTACTGCACCTCGTCGGAGTTGTTGACGATTTCCACGTAGCTGTCGAGGACGTAGTACTGTGCGCCGCCGGTGCAGTAGATGGTCTTGAAGATGAGCGAGCTGCGCAGGGCCTTCACCAGGTTGATGCTCACGGTCTGGTCGGCATACAGCTCGATGGCAGCGTTGCCGCTGATGACAGCCTGTGCCTCGTCGGCCAGGCGTGCCGAGAAGGTGGCGGTGTAGCTGCCCTGCACCTT